>JAFTOB010000022.1 GCA_017451545.1 Clostridia bacterium | reverse complement strand
CGAACGGCGCAAACCTAACGAATTGTAGGGACCGGCGTCCTCGACGGGCCACGAAGATGTGCAAGGCAAAATGGCGAAAAACCATTGATTTCATTGTTTTTTTGTATAATTGACCGTCGAGGACGCCGGTCCCTAAAGGTTTTAATTTTAACCGTTCGTGATGTTCACGGCGGTGGAGCGAACAAATTTATCTGTAGGGGAGGGGTTTCCCCTCCCGCAAACCAAGGCATTCTCCACGGGAGGGGAGACCCCTCCCCTACAAGTGGTCGATGATGTTTTGCTTCAAACTCCGATTTATCGGTGAGTTCCACCATCGGGTGATCGCGTGCGGTACAAGATTACGCTACCCGTGCATCCGCTGCCTCGGCGATGTCGATCCTCGGATCGACGGGCCCGATTTATCGCTCCCCGTGCAAAGATCCCGACCCGCGTGGCGGGTCGGGATCGTCTTTATTCTTTTTCCGTATATGCCACCGAAGCACAAATAACGAGGGCGGCACCCTTCTTCTTCAGAAGGCGCACGCACTCGCCCGCCGTGGCACCCGTGGTCACCAGATCGTCGATAAGAAGGACAGTCTTGCCCGAAAGCTCAACGCCCGAGCAGAGCTCAAACATTCCGTGCACGTTTTTCGCGCGTGTCGCCGCATCGAGTCTCTTCTGCGCCCGACCTCCCCTGCCCTTCCGCCGCAAAAGCTTGACGACAGGGATGCCGCTGTGCTTTGAAACCGCTTGGGTCAGTAGCTTCGCCTGATCAAAGCCCACCAGCCTCACGGTGCGCCTCCTGCGGGGTGCATAGGTCAGGATCGCGTCCTCGCGGCGCAGACCCATTCGGTCAAAATACAGGTCGATCTCACGTGCCAGCTCGCGGCCGAGCATGGAAAAGATCCTTTTGTCGCTCACCGTTTTGATATAATGCACCACTCGGTTGCCGATCCCCTCGCGCGAGGTGTAGGGCACGAGCTTGATATGCGCGCTCGCCCCTGCCGTCTCGAGCTTTTTGCAGGTGCAAAGGCAGCTGTGCCACGGCTCTGAGCAGACGGGACAAAGAGTCGCGCGTGCCGCCGTCCATTTCATTCCGCAATCGGCGCAGGTCTCGTTTTTCGCCCCGTATTTCGTCGCAATGCACTCGCGACAGCCGGGACAGATGGGCGGCATAAAGAAATTTCGCAACGCCCACGGGAGCTTCATACCTCAAGCTCCTTCTTTTTCAGCCGACGGGCCAGCCCCGTATAGCGCAGGGACTGACGGTTATTATTCACCATAGTCTCCACGATCTCGGTCTTGCCCACGATTATAACGCGGGTCTGCGCCCTCGTCACCGCCGTGTAGAGCAGATTTCGCGTCAGCAGCATCGGTGGCGCGGAGTAGGCGGGAATTATGACCGTCGGGTACTCACTGCCCTGGCTTTTATGTACCGTAATGGCGTAGGCCGGCTCCAGATCCTCAAGGAGCGAGAAATCGTACTCTACGCCGCGATCGTCGAAGACGATGGTCATGGAGCTCTTGCCGATGTGGGAGATAACGCCGATGTCGCCGTTAAATATTCCCGCACCGTTCTGCCGTCCTCTGTGCCATTCAAGCTCGTAATTGTTGCGGATCTGCATAACGCGGTCGCCCTCGCGGTAGGTTATTTCGCGGTATTTGTGCTCGCGCTTGCCGTCCTTGGGAGGATTGAGCACCGCCTGCAGGCGGATGTTCAGCGTTTCGCTTCCCGCCTCGCCGCGGCGCGACGGGGATATGACCTGTATGCCGTGTCGGCATTCCGCGCCGTAGGCGCGGGGGAGTCGGTTGGCGTAAAGATCGGCCACCGTCTCGGCTATTTCGCGGTCGGTCGACCGCGGAAGGAAGAAGAAATCGCTGTTTTTGACGGTCAGATCGGGCATCTCGCCGCCGTTTATTTTGTGGGCGTTGGTGACGATCAGACTCTGCTGTGCCTGACGGAAGATCTCGGTCAGGCGCACGGTGGAAAAGCGGCCGCTTTCGATAATATCACGCAGGACGTTGCCCGCGCCCACCGAGGGAAGCTGGTCGGCGTCGCCGATTATGATAAACCTCGCGCCGGGCTTGATGGCCTCCACCAGCGCGCGCATCAGGCCGTTGTCGATCATGGACGCCTCGTCGACGATGATCACGTCCTCCTCAAGGAGGTTGTCGCGGTCGCGCATAAAGCGCGCGTTGCCGTCGTCGGCGCCGTAGCCCATTTCGAGCAGACGGTGTATGGTCTTGGCCTCGCGGGAGGTGGATTCCGAAAGCCTCTTGGCGGCTCGTCCCGTGGGGGCGGCCAACGCCACCTCAAAGCCCATATTTTCAAAAATTCCGATGAGGGCGCGGACAACGGTGGTCTTACCCGTTCCGGGGCCGCCCGTCAGCACCGTCACGCCCGACACCAGCGCGTCGGCAATGGCGCTTCGCTGAAGCGCGGCGTAGGTGATGCCGCTCTCGGTCTCGGTCTTGACGATAAGCCTGCCGATATCCTCCACGTTCACCGAGGCGCACACGCTGTCGAGATAGACCAGCCGCTCGGCGATAAAGCTCTCGTCCTCGTAGGTCTCGGCGCGGTAGATATACTTCACGCCGTCCCAGAGCGAGTAGCGCAGACGGTCGGTCCGCAAAAGCTCGGAGATGGCCTCCTCGGTCTGCTCGACGCTAACGCCGAGCAGCTCGGCCGAGGCGGCGGCCAGCTTTTCGCGGGGCAGGCAGGTGTGACCGTTCTGCCGCTCGGTGCGCGAAAGCAGATAGACCACGCCCGACAGCACGCGCTCGCGTGAGCCCTCGCCCATTCCCAGCTTGATGGCCATGGAGTCGGCGCGCTCGAAGCCGATGCCCTCGATCTCGTCGCAGAGACGGTAGGGGTTCTTTTTGGCGATGTCGACCGAACGGCTGCCCCATTTGTTGAATATTTTGACCGTGGTGGCGGCACCGAAAAAGTCGCGGAAGAAGATCATCGCGCTTCTCATTCCCGCCTTTTCGCGGAAGTCCTCGGAGATCTCCTCGGCCTTTTTTCGTGAGATTCCGGGGATGTCGGCCAGCCACTCGGGGTGATTTTCAATTACGTCAAAGGTCTCGTCACCGAACATATCGATGATCTTCTGCGCCGTTTTGGGGCCGATGCCCTTGATGGCGCGGGAGGCGAGATAGCGGAGCATTGAGGCTTTATCGGCGGGCAGGGATTTCTCGAACCGCTCGGCGGCGAATTGGCGACCGTACTTCGGATTATGCACCCAGCGGCCGTAGACCGCAAGGCTGTCGCCCTCGCTTATGTACGGCAAAACGCCGACGACGGTGACAAGCTCACCCTCCTCGGTTCCCAGATCGCAGATGGTATATCCGTTTTCCTCGTTTGCGTAGATTATGCCCTCGACACTGCCCTTGAGCTCAATAATGCCGTGGTCGTCGCTCATTCTCTCTGCCATTTTCGCTCCTCAAAATATAATTGAACACTTATATTATAACACACGGGTGGCCTGAAATCAACCGTTTTCGAAAAAAAGCCCCTTTATTCCCTTCCCGTCGGCTTGCCCTGAAAATACTCCCGAGGCGTACAGCCGAACTCATCGTGAAATGCGCGATAAAAGCTTCGCATAGACCCGAATCCGCTCTCGTACGCGCACTCCGTGACGCTGAATTTGCCCGATCGAAGCAGTATCACCGCCTCGCGCAGGCGAAGCACGGTAAGATATTTAATAAAGGAAATGCCAAAGGTCTCACGAAAGCTCCTCGACAGGTAGCTTGGATTAATACCGAACTCGCGCGCTACCGATTCGAGGGTTATCTCATCCTTGAAATTACGGCTCAGATATATGAGAATTTGGGGCGAGAATGCATCGGGGGTCGGCTCGTCAGCATCTGTCATGCGGTCGAAAACAGCGCCGAGGATGGAGTAAATAAACCCACGTCGGGTGATCTCGTTGCCGCCCGAAATAAGTCCCTCCATTGCCGCCCTAACCGTTTCGCAGGTCTTTTCATCGTTGATAAATGGCGACGGAAGACGCTTTGATGAGATCAGCGGCAAAAATTCGCCGCAATACTCAAGGGGAATTATAAGGTATATAGCCTCGGAAGAGCCCACCGTGCGGTAGCTGTGGGCATCATAGCTCAGAGCCACCGAGATCTCGCCCGCGCCGAGCACCTTTTTGTTGCCGTTGATCAGGATCTCTATCCTGCCCGACTTGATCAGGTAAAGCTCTATGTGGGAGTGAAAATGATGGCCGACTAAGGGGGAACGCACAACGTCGCATACTAAGCGGTTGTTCATTTCTCTCGTCAGAAGAAAATTTGCTTGCATTTTAACCTCGGTAAAAATATGGCATAAATTAAGCCGATTTTGGCAAGAAAAGCGCACAATTTATGGTATAATCATAATACATAATTCAAAATTTGTCAATAGCCGAAAGGATCTTTTTGCAAATGGACAAAAAATGGTGGCATTCTGCCGTTGTATACGAGATATATTGCAAGAGCTTTTGCGACTCCGACGGTGACGGCATCGGCGACCTTCGCGGCGTTATGTCCAAGCTCCCCATGCTGAAGGAGCTGGGAATCAACTGCATCTGGTTCACGCCCATATACACCTCGCCGCAGGTGGATAACGGCTACGACGTGGCCGATTACAGAAGCATCGACCCCGCCTACGGAACTCTTGATGATTTCCGTGAGCTGCTCGATATGGCGCACTCCATGGGGATCCGCGTGATCATGGACGTTGTGGTCAACCACTCCTCCGACGAGCACGAATGGTTCCGCGAGTCGCGCAAATCAAAGGATAATCCCTATCGCAATTATTACATCTGGCAGCCCCCCAAGGAAGACGGCTCCGAGCCCAACAACTGGGGCAGCTATTTCCGCGAGGGCAACGGCTCGGCCTGGGAATTTGACGAGGCCACGGGTGAGTATTATTTCCATCAATACTCCATCAAAATGCCCGATCTCAACTGGGAGTACGAGCCCTTGCGCCGCGAGGTCTGCGATATGCTTAATTGGTGGCTCGATCTGGGAGTGGACGGCTTCCGCCTCGACGTGTTCACCCGCTTCAAAAAGACCCCCGGCTTCCCCGACACACAGAAAAAGCCCAACGAACTACTCGACCGCAACGGCTTTGTCGTCGACCAATCCATGTGCACCAACATTGAGGGCATTCACGAGATCATTCACGAGCTTTACACCGAGGTCTTCGGAAAGCGCGAGTGCGTGACCGTGGGTGAGGGCGCAGGCGTGTGGTACGGCAATGCCCTGCCCTACGTTCACCCCGACCGCGAGGAGCTTGATATGGTCTACCATTTCGATCTCGCCTACCGCGGCCGACTTTTCATCTCCCCCGATCAGTTCCGCCGTGTGCAGAAAAAATGGGCGGAGGTCATCGAGCAGGGCGGCTGGAGCGTACAGTACCTCTCAAATCACGATTCGGCGCGTCAGGTATCCTGCTACGGGTGCGACAGTGAGGCGTACCGAAAGGCCTCGGCCAAGCTTTTGGGCGTCCTTGTGCACACCACGCCCGGAACGCCCTTCGTCTATCAGGGCGAGGAGATCGGCATGACCAACGTCAAGTACGAAGCAATCGAGGATTACAACTGCCGCTACACCGTGGGCGACTACGGTGCAATGGTTGCGTCGGGCGTATCTCCCCGCGAGGCCATAGACAGGCTTGCGCCCCAAAGCCGCGACAACGCCAGAACGCCCTATCAGTGGGACGGCACGGAAAACGCGGGCTTCACCTCGGGCAAGCCCTGGATAAAGGTCAATCCACGCTATGAGGAAATAAATCTTGAGTCCGACCGCGCAAATGACGATTCGATCTTCGAGTTCTATAAAAAGCTCATCGCCCTGAGAAAAAGCTGCCCCGCCATTGTTGAGGGCGACCTGACCTTCCTTTTCGACGGTCACGAAAGCATAATTTCCTACACCCGAAGCTGTGAGGCCCAGACCCTTCTCGTCATAGCCAACTATTCGGGTGATCCTGTTGATTTTGAGCTTCCCGAAGAAATTGCGGGCGGCAAATGGAACAGAATTTTGTCAAACACGGAAAGCTCCTCACCCTCCCTTGCGAGAAGATCGCTCACACCGTGGGAGGTTGAGATCTACGAGCTTGTCAAATAAAGAGGTTCTTTACTATGTCATTATTCAAAAAATCCCCATCGCCTTCAAAAGGAGAGCT
Source organism: Clostridia bacterium (assembly GCA_017451545.1). Classification (GTDB taxonomy): domain Bacteria; phylum Bacillota; class Clostridia; order Oscillospirales; family CAG-272; genus RGIG3994. The sequence goes on along the minus strand of JAFTOB010000022.1, from coordinate 1,697 downwards.
TCTGTTTTCAAACAAAGCGCTGGTCAAGCTGCTGATACCGCTGTTCGTCCAGCAGGTGCTGAACGTAATGGTCGGCGCGGTGGACACTATGATGGTGTCGAGCGCGGGCGAGGCGGCCGTCTCGGGCGTTTCGCTGGTCAATTCCCTTGACACTCTGCTGATAATCTTCTTCACCGCCATGATCACGGGCGGCGCCGTCGTGGTCGCGCAAAAGATCGGCGAGCGAAACGCCGACAATATCAGCGAGGCGGCCAAGCAGCTCCTTTATATCGCGACCTTCCTTGCCATTTTGCTTACGCTGGCGGTGGAGCTCCTCCGCTTCCCGTTGCTCGGCCTTCTGTTTGGCGACGCCGAGACCGACGTAATGAAGAACGCGCAGGACTATTTCCTTTTCATCGCCCTCTCCTTCCCCTTCCTCGCCATCAGCGAAAGCGCGGGCGCTTGCTTCCGCTCCTCGGGAAATTCCTTTATTCCGCTGACCGTGTCGCTCGCGTCAAACGTGATCAACATTATCGGCAACGCGCTTCTCATTTGCGTATTTGGTATGGGCGCGGCGGGTGCGGCCGTCTCCACGCTTGTGTCACGAATTGCGGGCGCGACCATTATGATGGTGCTGATCCTCAGCAAAAAATTTGATATTCACATTGACAAGCTCTTCCGCTACCGCCCGGATCTCGGAATAATCAAAAGGGTTCTTAACATCGGAATTCCCAACGGGATCGAAAATGCGGCCTTTCAGCTCGGGCGGCTTCTGACACAGACCCTCATTTCGGGGCTCGGTACCACGGTCATCGCGGCCAACGCCGTGTCGCTGACTATTGCGAACTTCCAATATATGACGGGCACGGCCTGCTCGGCGGCAATGGTTCCCGTGGTGGGACGGTGCATTGGCGCGGGCGAGCGGCGGCAGGCGAAGTACTATTCCCGTCGCATCCTCGGGCTCAACTATCTGATACTCTGGTGCGTGATCATCCTCACGGTCATCTTACTGGGGCCGTTGGTGACGGCCTACGGACTTGAGGGCGAATCGGCAGACCTGGCTATCAAGCTGCTCCTTTCCCATTGCGCCCTTGCGGCTCTGATCTGGCCCATCGGCTTTATGCTCCCCACGGCCTTCCGCGCGGCGGGCGACGTCAAGTTCCCCATGTTCGTTTCCATGCTCTCTATGTGGATCCTTCGCGTGGCCGGCGCATACTTCATGGCGCTGGGCGCGGTGTCGGTCTTCGATCTCTTCACCCTCCCCGGCTTCGGGCTGGGCATCATCGGCGTTTGGATCGCCATGTATGCCGACTGGATCGTCCGCGTAGGCATATACGTATGGCACTATTTCAGCGACCGCTGGCTCAGAAAAAAATTCGGTAAATGATCGGTATCTTTAAACAAAAATATGCCCCGCAAATGCGGGGCATATTTTATTTCTGTCTGGTGACGATCAGGGCACGAAGATAAATTTGAGTTTATTTGAAAGAATTTACGAAATTCAAGGCACAAAGCGAACGGCGCAAACCTAACGAATTGTAGGGACCGGCGTCCTCGACGGTCCTCGAAGATGTGCAAGGCAAAATGGCGAAAAACCATTGATTTTATTGGGATTTGCGTTCTAAATATCTCGATCCCGTGACGTGGACCGTCGAGGACGCCGGTCCCTACAGGGTTAAATTTTAACCGTTCGCGATCCGCTTTGGGTGAAATACGTT
>JAFTOB010000021.1 GCA_017451545.1 Clostridia bacterium | reverse complement strand
GGCGTCCTCGACGGTCCGCGAAGATGGGAAAGGCGAAACGGCGAAAAACCTTTGATTTCATTGATTTTTCGTATAATGGACCGTCGAGGACGCCGGTCCCTACAGGGTTTATATTATACCGCCTGCGATCCGTTTCGGTGAAATCTGTTTGAACCCTTCAAACTCCGATTTATCGGTATCAAAAACAAAAGAAAGGAGATCAGCTATGGCAAAGCATGAGCATGCGAATATTCCGATTTTTATACCGCATTTGGGGTGTCCCAACGACTGCGTTTTTTGCAACCAGCGAACCATATCGGGTCACGGTGACTTTGATCCGTCCGCCGTGCGGAGTGAGATAGAGTCCGCCCTTGCCACGCTGGGTGACAGGCGTGCCGAGATCGCCTTTTTCGGCGGCTCATTCACCGGCATCGACCGCTCCCTGATGATCTCCCTGCTGGATACGGCTCAGGAATACGTGGACGCGGGTAGGGTCTGCGGCATCAGGCTTTCCACCCGACCCGACTATATAGACGGCGAGATTATTGACATCCTTTCGCGCTACACGGTATCTGCCGTGGAGCTTGGCATCCAAAGCACCGACGACCGTGTGTTGACCGCCTCGCGCCGCGGTCACACCGCGGCGCAGACAGAGGCGGCCTGCGCCGCCATCCGCGCGGCGGGGCTGACCCTTGTGGGACAAATGATGATCGGCCTGCCGGGATCAAGCTCCGAAAGCGAGATTCGCACCGCGCGCGATATCTGCCGTATGGGCGCCTCCACCGCGCGGGTCTATCCCACCGTGGTCTTTAAAAAGACCGCCCTCTGCCGAATGGCGCAGGGTGGGGAATATACTCCGCTGACCGACTCCGAGGCTGCCGTCCGCGCCGCGCGGGTGCTGGACGTGTTCGATAAATGCGGAGTTCGTGTTATCCGCGTGGGGCTCTGCGCATCGGAAAATCTGGCCTCCGAGGAGGAGGTCTACGGCGGCGCAAACCACCCTGCCGTAGGCGAGATGGCAATGAGCGAGCTTTACTTTTCGCGCATCTGCGAGGCGATCGACGGCTTGCCCGAAAGGCCCGAAAACCTTGTCATACACGTCGCGCCCGGTGCCACAAGCAAGGCAACGGGGCAAAAAAGGGCAAATATATGCCGTCTTTGCGAAAAATACGGCATAAATCGCGTAAAAATTCTTGAAAAAAATGATATTATAGGTTATAATATAAAATTAGAGTACTGTTGACCAAAATAAAATTGCAAGGAGAATGCCGTGTATCTTAAATCGCTTGAAATGCAGGGCTTTAAGTCATTCCCCGATAAGACCAAGCTGACCTTTGAGGGAGGCACCACGGTCATCGTCGGCCCCAACGGAAGCGGAAAATCGAATATTTCCGATGCTATGCGTTGGGTTCTCGGCGAGATCTCGGCCAAGAGCATCCGAGGCTCCAAAATGGAGGACATCATCTTCGCCGGCGCGGACAGCCGCCGACAGATGGGCTTTGCCGAGGTATCCATAACCTTTGACAACACCGACGAGACGGCCAAGCTCGACAGCCCCTATGACGAGGTGACCGTCACACGTCGCTACTACCGCGCGGGCGAGAGCGAGTATTTTATCAACCGCAAGCCCGTCAGACTGAAGGACATATACGAGCTCTTTATGAACACCGGCGTGGGCCGTGACGGATATTCCATTATCGGTCAGGGTAAGATCGCCGAGATGATCTCGAAAAAGAGCGACGAGCGCAGAAGCGTTTTTGAGGATGCCGCAGGCATCGCGCGCTTCCGCCACAAAAAGACCGAGACCGAGCGCAAGCTGGCCCAGACCGAGGACAATATGACCCGTATCAACGACGTTTTCGTTGAGGTCGAGTCCCAGGTCGGCCCCCTTGAAAAGGAGGCCGAGAAGGCACGCCGCGCCATTGAGCTGCTCGACCGCAAAAAGAAGGCCGACGTTCAGCTCTGGCTCTACGACACCGAAAAGCTCCGCACCGATATCGAGGCGGCCGACGAGGCCTACCGTCGCGCAAGCTTTGACCTGCAGAACGCGGAGGACTCAATAGCCGAGCTCGAGCGGCAGAACGCACGCCTTTTTGAGGAGTCCCAGAGCACGAAAATGTCCTCGGAGCAGATCTACCGTCAGATCAGGGAGCAGACCGAGGCGAACCATAAGCTGGACAGCGACTACAAGGTGGCCGAGACCAATCTCGAGCACACCCGCGAACTGCTTGCCGCCGCCCGCGCCTCCATTGAGACGGCGCAGAGGTCCATCGAGAACGAGAGCCTCGGCAAGGAGGCAAGGCTTGCCCGTGTCCGCGAGCTTGAAGCAAAGCTCGAGGAGGCAAAGGCGGCCTACGAAAAGCTTGCGCAGGATCAGAAGACCGCAGAGAGCGAGGCGCGCGAGCTTGAGCTCGACATCGCCGCCGCCCTTGAGGATATTCGCCGCATAGAGGCAGAGGAGAACGATCTCCGAGTCCGTGTCAGCGTCCTTGAAAATGCAAACGCAGGGGATTCGGACAAGACAGGCTCCATGCTCCGCGACCTTGAAAATTACGAAAAGACCTCCCGCGAGCTGACAGAGCAGTGCGCGCAGGTTCAGAAATCCATAGATTCCTACGAGGAATCGGCCAGCTCTGTTGAGTCCGAAATGTCGGCTCACGCCGCCGAGGCCGAAAAGCTGGAGGCCGCCATTGAGGGGATCGACCGCGACCTTTCGACAAAGAAATTCCGCCGCGACTCCATTATTCAGCGAATCGAAAATTTCCGCGTGATGGAGGAGCAGTTTGAGGGCTACAACAGCAGCGTCCGCTTCGTTATGAAGCAGTATGCCGAGGGCAAGATAACCGATGCCGGCGGCGTGCGCTGTGATAAGATATACGGCCCCCTTTCCCGCGTGATCTCGGTGGACGATAGGTTTATCACCGCCGTTGAGACCGCTCTCGGTGCCAACCTTCAGCACATCGTGGTTGCCGACGAGTCTGTGGCCAAGGCGGCTATGTACTGCTTAAAGCAGGCGCAGGCAGGACGAGCCACCTTCTTCCCGCTTTCGTCAATGAAGCCCTCGACCCTGACCGAGGAGCTCCGCGCCGCCGCAGGCTATGAGGGATATATCGGCGTGGCTGACACCCTCGTCAAGTGCGAGGATAAGTTCCGCGGCGTGGTGTCGAACCTGCTGGGTCGCACCGTGGTCTTTGATAACATCGACAACGCCACGAAAATGGCCCGCGCCCAGAGATACCGCGTGCGCGTGGTCACTCTTGACGGACAGCAGATCAACGCCGGCGGCTCATTCACCGGCGGTTCCACCAAGACCCGAGGCGGCATTCTCAGCCGCGTGGGCGAGATAAAGAACCTCGAGACCGAGCTTGAGGCCATCAAGCGACAGATCGAGCAGGACGAAAAGTCCCGCGCGAAGCAGGCGAAGGCTCTTGAAGAGGCAGAGCAGGGCAGAAATGCGGGCGAGGATAAGCTCCGCATAATCAATATGCTGAAAAACAGCGAGCTCAACCGCCTCGGTCAGCTTGAAGCCAAGCTTGAGGCCAACAACACTCTGCTGACAAAGCTGCAGAGCGACCTCGGCACTCTCGGCGAAACGAGAGCGAGAAACGAGGACGATATCAAGCGCCTCACCGCCGAGATCGGCAGGCTGGTCGAAAGTCGCGAGGAGATCGCTCTCTACCGCGCCGAGCGCGACACCGAGCGCAACGAAAAGCTCTCCTTGCGCGACGAGCTGGGTCAGAAGCTGACCGAAAGCTACATCGACATAAACTCCATCGGCAAGGACATTGAGACGCAGCAGATGCTGGTGGACGGCTCGGAGGCCACCATCGAGCGTTACCGTGCCGATATGGCATCGAGCCGCGAGCGCATCGCCGAGCTTGAAGCGCAGATCGAGACCATAACCGAGCAGAGAGCGCAGAACCGCGAGCGCTTTGCCGAGTATGACGAGCAGCTCAAGCGCCTCAGCGAGCAGCGCGCCGCCCTTGAAGAGGACAGTATGGAGTTCGAGCGCCGTCTCAACGAGCTGAACGTGAAGATCCGCGCCCGAATGAACGAAAAGGAGCTCATCTCCCGCGAGTATACGAAGCAGGAGAACAAGCTCGAAAATCTGCGAGAGACCCAGGAGAAGCTGGCAAACAAGCTGATGGAGGAGCACGGGTTGACGAGAAACGAGGCCATCGCCCTCGGCTATCCCGCCCTTGATCCCGAGTCGCGCCGCGAGGCACAGCAGATCCAGACCGAATGCCGCAACAAGCTGCGCGGAATCGGTAACGTGGACCTTGACGCCGTGGAAAAATACAAGGAGGTCAAGGCGAGATACGATTATATGTCGGCGCAGATCAAGGATCTGACCGAGGCGAAATCCGACCTTGAAAACATCCTTTCGCGCATCGACCGCGAGATGAAGACCACCTTTATGGAGGCCTTCAACAAGATAAACGAGAACTTCAACCGTGTGTTCTGCGAGCTCTTCGGCGGCGGCTCTGCCGAGATATCGCTGACCGACCCCGAGGACGTTCTCGGCTCGGGCATCGAGATCAAGGCCGCACCTCCCGGAAAGATCATCAAATCCCTGATGCAGCTTTCGGGCGGCGAGCAGTCCTTCGTTGCCATCGCGCTCTTCTTTGCGACCATTCAGGTCAACCCCACGCCCTTCTGTATACTTGACGAGATCGAGGCGGCGCTGGACGAGGTCAACGTCGCAAGATTTGCCGAATACATAAAGAGATATACCGACGGCACGCAGTTTGTCGTCATCACCCACCGCCGCGGCACTATGGAGGCCGCAAACCGCCTCTACGGCGTGACTATGCCCGAGCACGGAATCTCCAAGGTTCTGGAGCTTGACGTGGGTGAGATCAGCAAAAAGAAAGGTGATAGCTGGGATGAAATTTTTTGAGAAGCTTAAAAACGGACTGAAAAAGACCAAGGATGCCATTTTCGGCGAATTTGACAACATTGCAAAGTGCTTCGTCAAGGTTGACGACGAGCTGCTTGAGGAGCTTGAGGAGCTGCTCATATACGCAGACGTGGGCGTGGAATCCTCGGAGCAGATCATTGAGGAGCTGCGCGAGCGCGTGCTCGACGGCAGACTCAAGGAGCCGCCCCAGGTCACCGAGGCTCTGCGCGAGATACTCACGGGTATGATCGGCGAGGGCGAGCCCCTGAAGCTCGAGACCCAGCCCTCGGTCATCCTCGTCATCGGAGTAAACGGTGCGGGCAAGACCACCTCCATCGGAAAGATATCCAACAAGCTCCGCCGCGAGGGCAAAAAGGTTGTGGTTGCGGCGGCAGATACCTTCCGTGCCGCGGCTATCGATCAGCTTGCCGTCTGGTGCGACCGCGCAGGCGTTGATATGGTCAAGCAGAGCGAGGGCTCGGATCCCGCCGCCGTGGTCTTTGACGCCATCAACTACGCAAAGAACAAGAAGGCCGACGTGCTCATCGTCGACACGGCGGGCAGACTTCAGAACAAAAAGAACCTGATGAACGAGCTGTCGAAGATCAACAGAGTCATCGACCGCGAGCTGCCCGGCGCATCCCGCGAGAATCTGCTGGTGCTCGACGCCACCACGGGTCAGAACGCCATTATTCAGGCCAAGGAGTTCAAAAATTCCGCAGAGATCACCGGCCTTATTCTAAATAAGCTGGACGGCACGGCCAAGGGCGGTATCGTAATTTCCATCAAGAATGCCCTCGGTATTCCCGTTAAGTTCGTGGGCGTCGGCGAGAAGATCGACGATATGGAGAGCTTTGATGCCAAGGAGTTCGTAGAGGCGCTTCTGCCCGGCGAGGACTTCGGCAAGGCCGATTGAAAGGACGAAAAATGAAAAAGATTGCTTTGATTCTGGCCATGCTCATGGCCGTCGCCTGCCTTTTCTCCTGCTCGACCCCTACGGGCGGCGGTGAGACCACCCAAGCGGTGAAGGAGGGCAACTCGCTGAAATTTACCGATAATATAGCCGAGCTTTCGGCGATCAACTTCAGCCTTGATATTCCCGAGAAGGATCTGCTGGCCGAGGAGGGTGTGGTGCTTGCCACCTACAACACCAAGGACGGCGCCAACGAGATCATCGATTCCCTCGGCGGTATGTGCGACCTTGAAAAGTTCGACACCGAGAAAAAAGGTACCTACATCCTCGTGCTCGTCACCCTCGGAGAGGGCAAGGCGGCTGCTTATGAGGTCACCGATATTTATATGAACACCCGCGGCGGAGTGCCCAACATCGACATTTTCGTTGAGACCGCGGGCAGCAACGAGAACGCCGAGGCCACCTATCAGTACCATATGCTTGAGGTGGAGTCGGCTTACATCAACCAGAAGCTGTCGGTCTTCCTCGACGGCGTGGAGATCACGAAGTAATGAAGGCCGTACTTGCATCACACAATAAGCATAAGATCGGCGAGCTTCAGGCCATTTTGGCCAAGCATATTCCCGATATCGAGATCCTTTCGCTTTCCGATGTGGGTCTTGAGGGCGAGATCGTGGAGGACGGCGCCACCTTTGAGGAGAACGCGCTGATCAAGGCGAGCTTCGCCGCGCGTTCGGGCTTCCTCGGCATCGGCGACGATTCGGGGCTTTGCGTCACCGCTCTTGGCGGCGCGCCCGGTATCTACTCCGCACGTTATTCGGGCGAGGACGCGGACGATAAGAAGAATAATGAGAAGCTGCTTTCCGAGCTTGGCGGTAAGTCCGACCGATCGGCAAAGTTCGTCTGCTGTATCGCCTGCGTGTTTCCCGACGGACGGCGGCTTACCGTTCGCGGCGAGACCCACGGTATCATCCTTGAGAGCGCCGACGGCGAGGGCGGCTTCGGCTACGATCCGCTTTTCTACGTTCCCGAGCTCGGCAAGACCTACGCTCTGATGGGCGCGGAGGAAAAGAACGCAATAAGCCACCGCGGCCGCGCAATTGAGCGTTTGGCCGATGAGATTAAGAATTTTGGAGATTGATATGACGTCAAAACAGAGAGCATACCTTCGCTCGTTGGCCGTGAATGCCGATACCATTATGCAGATCGGCAAGGACGGCATCAGCGAAAACCTGATAAAAACCGTTTCGGATGCCCTTGAGGCCCGTGAGCTGATCAAGCTCAAGACCCTTGAGACCTGCCCCTACACCCCCCGCGAGGCGGCTGAGGAGCTGGCCCGTGCAACGGGTGCCGAGGTCGTGACCGTCATCGGCTTCAAGCTGGTGCTTTACCGCCGATCGGAGAAAAATCCGCGCATCGAGCTGTGAGGACAGGAATTTACGGCGGCACCTTTTCGCCGCCCCACACGGGTCATATGGCGGCGGCGCGGGCATTCGCCGAGCAAATGGAGCTCGACGAGCTGCTCATCATCCCCGCGGCCATACCGCCCCACAAAAACGTGGACGCTCCCGTTGATCCCGCTCTGCGACTCCGTATGTGCGAGCTGGCCTTTGGCGATATCAGAGGCGCGCGAGTATCCGATATGGAGATCACCCGCGGCGGCAAAAGCTACACGGTGCTGACTCTGCGCGAGCTTGAGGCCGAGGGGCGCGAGCTTTTTCTGCTCTGCGGCACCGATATGATCCTGACCCTCGACGAGTGGTTTGCCCCCGAGGAGATCTTCGCGCGCTGTACACCCGTTGGCATCCGCCGCGAGTGTGAGCCCGAAACGGCGACGAGGCTGGCAGAAAAGCTGTGCCTCTACCGCGAAAGGTTCGGAAAGGAGATACCGTTTATCGAAAACGAGACGGTGGTCATCTCCTCGAGCGAGCTCCGCGCAAGCCTCAAGGAAGGCCGAGGACACGGCGGTTATCTCAGCGATAGGGTCTATGAATTTATTAAAAACCACCAACTTTACGGGACGAAATAAGATGATAGACGAGAAAATTTTGTGCGATCTGCGCAAAGAGATAGAAAACGCGGAAATGTCCGAAAAGCGCCGCCGCCACACGCTGGCCGTGGAGGATATGGCGGTTAGGCTCGGCGAGCTTTACGCTCCCGAGAGTCTTGACGTGCTCCGCGCCGCCGCACTTTTGCACGATATAACCAAGGAATATACGGCGGAGGAGCATATAGCCATCCTGATCGGTCACGGTATCCTGCCGCGCGACATCGATATTTTCGCGCCCAAGACCCTCCACGCCCAAACGGCGGCACTGCTGATCCCCGAAAAATATGCAGAATCGGCCACGCCCGAGGTGATCTCGGCGGTGCGGTGGCATACCACGGGTCACGCGGGAATGACGGTCTGCGAAAAGCTGATCTACCTTGCCGATTACATCGACGAAACGCGGAAATTCCCCGACTGCGTCAAGCTGCGCGAGATGTTCTGGTCGGCCGAGCCGCAAAAAATGAACGAAAAGGAAAAAGAAGCACACCTGCGACGGGTGCTCATCGAATCCTATAAAATGACCGTCACCGCGCTCCTTGACGAGGGCTGTCCCATAAGTCCCGACACGGTGGACGCGCTGAACGAGCTGATAATTGAAGAAAGGAAAAACGAAAATGGAAGAAAAGATTGAAATAAAGATGCTGACAGATGCAGACCCCAAGGAGCTGGCCGAGGCCGTGGCTGAGATCCTCGACTCCAAAAAGGCGCGCGACATCAAGGTCATCAAGGTGGAGGAGCAGACCGTCATAGCCGATTGGTTCGTCATCTGCTCGGGCAACACCTCCACACAGGTCAAGGCGCTCATTGACGAGGTCGAGTACCGCATCGGTCTGCGCGGCGTTGAGCCCCTCCGCACCGAGGGACGAGACAACGGCCGCTGGGGCATCGTGGATTACGCCTCGGTCATCGTCCACGTTTTCGACCGCGAGGCGAGAGATTTCTACAACCTCGAAAAGCTCTACACAAACTGAAAAAAGCAAAACGGCGCTGTCCTTTTTCCGCGAAAAAATGCGGGATCGGGCGGCGCCGTTTTTTTCTTTGCCGAAAATGGGATTTTTGCGAAAAAACGCACACGGGTGTCATTTTTTGCGATTTTCGCAAGCAATGCTTGACAAAAAAGCAAGCAATTTTTGCTTGCGTCGGGGGTTGGTGTATGGTATAATGATGATATAGACATAAAATAGGGGGATTACAATGGAAGGATCGGAGAGAAGGTTCAAGCCCTTGGGCGAAAACATACAGCGCTTCCGCAAGCGCGCAAAGCTCTCCCAGGAGGATCTGGCCCGCGAGCTCATAGTCAGCAGGCAAACGGTCAGCCTTTGGGAGACGGGGCAGACTATGCCCACCATCGACAATCTTATCCGCCTGCGCGAGATCTTCGGCGTGACGGTGGACGATATACTGAGTGGGGCTTACGAGCTTGGGGTGCTCGAGCTGAGGTCGGATCAGGGACACAGCGAGCCGGACGAGAGATATAGCTTTGAATATAAAAAGTCCGAGATCGCGGATATGAGACGTCGGGCAATGGCGTCGCCCGTGGTACTTGCGGCGGTTGGAGCTGTGCTCTTCGTGCTGAGCCTTGTGCTCAGCCTTGTACTGAAGGTGCGGAGCTATGCCTGCGGCGTGCTTTTCGGCGCATTTCTGGCCTTTGGGGCGGTCATGGTTGCGCTGGGCGGCGTTTGCATCAGGCGCGGACTGCGCAAATGTCGGCGGCTGTCGCTCCTCGAGCACACGGCTTACAGGTACGAGCTGTACGGTGACAGCGCCGTGGTGGAGGTTCAGCAGGGGATCGACCGTTATATGGAGGTCATACCGCTGGGCGGATCGACCACCGTCACCGAGAGCGGCGGATTTTTCACCGTGCTTTTCGGCAATCGACGTTATTATATAAGATCGGCCGACGTCCCCGAGGACTCCCAGCTCCGCGAGCTCGCAGGGCAGAAGAAGGTTCGGTAAATCGGAGTTTATTTGAAAAGTTTTTTCGAGAACCCTTTTGGCAAAAAGGGTTCTCGAGCTCTCCCAAAAGCTTTCATCGCATTGGTTAACTTGTTTGGGTAATTGTGTCTTTCAAAATTCGCTCGGTCGCGGATTTTGAGTGATTATATCGGCTAAATCGTTCGCGCTCTCGCAGGCGCGTAGTCCGGTGAAAACTCCTCCTGACGCGCCCTTTCTAAATATTACGATCAAAAATTCGATAGTTATATCACTGTCGTGGCCGTTAGGAGGCGGTAACGCCGGACTAAGGCCTGCGTGAGCGCAATGAATTTGGCCGATAGAATATCTCAAACCGAACGTCTGAGTGAGGTTTGAAAGATATACTCCCCATTTTAACTTAACCAATGCATTAAAGTTTCTTGGAGAGCTCGAGAACCTTCTTGCAAGAAGGTTCTCGAAAAAAATCTTTCAAATAAACTCCGATTTGTCGGTGTATTCTTGGTCGTTTTCGACCGCTGATTTTTATTCCCGAGCCCGTGCCGCGGCAGGATTTTTGTCCAAATTCTCCCATTTGGTTGTCAAATGTGTCAAAGGAAGTGCGGTTGGGTTGTGATTTTTGACGAAAATGAATATAATACACAAAAAAAATCATTTTTTCTATTGCAATTTGTGCACATTTGTGATACAATGGACAAGATGATTGGTATTTTCATTCATTGTAAATAAATTTGCCCGAATTTTCTCCGAGAAAGCGGGCGCAAGGAGGAACTTATGTCTAAAATCACAACCGAAAGAATCAGAAACGTCGTATTGCTCGGCCACGGCGGAAGCGGAAAAACTTCGCTGGCTGAGGCAATGCTTTATATTTCCGGCGCTACCGAGCGCCTTGGTAAGATCGCCGACGGAAACACCGTTTGCGACTACGATGCCGAGGAAGTTGCAAGAAAGTTCTCGCTCTCCGGCTCCATCGCCAACCTGACCTGGAAGGATATTAAGGTCAACATTCTCGACACCCCCGGTTATCTCGATTTCTCGGGTGAGGTCTCCCAGATGCTCCGCGTCGCCGACAGCGCACTCATCGTTGTCGACGGTAAGTCGGGCATTCAGGTGGGTACCGAGCTCGCTTGGGACGCCGCCACCGAGGCAGGCCTGCCCAAGTCCTTCTTCATTAACAAATTCGACGATAACGAGGCCCGCTTCGCAAAGGTTCTCGATGCCCTTCACGACAAGTGGGGAAAGAAGATCTGCCCGCTGACCATTCCTATGGTCCACAACGGCGAGGTCGTCGGTGCTATCGACCTTGTTGATATGGAGGCTCACGTATTCGATAAGAACGGAACTCACTCCGTTCAGGCTATTCCCGACGAGTCCATGGAGGCCGCCGAGAAGTACCACGATATGCTGCTTGAGGCTGTTGCCGGTGCCAACGAGGATCTGATGGAGAAGTACTTCGGCGGTGAGGACATCACCCATATGGAGTGCGTCAACGGTATCCACGAGGGTATCATCCACGGCGATCTCGTTCCCGTATTCTGCGGCGCTGCTACCAAGCTCTGGGGCGTTTGGACCCTGCTCGGTAACATCACCGAGTCCTTCCCCCGCCACACCGCAAAGAAGGAAGAGACTGTCGTTGTCGACGGCGAAGAGGACACCATGGAGATCAATGCCGACGGTGAGCCCGCTATCTTCGTCTTCAAGACGGTTGCCGACCCCTTCGTCGGTAAGATGAACTTCTTCAAGGTCATGAACGGTACTCTCAAGAAGGACGCCGAGCTGACCAACCGCACCACCGGCGACACCGAGAAGATCGCAAAGATCTACACCGTCAACGGTAAGAAGCAGACCGAGGTCGCAGAGCTCGTTTGCGGCGATATCGGTATGACCGCAAAGCTCTCGGGCACCAACACCAACGATACACTCACTTGGGGCTCCAACTATGCCTACACCGGCATCAAGTTCCCCCAGCCCTACCTTGCGCAGGCAATGGTTCCCGCATCGGTCGCCGATGAGAACAAGATCTCCCAGGCCATCACCCGTATGACCGAAGAGGATAGAACCATCAAGTATGAGAACGATCCCGAGACCAAGCAGATGGTCGTTTACGGTATGGGCGATATGCACCTTGCCGTTCTCGCCGCACGTCTTAAGTCTCGTTTCGGCGCAAACGTAAAGTACGATACTCCCAAGATCCCCTACCGCGAGCAGATCACCAAGCCCGTTGACGTTGAGGGTAAGCATAAGAAGCAGAACGGCGGCTCCGGTCAGTACGGTCACGTTAAGATCCGCTTCGCTCCCGCAGAGGACGAGGGCCTGACCTTCACCGTTTCGGTTGTCGGCGGTAACGTTCCGAAGAACTTCTACCCCGCAGTTGAGAAGGGACTTCAGGATGCAATGGCCAAGGGCGTTGCAGGCTTCCCCATGATCCGCCTCGCAGCCGATCTGTACGACGGCTCCTACCACGCGGTTGACTCGGATGAGCTTTCCTTCCGCACCGCCGCATCTCTGGCATACAAGAAGTGCCTTGAGCTTGCAAGACCCGTCCTCCTTGAGCCCATCGGTGCTCTGAACGTCCTCGTTCCCGACTCCATGGTGGGTGACGTTATGGGCGACCTCAACAAGCGTCGCGGTCGCGTTATGGGTATGAACCCCGCCTCCAAGAAGGGCTACACCGTCGTCGAGGCCGAGGCTCCCAGAGCCGAGATCGCAGACTACGTCATCGCCCTCCGCGCAATGACTCAGGGACGCGGCTCCTTCACCTATGAGTTCGTCAGATACGAAGAGGTTCCCGGCAACGTGGCAGCCAAGATCGTTGAAGAGTACAAGAAATCTCAGGAATAATCAAAAGTTTTGCCCGACCTTCCGTGCGGAAGGTCGGGCGGCTTTTTTGTTAGAACCGATAAATTTGAGTTTGTTTGATTTTTATTCG
>JAFTOB010000020.1 GCA_017451545.1 Clostridia bacterium | reverse complement strand
GTCCCAATCCTCTGCGGTTCCGACATACTTTGCGGCGTTTTCGGGATCCCACTGTGAAAATCTGAAGGATACGTCCTCGTAAAGACCGAGGGTCTTGAGCATAAACACGCAAAGATCAAGACAGTTTCTGAACTCGGACTCGAGCTGCTCGGGAGTACACATAAGGTGACCCTCGGAGATGGTGAACTGGCGAACGCGGATAAGTCCGTGCATCTCGCCCGAATCCTCGTTACGGTTGAGGGTGGAGGTCTCGGTCAGGCGCATGGGCAGGTCGCGGTAGGAGCGCTTTTTGTTGAGGTAGACCTGATACTGGAAGGGGCAGGTCATGGGGCGGAGGGCGAAGCACTCCTTGGTCTCGTCGTGGGGATCGCCGAGGATGAACATACCGTCAAGGTAGTGATCCCAGTGACCCGAAATGCGGTAGAGGTCGCGCTTTGCCATGAGAGGTGTCTTTGTGAGCTGGCAGCCGCGGCGGGCTTCCTCGTCCTCGACAAATCTCTGGAGCACCTGGATGGTCTTTGCGCCCTTGGGGAGCATAATGGGGAGACCCTGACCGACGTAATCGACGGTGGTGAAGTACTCGAGCTCGCGGCCGATCTTGTTATGGTCGCGCTTCTTTGCCTCCTCAACGGCGGCGAGGTATGCGTTCATTTCCTTCTTATCGGGATATGCGATACCGTAGATTCTCTGGAGCATCTTATTGTTATGGTCGCCCTTCCAATATGCGCCGGTGCACTGTGTCAGCTTGAGAGCCTTGACGATGCCGGTAGAGAAGAGGTGGGGGCCTGCGCAGAGGTCGGTGAACTCGCCCTGACGGTAGAAGCTGATGGTGGCGTCCTCGGGCAGCTCGTTGATGAGCTGGACCTTGTAGGGCTCATCCTTCTCGGTCATAAGTGCGATAGCTTCGGCGCGGGGGAGCTCGAAGCGCTCGATGAGCAGATTTTCCTTAACGATCTTCTGCATCTCGGCCTCGATGGCGGCAAGAGCCTCGGTGGTGAAGGGGGTCTCGCTGTCGATGTCGTAGTAGAAGCCGTTATCGACGGCGGGGCCGATGGTCAGCTTTGCTGTGGGGTAAAGGCGCTTGACGGCCTGCGCCAGAATGTGGGATGCGGTGTGACGGAAAACGTGCTTGCCGCCCTCGTCCTCGAAGGTGAGGAGCTTGACGTCGGCATCTGCCTCAAGCTTCTGCGTAAGTGCGCAGAGCTCGCCGTTGACCTCTGCGGCGATGACGGCACGGCTGATAAGTCCGGCTTCCTTGGCCGCGTCGAAGACGCTGAGGGAAGCGTCGAACTCGCGGATCTCGCTGTTGTTGAAAGTAATTTTCATATATACCTCCTGAATGGAATATTTTACAAAATAAAAACCCCGAACGCGTTTTCGCGTTCGGGGTGCAAATCAAGCTTTGCACGGTTCCACCCGAGCTTTTAACTCAAAAAGTGTTTTCGTGATGCCGCAAAAGTGGTACCCTGACATTCGTGCGTGGAGCTTGCACCGACCGCTCCCTCTCTGTACGCCGTGGTGGCAGGACGTGTCTTTTACAGTTATTCGTTTATTTCTTGCGGTTTATTGCCGATCTGGGGTTGACGATCTCGCGCCAATCAAGGTCGCCGCGGTCAAGTGCGCAGATCAGTGCCTCGGCGGTAGCTATATTCGTGGCAACGGGGACGTTGTACATATCGCAGAGGCGAAGCAGCTCGTACTCCTCGGTATTGAACTGCGCCTGGGGGCGAGTATCGCGGAAGCAGAGCAGGATATCTATTTCATTATATGCGATGCGGGATGCGATCTGCTGCTCGCCGCCCTGCTCGCCTGTGAGCATTTTTTCGATCTTAAGGCCCGTGGCATCCGAAATATATCGGGCGGTGATGCTTGTGGCGCATAAGTTGTGCTTACTGAGTATACCGCAGTAAGCGATACAAAACTGCGTCATGAGTTCCTTTTTCATGTCATGGGCTATGATTGCTATCTCCATCGACCGATCCGCCTTTCGTATTTATTTGGGTGGTTTTTCGTCAAAAACAGTCCTTGAAAAAACTATTATAGTTTATTATACAACAAAACGCCCCTTTTGTCAACAATAATGGCCGTTTTTTGAAAAATAAATATTTTGGATGGGGGAAGGCAGGGAATTATTTGCCGCTTCTTGGCGGACGAAGCGAGCGATAAATCTGAGTTTATTTGAAAGATTTTTTTCGAGAACCTTCTTGCAAGAAGGTTCTCGAGCTCTCCAAGAAACTTTAATGCATTGGTTAAGTTAAATGGGGAGTATATCTTTCAAACCTCACTCGGACGTTCGGTTTGAGATATTCTATCGGCCAAATTCATTGCGCTTACGCAGGCGCGCAGTCCGGTGAGAACTCCTCCTGGCGCGCCCTTCCTAAATATTACAAACAAAAATTTGATAGCAATATATCTGTCGTGGCCGTGAGGAGGCGGTAACGCCGGACTAAGGCCAGCGGGAGCGCGTAAAAGTTGGCCGACACATTGTCTCAGCCCGACCGACCGAGGGAGGGGTGAAAAGGTAACTTCACCTTAAAGCAAGCCCTTTTTCAAAGTTTTTTTGGAGAGCTCGAGAACCTTTTTTGCAAAAAAGGTTCTCGAATAAAAAACAACCTTCAAATTCCGATTTGTCGGTCAGACCTTGAATATTTGCTCGAAGCAATGACGGAGCATTGTGAAGGATTCGGGGGTGTTTTTGAGCTCGCCGTTGCCCAGCATACGGGTGGCGCCGTAAATTGTGGACTGCGCCATAAAGGCGAGGCTTTTTTCTTTTTCGCCGTCGAGGCCCTCGGCGTGGCAGAGCTCGGATATGAGCTCCCGGGTCTTTCCGAAAAATTTGGATTTCTCGGTCCTCTGTCGGTCGTCAAGGCCTGCCTCGTCCATCAGAATGATATGACGGAAGTTGGGGTTGGCCGTCCAGAAGCGGATATTCGCGATACAGAGCTCGCTTATCTGACGGCGCAGGTCGCCGCGGAAGGCCTCGGCAATCTGGAGCTCAAGGAGCGACCACTGGCGGTTGACGTACTCGATTATGGCGAGGATCAGCCCGCTTTTGTTCTTGAAATGGCGGTAGGGCGCGGCGCAGGAGACGCCGCAGGCATTGGCCACGCGGCGCAGGGAAAAGCCTGCTATGCCGTGCTGCTCGATCTCTCGCATACCTGCGATGACCAACGCCACGGGCAACTCATCATATTTATAATATTCCTCGATCTCGGGCATTTCTTGCCTCCATAGTATAATTTTTGATGTTAACAGTGTTATTTTAACATTATTTCCTGAAAAAATCAATAGATATTTGGATTTTTCTATTGACAAATTAATAGAATCGTAGTATAATTCAAGCAATGTTAACACTGTTAACTCAATTTATCGAAGAGGTGTCAGATGGAAAACAACAAGCTTTTGCAGGCGAGAGCCGTGATCGACGAGACCGACAGGAAGATGGCCGAGCTGTTTTGCGCGCGCATGAAGGCGGTGCGCACGGTGGCTGAATATAAGATCGAGAACGGTCTGCCCATATTTGACCCTCAGCGCGAGGAGCAGGTGATACTCAAGAACTCAAGGTATCTTGAGGACGAGGATGCCGAGCTCCGCGAGTGTTACGTTAAGTTTTTGCGCGATACCATGGCGGTTTCGCGGCATTATCAGACCCGACTGATGGAGGGAATGCGCGTGGCATACAGCGGCACCGAGGGTGCTTTTGCTCACATTGCTGCGGGGCGCATCTTCCCCTCGGCGCAGAGGCTCGGTTTTTCCTGCTTTCCCGACGCCTACGAGGCGGTGGTGCGGGGCGAGTGCGATGCCGTGGTGCTTCCCATTGAAAACAGCAGTGCGGGCGAGGTTGGCGCTGTGGCCGATCTACTTTTCTCGGGTCCGCTTTACATCAACGGAACCTATGATCTTGCCATAATTCAGGATCTTCTGACCCTTCCGGGTGCTGACCCCTCGAAGATACGCGAGGTTGTGAGCCACCAACAGGCGCTGAGCCAGTGCGCGCCCTATATCCGCGCTCACGGCTACACCGAGCGGGAGTTCGTCAACACGGCGTTGGCCGCCGAGTACGTGGCCAAGCTTGGCGATCCTACGGTGGCCGCCATTGCCAGCGAGGAGGCGGGGGCTAAGTACGGTCTGACCGTAGCCGCTCGGGCTATCAACGAGAACACCAACAACACCACCCGTTTTGCCGTTCTTTCGGCGGCGCGCAACCGCTATCCCGGTGCCACCGGGCAGGACATCCGCTTCATTATGATGTTCACTGTGCGCAACGAGGCGGGCTCGCTGGCGCGGGCCATTGACATTATCGGTAAGTACGGCTTCAATATGCAGTCGCTTCGAAGCCGACCCATGAAGGAGCTGCTCTGGCAGTATTATTTCTACGTTGAGGCCGAGGGCAACATTGACACCGAGGCGGGCGAGGCCATGATACGCGAGCTTGAGGGCTGTTGCGATCAGTTAAAGCTTGTGGGCTCGTACAAGCACAGTATTTGAGAGGGCGAGAGCATGAAGATAAGAGTAGAGCTTGAAAATAACGGATACGATATAATTCTCGAGCGGGGCTGTCTCGGCCGCGCGGGCGAGCTTCTTGATCTCGACCGCCGCGTGCTTATCGTCACCGACGACGGCGTGCCCTGCGAGTATGCCGAGCGTGTGGCCGAGCAATGCGGGCGACCTGTCATTGTCACCGTGAAGAGCGGCGAGGGAAGCAAGAGCTTTGCTACCTTTGAGGAGCTTTGCCGCGAGCTGCTTTCCGAGGGCTTTACCCGCACCGACTGCGTGGTGGCCGTGGGCGGCGGCGTGGTCGGCGATCTTGCCGGCTTTGCGGCCGCGAGCTATATGCGCGGCATTGATTTTTACAATATTCCCACCACGGTGCTGTCCCAGGTGGATTCCTCCATCGGCGGCAAGGTGGCCATTAATCTTGATTCCATAAAGAATATTATCGGCGCGTTTTACCAGCCCCGGCGGGTGCTTATCGACCCCGAGGTGCTTGCGACATTGCCGAGGCGGCAGATCGCAAACGGTCTTGCCGAGGCCGTGAAGATGTCATTGACCTCAGACCGCCAGCTTTTTGAGCTTTTTGAGAGCGGAAATATTGAAGAGAATATGGAGACGGTCATTGCGCGGTCCTTGATGATCAAAAAGAGTGTGGTCGAGCAGGACGAGCGCGAGGGCGGACTTCGCAGGATCCTCAATTTCGGTCACACCGTGGGGCACGGCATCGAGTCGGAGGAGGGGCTTTCCCGACTTTATCACGGCGAGTGCGTGGCTCTCGGAATGCTTCCCATGTGCGGCGAGGCGGTGCGTGCGCGGCTTCTCCCCGTGCTCCGAAGGCTGGGTCTGCCCACCGAGCTTGACTGCGACCCCGAAAGGGTCATATCTGCCATGGGGCACGACAAAAAGCTGGCGGGCGACAGCATTACCGTGACCTACGTCAACGAGGTCGGCAAATTTGAGCTTGTAAGTCTCCCCATTGATGAGTTTTCGCGTAAGGTCAGAGAGGTTTTAAGATGAAAAATACATTCGGAACGAGCATTGCGGTCACGCTGTTCGGCGAGAGCCACGGCGAGGCCATCGGCGCGGTGCTGGACGGTCTTGCTCCCGGCATTGAGATCGACGAGGCGCTCATACGCGAGAAGCTGTCCCAGCGCAGGCCGTCGGGCAAAATATCC
Organism: Clostridia bacterium; assembly: GCA_017451545.1. Lineage (GTDB taxonomy): Bacteria > Bacillota > Clostridia > Oscillospirales > CAG-272 > RGIG3994. The sequence continues at coordinate 11,260 of JAFTOB010000020.1, read as the reverse complement.
ACGCCGCGCGTGGAGGCTGACGAGTTTTCCATCGTCAGCGGTGTTTTTGATGGTCGCACCACGGGAACGCCCCTTTGCATTATCATTCCAAACACCAACAAAAAGAGCGGTGATTACGATCGGGTGGCGCGCTTGGCGCGGCCGGGCCATGCCGATTATACGGCAGAGTGCAAGTATCACGGCTTTCAGGACCATCGCGGCGGCGGCCATTTTTCGGGACGTCTGACGGCGGCTCTGGTGGCGGCGGGTGCTATACTGCTCGGGGCGCTTGAGCGGAGAGGTATCCGCGTGGCGACCCACATAAGCGCCCTCGGCTCGGTCTGCGACCGCGGATTTAACGGAAATGATCTTGAAAACGATATAAAAAAGCTGAACGGGTCGACCTTTGCCGTGCTTGACGACGGCGCGGCCGAGGCTATGCGCGCCGAGATTTTGGCGGCGGCCGAGGAGGGCGACAGTGTGGGCGGCGTGCTTGAGACTGTGGTCTGCGGTCTGCCTGCCGGCGTTGGCGAGCCCTGGTTCGACACGGTTGAGGGGCTTCTTGCCCACGCTATGTTCTCGATCCCCGGGGTCAAGGGTGTGGAGTTCGGCGCGGGCTTCGGAATCTCTAAGCTGCGCGGCAGCGAGGCCAACGATCCCTTCCGAGCGGGTGAGGGCGGTGCCGTTACCCTGACGAACAACAACGGCGGCATCAACGGCGGCATTACGAACGGAATGCCCGTGGTATTCCGCTGTGCGGTCAAGCCTACGCCGTCGATCTTTAAGGCACAGCAGACGGTTGACGTGAAAAGCGGAGAGAATGCCGAGCTGACCCTGACGGGGCGGCACGATCCCGCCATCGTTCACCGCGCGCGTGCGGTGGTCGATTGTATGACGGCTCTGACTCTGGCCGATCTTCTGGCTCAGAGATACGGAACCGATTGGTTGGCGGGAGAGTGCCCTTCGGGCAAGTGATATTCGTCCTTCGGACGAGTGAAATTTTGCCTTCGGCAAAGTGAAATACGCTTCGCGTGTGAAATATTTCCTTCGGAAATGTTAAGGAAGAAAACCTTCGGTTTTCGATTTTATCAGATCAGAGAGACCGATAAATCGGAGTTTGAAGGTCTAAGCCTAACCTCTTTTTGAAAGTTTTGATAAAACTTTTTCAAAAGTTTTTTGCGATCCAACGGCAACCCGTTGGTCGCCCGTCGCAACGGGCGAAATCCCTCCTCCACGCGGCCCTTGCTTCAGTGAAAAAGAAGCGAAAATTTGGGTGTGAAGCTTGCGTAACACCTAAATTTTGGCTTGTTTTTCAGGCCGCGCAAACGAACAGGATGAGCAAGACAAAATCGCCCGCCTGCGGCGGGAGCCCGCCCCCACCACCCGCCGCTTATGGCGGCTGCCCTCCTCCCCGCGAGCCCGGAGGAGGGCAAGAGCGATACCCATAAATAAACCTAACCCTATCGAATGGGCGCACAAAGTGACGCCCCTACGGTAAACATTAGATTCTTCAAACTCCGATTTATCGGTGACTTCACCATCGGGTAATTTTGTGCGGCACAAGGTTACGCTACCCGTGCTTCCGCTGCGGCCGGCGCCGCCAAACTCCGATTTATAGAAGAGAAGAACATTATCCCGTATCAAGGAGAATACTATGAAATACGGACTTATCGGCGAGCATTTGCCGCACAGCTTTTCTAAAGAAATACACGGCAAGTTCGCGCCCTATGAATACGGGCTTCTGGAGCTTGCGCCCGACGGGGTCGGCGCGTTTATGGAGGCGGCCGAGTTTGAAGCGATCAACGTGACCATCCCATACAAGCAGACGGTGATGCCCTATCTTGCCGAGATCCATCCGCAGGCGAGAGCCATCGGGGCTGTCAACACCGTGGTCCGGCGCGGCGGTCGGCTTTACGGCTACAACACCGATTTTTACGGTATGCTTGCGCTCGTTCGCCGCATCGGCGTGGAGCTTTGCGGCAAAAAGGTTATGATCCTCGGTACGGGCGGCACGGCCAAGACTGCGCGGGCGGTTGCAGAATACTGCTCGGCTTCGTCGGTTATAACCGTTGGTCGGCGTGCCGGTGACGGAGTGATCTGCTATGAGGATGCGTACGCGCGCCACTCCGACGCGCAATTTATTATAAACACCACCCCTTGCGGTATGTATCCCAACGCCGACGGCGGCGAGGGGATTGCCGAAATACCCATAGACGTGTCGCGTTTTCCAAGCCTTGAGGGTACGGTTGACGCGGTCTACAACCCCATTCGCACCAATTTCGTGCTTGACACTCGCGAGCGCGGTCTGCCCTCCGAGGGCGGGCTTTATATGCTGGTGGCGCAGGCGGTGGTCGCTTCCCGCGTTTTCCTCGGCGAGGAGATAGAGGCGGCGGCCGACGACCCCGAGACTCTGCGCATTACCGACCGCGTGTACGGCGAAATATTAAAAGAGAAAGAAAATATAGTGCTGACGGGAATGCCCGGCAGCGGAAAGAGCACCGTGGGGCGGCGGCTGGCCAAGCGGCTGGGGCGACCCTTCATTGACACCGACGAGCTGATCGTCAAGTCGGCGGGCAAGCCCATTACCGAGATCTTTGCCGAGCTCGGCGAGGTCGGCTTCCGCGACCTCGAGACTCGCGCGGTGCGCGAGGCGGCAAACGGGCACACGGGTGCCGTTATTGCCACGGGTGGCGGCGCAATACTTCGCGACTGCAACGTACGCGCCCTGAAGCGAAGCGGAAGGGTCTATTTTCTAAACCGCTCCGTTGAAGCGCTTCTGCCAACGGGAAACCGTCCGCTTGCCTCAACTGCGGAGGCTATCAGGCGCAGGTTTGAAGAGAGGTACGACCGATATCTTGCCACGGCCGACCGCGAGGTGGTCATCGACGAGGTCATCGAGCACACGATTTCTAATATAAAAGAGGATTTTTTCGGATGAAGATACTTATAATAAACGGCCCGAATCTGAATATGCTGGGTATTCGCGAGCCGAGCCATTACGGGCGCGAGACCTACTCGTCGCTCTGCGGCAGGATCGAGGCTTACTGTGCCGAGCGCGGCATTGAGGCCGAGCTTTATCAGTCAAACCACGAGGGTGCGCTGGTGGATCGCATTCAGCAGGCTTATTTTGACGGGGTGGACGGCATCGTCATCAATCCCGGGGCTTACACCCACACGAGCATTGCTCTGCGCGATGCGCTTTCGGCCGTCAGCATTCCTGCCGTCGAGATCCATATCTCGGCTGTGGAGACGCGCGAGGCCTTCCGTCAGATCAGCTACATCCGCGACATTTGCATAAAGACTATTACGGGTCACGGAACTGACGGATATCTTGAGGCTATTGACTGCCTCGTTGCCGTTTTGGAGGGAAAAAGTGAGAGTTGAGATAGAAAAGGGAAGGGCGGTTGGAAGGATCACCGCTCCGCCCTCAAAGAGTATGGCTCACAGGCTGCTTATCTGTGCGTCGCTGGCGCGTGGAGTCAGCACCGTTCACGGCGTTTCCTCCTGCGACGACGTTCTGGCAACCATAGACTGTTTGACCGAGCTGGGCGCGCGATTTGAGTACGACGGCGACACGGTCAGGGTCACGGGCGCGGAGCTTTCACGCGCGACACCCGAGAGGCCGCTTGCCTGCCGCGAGAGCGGCAGCACCCTGCGATTTTTGATCCCCATCTGCCTGTTGCTTGACAAAAACCTTATGCTGACGGGCGAGGGTCAGCTTATGAAGCGTCCTATGGGCGTTTACAGCGCGCTGGCCGCCGAGAAGGGCGTGACCTTCCTGCAGGACGGCAACAGCATCGTTCTGCGCGGCCCGCTGACCGCCGGTGAGTACACCGTGGCGGGCGACGTGAGCAGTCAGTTTATCAGCGGCCTGCTTTTTGCCCTGCCTATGGCTGCGGGCGACAGCCGAATCAGCATTATTCCGCCCGTGGTCAGCCGACCTTACATCGATATGACCCTTGAGGCTCTGCGCGAGTTCGGCATCCGCGTGGATTGGGAGGACGATCACACGCTCCGCATTCCCGGTGGGCAGGAATACCGAGCCACCGAGACGCGGGTTGAGGGCGATTATTCGGGCGCGGCATTTTTTGCCGCACTCAAGACCCTCGGCTCCGACGTGGAGATCGACGGGCTCCGCGCCGACAGTATTCAGGGCGACCGCGTTTACGAAAGCTATTTCCGTATGCTGGAAAACGGCATACCAACCATTCATATAGGCGACTGCCCCGATCTCGGCCCCGTTCTCTTTTCGGTGGCGGCGGCCAAGTACGGCGGCATTTTCACCGGCACGTCGCGCCTTAAGATCAAGGAGAGCGACCGCGGCGCGGCTATGGCCGAGGAGCTGAAGAAATTCGGCACCACGGTAACTGTTCACGAGGATTCGATCGTGGTCTATCCCGCCGATTTTCACGCTCCCGACGAGCCCCTTTCGGGTCACGGCGACCACCGCATCGTCATGTCGCTTGCGGTGCTTCTGACCCTGACGGGCGGCACTATCGACGGCGCGGAGGCGGTGTCAAAGAGCTTTCCCGCATTTTTTGACAGCCTGTCGAGCCTCGGCATAAAGGAGACGATCTACGATGCTTGACAGAAACAAGAGAATACTCATAGTCGGTCTCGGACTTATGGGCGGCAGCTACGCCATGGCGCTGTCAAGGCAGGGCTACAGCGTCAGCGCAATAACCCTGAACCGCAGCGACATCGATTACGCGCTTGAGCGCAGAATGATCGTCAGCGGCTCGACCGAGCCCGACCCAACGCTTATTGGGGCGGCGGATATTATCGTTTTTGCCCTTTACCCCACGGTTTTCGTGGAGTGGATCAAGGCGCATCAAGGGCTCTTTCGCCCGGGAACGCTTATAACCGACGTGACGGGTGTCAAATCTTCCGTGGTCGAGCAGGTGCAGAGCATTCTGCGCGACGACGTGGAGTATATCGCCGCTCACCCTATGGCGGGCCGCGAACGGAGCGGTGTTGAGTACAGCGACGACGGGGTCTTCCGCGGCGCGAACTATATCGTCACTCCTACCGAGAAAAATACTCGCGAGGCCATCGACGCCTGCTGTGAGCTTGGCCGAGTGCTCGGATTTTCGAGGATTTCCGAGCTCAGCCCCGCCGAGCACGACGAGATGATCGCTTTTCTTTCCCAGCTTACTCACTGCATTGCGGTGACGCTTATGACCTGCAACGAGCGCGAGGGGCTTGAGAAATACACGGGCGACTCCTTCCGCGATCTGACCCGCATATCGAAGATCAACGACGTTATGTGGAGCGAGCTGTTTTTGCTCAACCGCGATGCACTCTTGCGGCAAATGGACAGCTTTGCCGAGGAATTTGCCAGGTTCCGCGGCTATCTTGAATCGGGCGACCGAGAGGCAATGCAAAAGGTGATGCGTGATGCCGGCGCACGGCGCGCGCTCTTTGATAAAAAATAATTACTTTAAGGAGATAAAATTATGGAATTCGTAAGAAAGCTTCCCATCCCTCAGGAAATAAAGGCAATGTACCCTCTGTCCGCCGAGGCGGCGGCAGTTAAAGCGGCGCGTGACGCGGAGATCAAGAAGGTCTTTACCGGCGAGTCGGATAAGTTCCTGCTCATCATCGGTCCCTGCTCGGCCGACCGCGAGGATGCGGTAATGGATTACATTCACCGCCTCAAAGTAGTTCAGGAAAAGGTTGAGGACAAGATCCTGATCATCCCCCGAATCTACACCAACAAGCCCCGCACCACCGGCGACGGCTACAAGGGTATGCTCCATCAGCCCGACCCGCTGGAGAAGCCCGATATGCTCAAGGGTGTGGTCTCCATCCGTCAGCTTCACATCCGTGCGCTGACCGAGACGGGTCTCTGCTGTGCCGACGAGATGCTTTACCCCGCCAACTACCGTTACCTTTCCGACCTTCTGTCCTACGTGGCCATCGGTGCGCGCTCGGTTGAGAACCAGGATCACCGTCTCACCTCCAGCGGACTTGACATTCCCGTCGGTATGAAGAACCCCACGGGTGGAGATCTGTCGGTTATGATGAACTCGGTCACCGCCGCCCAGCACGCCCACACCTTCATTTACCGCGGCTGGGAGGTCAACTCCACGGGTAACCCCTACGCCCACGCGATCATGCGCGGATACGTCAACAAGCACGGTCAGTCCCTGCCCAACTACCATTACGAGGATCTGATTGCCCTGCACGATATGTACGCGGCCTCGAATCTTGTGAATCCCGCCGCCATCGTTGACACCAACCACGCAAACTCGGGTAAGAAGTACCTCGAGCAGATCAGAATTGCCAAGGACGTGCTTTACAGCCGCTCCCATTCGGAGGACATCAAGAAGCTCGTCAAGGGTCTGATGATCGAGAGCTACATCGAGGACGGCTGCCAGAAGATCAACGATCACGACGTTTACGGAAAGTCCATCACCGACCCCTGCCTCGGCTGGGAAAAGACCGAAAGACTTATTTACGATATTGCGGATAAGCTTTAATAAATTAAAGGATGCCGATCGCCGATCAGCATCCTTTTCTTTATATAAGCTTTTCAACTTCCGCAAAGAGTCGCTCGGCGATCTTTGCCATACCGAGGTCGCCGGGGTGGTTGGCCACGCCGCGGTGCTCGAAAAGGCCGATGGCCTTCATCTCGTCCTGCTCGCCGAGGTCGCCCAGCTCAACCAAGGGCAGACCGTGCTCCTGCGCGTACTCGCGGATGGCGGGGTCGCCCGGGTGATGCCAGAAGCCTGTGGAGATGACGAGCTTGCCCTTTCCGTCGCCGTTCAGATAGGTGAGCAGACCGTCAAGGCCGCGCTTGAAGGCCTCGCCGTCAAAATCGGTCTTGGGGCAGTTCTCGATAAATCTCATTACGATCACGTCGGCATCGAACTCGCGGGTCTGGGCGTAGAGGGGATATTTGTCCTCCCCGTTGCCGTATACGCGCTCCCACTCGGCAACGTTGCAAACGCAGAACGCGGCGTCGGGATCCTTTTTCTTTATCATTTCCATCATAACGTGCGCGTAGTCCTTCTCGGGCGCGGAGGCCGCCATACCGTGACGCCAATGCCAGCCGATATCGTGAAGCACGCCGTGGAGGGTTATGGAGTTGCCGACGAAGGCAACACGTACACCCTTGCCGTCATAGTTATAGAAATCGGTGTTGGGGGTACCCTTGAGCTGATCCTTCGAGTTGACCGTGTTTTTGTCCATCTGCGCGTACTTGTTCTCTTCAAATTTGAAATCCTTTGTGTTTTCCAATGTAATATTTACCTCGCTTTCGCTGATTTCTTTTCCGTTGACCGTAATGCCCGAAACCGTTATATCGTGATATATATGACCGTCATAATAGGATCTTGCCGCAATACGTACGTCGTATTTGCCCTCCTCGTCAAGGGGAACGCCCTCGCCGTAAAAGACCTTAATGTTCTTCGCCGTTACGTGGTGGGCGATGCCGCACTCGGGCGAGGAAACGTCGATATCGTCGGGGTTCATATCGGCGCTCCAGATCTCGATGCCCTTTTTGTTTTTGTAGGTCTTGTTTGAAAGGGACAAAAGATAGGGGATCTCAACAATACCGCCGTTCTCAAAAACCGCATCGTCGGTTTTCTGAGCCTGATGCTTTGCGTGGAAGGCCTCGTATTCAACGCGAATGTCCTCAAACAGTACGTCGTGCACCTCGGCGTAGTCGCCGTTCTGCACGTCGAGGGCAACGCTGCCCGCGCGGAGGATGTCGCAGTTGCGGAAAACGATATTTTTATACTCTCGGCAGGCCGTCTCAAGACCGATCTCGCAGGTGCGACCCCAATCGCACCAAAGAGTGCAGTTTTCGGTTAGAATGTCCTCGCAGTTCGTCAGCCTGTAACGGTCGATGCCCTTGACGACGACGGTGTCGTCAAAGGAGTGAACGAAGCAGTTTTTAACGGTGACCCGCTGAGAGTTGACCATATCGATGCCGTCGGTGTTGTATCTCCACTGACCGAAGACCTTGATGCCGTCCACGGTCACGTCGAAGCAATGGAAGATACTGACACACCAGATTGCCGAATTTTTAAAGAGCACACCCTCAATGCTGACGTTTTCGCAGTCATAGAGCTTTATGTTGCCGTTGATGAACTCCTCGTAGCAGAGATTATCGACGCGCTCCTCGGTGGAATCGTCGAAAAGTCCGTTGCCGAAAACGCGGACGTTCTTTGCGCCTTCGGCGTAGATGCAGCCGAAGACCAGCGCGTCGCGGTCGACGTAAAGGCTCTCGTTATCGTGCAGGGTGATCTTGCCCGCAAAGTGGATGCCGGGGCCGAAGAAGTAGGTCACGTCATCGGGCTCGGGCGCGGCTATGGGCTTTGAGTTGAAGATATAGAGACAGTTTCGGTGGTCGCCCGTCATCAGCACGAAATCGCCGTTTCCCGACAGCTTAAAGCTGACCCGTCCGTCCTTTTCCTCGAATTTCACACCCTTTGAGTAGGGCTTGAGCATCACGCGGCCGTGGGGGTTGAGAAGCTCGACCTCGATCTCCAGCTCCTCGTCCGATACAAGATTGACGAAGGACGCGGGGCAGGTCTGATCGAAGGGGCGCTGGTAACCGGGCCAGACACGGTTGAAGGAATTTTCCGAGATACGGCAGGTGTAGACCGGCACCTCCTCGCCGTTGACGAAAACGCGGTAATCGCCCGAGATGGGTTCTACGTATTTGAATCTCGATTTGTTGTAATCCTGCTCGAAGCGAGAATATGCAAACATATAAAGTCTCCTCTCCGCCGCCCGCGGGCGGCATAAAAGCTTTGGACGAACGGGTCAAAGCCCGTGCTCGGTTTTTGCTTGGTTTTGTGCCTTAATTATAACACACCGCACCCGAAAAATCTACAGCTTTTCGATCGAAAAATGCAAAAAATAATGCGGAAACGCGCAAGGATGCCGACAAATCGGAATTTGAAGTTTAAGCTAAACTCATTTTTGAAAGTTTTGATAAAACTTTTTCAAAAGTTTTTCGGGAGCCGGCGCCGAAACGCCGGTCGCGCATCGCAATGCGCGAAATACTCCACGCGGCCCTTGCTTCAGTGAAAAAGAAGCGAAAAATTGGGTATGAAATACCTAATTTTTGGCTTGTTTTTCAGGCCGCGTAAACGATGAGGTTGAGCAAGGTAATCGTTTTGTCAATTCATCCTCGCCGCTCATCCACCCGCTAACCCCCACCCCCTCCCCGCAGTTATCCGAAGGATTACTGCATACCCCATCGCGCCCCCCGAGGGGTAGGAGCGAGACACCCGTGGTTGATTGTTTAGCGGTTACGGTGAAATCTGTTTGAATCCTTAAAACTCAGATTTGTCGGTCTGTTTAATTTAAATAAAATTGGAAATCCGCAGGATTTTCTACCTCAATTTTTCATTATTCATCAGCGAAGCGGCTTCATTATTCATTAAAAAGACCCGAGACCTTTGAGGTCTCGGGTTGATCTTATCAGAACTTGTACTCCATATCGTTGAGGACGGCCTCTTCGACGTCGAAAACGCCGTTGTCCGCGACGTAGTGGTTTGCGGTCTTGACGTGATAGGTGCGTACCTTATCGTCGTATATCTCGACGATCTGATAGCCCCAAGCCCACGCGTAATCGTAGACGTTGAAGGTGTACTTGCCGTTGACGACCTGGCCTGCGTAGCCGTAGCCGCCGATGTCGATCAGCTTGACGTTGCCGCACTCCTCGCCCATATCGTTTACGCTGTGGATGTGAACGTGGCCGCGGTACATATAGACCACGTCGCCGCTCTCCTTGATGAGGCGCTTGCCCTCGTCGGTGATGCGGATGCCGTCGATGTGGTGGGCGCAGATGAAGATCTTTTTGCCCTTATACTTCTCGAGATTCGTGCGGAGGAACTCATCGTCGATGGGGGCGATGGCCGAGCCCGAGCCGGGATCGTGCTTCATTGCGGGGGTGCCGGGGAAGGTGTCTGCCATAAGGAAGACCACGTCGCCGAACTCAAGCACGTACTGACGGTCGTAGCCCATCATCTCTTTCCAAAGGTCATTGGGCCAGCTATCGTGGTTGCCGGGGATGGCGTAGGAGGGGACGGGCAGGCGGTCCATGCAGTCCTCCTTGAATTTTTTGCAATAGCTTATGGGGAGCTGACGGTGATCGTAATCGTCGATGGACAGGTCACCGAGGACGAGCACGGCATCAAGGGGCGAGCGGCGCTGCTCCTCCATAATATCCTCGTAGATCTTCTCTATCTTCTGCCTCTGGGTCTTACCGAAGGCGTTGCCCGAGGCTACCGACGCTCTGGCGTTGGGGTATATCTTCTTGTATTCCTCGGGGGTCTCCTCGACGGAGTAGTGCATATCGGAGACGAGAAGAAATCTCTGCTTAAGTGTGGACATATTCTGTACCTCGCATTGTTTTTTTCGTGACATATCACGTTGGGAAAAGGATACCACACATTTTCTAAAATGTCAACGAATTTAGAAAAAGTTGTTTATTTTTTTGTTTATTTTGCGTGTTTTTTTAGTCCGAGATGTGAAAAAGGGGCAACCCGTATGGCGGAATTGCCCTTTTTCAGTCAATTATATTTGAATATTTTCTGTGTGATCTTGTATCCGGCCACGGCCACGAACTGACCGAAGGCGCCCGGCATATTTGTCGCTCCCGCGAGGGTACGCTTACGCAGCTCGCGGTAGAGCGCGGGGTTTTTCTCCTTGATGGAGCGCCAGAGCTCACGCCGCTTCTTCAGCGACTCGGGAGTGCCGTCCACGGCCAGCAGGCAGGAGGCGATGGTGCAGAGCATACCTATATGCTTTGTGATGTATTTTTCGGCCTTGTAGCACATTTTGCGGACCTTGAGGTAATCGTAGTCCTCCATCAGCAGATTGAGCACGCGGATGTGCTGGTCGATGCGCTTGATCATGACCTCCTGATTGACCGACTGATCCACGCGGCCGATGAAGTAGCGGTAAAGGTCAAGGTTCAGGTAGTACATCTTCTTGACGTAGGGCAGGGGCTTGAGCATATAGATATTGTCCACGTAGAAGGTGTGCTTTGGCAGCTCCAGCTTTACCGTATCGCGCAGAAGGGAGGTGCGGAATATCATGGAGTGCATCATAAGGTACTGATAGATGCGGAAGAAGCGGCAGCCGTCCCAATCGAAGACGCAATCCTCGGGGAAGATGCCCTTATAGTGCATTCTGTACTGCTCGTTGTCCTCTACGTGCTCGTATACGTAGTTGCAGAACATAAGGTCAACGTCATTGCCGCTGTTATGAAGGCGGCGCAGGCGGTTCATAACGATCTTGAGTGCCTTGACGCTGAGCC
>JAFTOB010000019.1 GCA_017451545.1 Clostridia bacterium | reverse complement strand
TATGCAGCACCGACACGGTGCAAATACCTAAAATTTGGCTTGTTTTTCAGGCCGCGCAAACGAACGGTTTAACCGACTATTGCCACTGTAAGATATTAAAGGCCACAGCGGCTTTGCCTTGCCAATCCTATTTGCTTTTTTTGCTGAAAAAAGAAGCCAAAAATTAGGTATTGCGCTTCGCTCCATACCCAATTTTTCGCTTCTTTTTTCCGAGACGCCAAAAGGAGAGTTTCGCGCATTGCGATGCGCGACCGGCGTTTCGGCGCCGGCTCCCGAAAAACTTTTGAAAAAGTTTTATCAAAACTTTCAAAAAAGGGCTCGGCTTAAACCTTTAAACTCCGATTTATCGGTGAGATATGATCAAATAAATTTAAAAACCGTCTGCGGTATTCTGCCAACCGCCCCAAACTTGAATTTCAAGGATTTAATATGAGTAACACAACCAAGAAGATAAAATTTATACTGAACGGCAAGGAATGCGTGGCCGAGGAGGGCGAGTACCTGCTCTCGGCGGCGCAGAAAAACGGGATCGAGATCCCGAACCTTTGCCACCACCCGTCGGTCAAAATATACGGAGCCTGCGGACTCTGCACCGTCGAGGTGCAGGGCGTGCCCAAGCTGCTCCGCGCCTGCTCCACTCGCGTGACCGAGGGAATGGTAGCCGACAGCGAAACGCCCCGCGTGAAAAAATCGCGCAAGGTGGCCATTGAGCTTCTGATGAGCGACCACAGCGGCGACTGCGTCGGCCCCTGCAGCCTCAACTGCCCCGCGGGAACCGATTGCCAGGGCTATGTCAAAAGCATCGCTCAGGGCGACGTTCACGGCGCGACAGAGATCATCAAGCGCAAGCTCCCCCTGCCCGCGTCCATAGGCCGCGTCTGCCCACACCCCTGCGAAAGCGCCTGCCGCCGCCGCCACGTTGAGGAGGCCATTTCCATCGCCGCCCTCAAGACATACGCGGCCGATGCAGACCTTGCAGGAGATACTTATAAAGCCATACCCGCGCCCCACACGGGCAAGCGCGTCAATATTGTCGGCGGCGGCCCAGGCGGCCTGACCGCGGCATACTATCTCGCACTGAAGGGTCATAAGGTCAAGATCTACGACGCTATGCCGAAAATGGGCGGAATGCTCCGCTACGGCATCCCGTCCTACCGCCTGCCAAAGAGCGTCCTTGACGCCGAGATCGGCCTCATCGCTGAGGCGGGCGTCGAAATGATCAATAACGTCAAGGTAGGTCGCGATATTTCCTTTGATGAAATAAAGAGATCCGCCGATGCCACCCTCATCGCCGTCGGCGCGTGGAAGTCAATGTCCATGCGAATCCCGGGCGAGGAGCTTTCGGGCGTGCGCGGAGGAATCGACTTCCTTCGCGAGGTCTCACTCTGGCTCTCGGGAGAGGGCGAACGCCCCGAGATCGGTAGCCGCGTGCTTATCTGCGGCGGCGGAAATACCGCAATGGATGCCTGCCGCACCGCGGTGCGCCTCGGAGCAGAAGAGGTCTACGTGGCATACCGCCGCACCCGCGACGAAATGCCCGCCGAGAAAATAGAGATCGAGGAGGCCGAGGAGGAGGGCGTACAGTTCAAATTCCTCCGCAACCCCGCCGAGCTTTGCGGCGAGAGCGGCAAGCTCACACACGCGCGCCTTCAGGTAATGGAGCTTGGCGAGCCCGATGCCTCGGGCAGACGTTCCCCCGTCCCCGTTGAGGGCAAATTCGAGGATATAGAGCTCGATACCGTCATCGAGGCCATAGGTCAGACCCTTGACTTCGGCGGCATCGAGGGCATAGAATATAACAGGCGCGGCTACATCTGCGCCGATGAGTCCACCTTTATGACAGCCACCGAGGGCGTTTTCGCCGTGGGCGACGCCACCAATCGCGGCGCGTCCATAGCCATCGCCGCCATCGGCGAAGCCAATAAAGCCGCCGAGGTCATCGACAGCTACCTGCGCGGCGAGACCGTGGGCTATCACGCCCCCTACGTCTCGAAGCAGAAGGACGAGGACATCGACTACTCGACCCGCGAAAAGCAGCCGAGAATGAAGCATCACCCCCGCCCCGCCGAGCAGAGAAAAGGGGACTTTGACCCCGTCGAGCTGCCCGTCACGGCGGAGGAGGCTACGTCCGAGGCCGCACGATGCCTTGAATGCGGCTGTCACGATTACGCAGATTGCCGCCTGATCCGCGTGGCAAGAACCGAGCCCGCCGAGCCCGAAAGACTTGCGGGCAAAAAGAACCGCTCGAAGACCGAGAGCTCTCTCGTCTGCATCGAGCGCAATAACGAAAAGTGCATACTCTGCTCACTCTGCGTCCGCGCCTGCGCGGAGGATGCAAAGCGCGGCATCCTCGGCCTTGTGGGTCGCGGCTTCGATACGGTAGTAAAAGCCGAATTTGCCACACCCGAGGCAATTTCGGGCTGTGCCGACTGCCGCAAGTGCGTGGAGGTCTGCCCCACGGGTGCCCTGCGCTTTATCAAAAACTGATCCTTACCGCTTTGCGGTGACGATAAAATTTAAAAGGAGGTATTTCTCATGCTTAAGAAACTGTTCCCCGTTTCCTTCGGAACAAAGGACGTAACCGCTCTTGTTATCAGAACCATCATCTACATTCTTCTTGCCATCGTAGCAGGTGCTATCGTAGCTCTCGCAACAATGCTTGTAGGCTGGATTCCGGTAGTTGGTGCCATCATCGGTTGGGCTCTCGGAGTTATCGGATCGATCCTCGGTCTGTACTTCCTCGCCGCCATCGTCGTTCTCTTCCTTGCACACTTTAACGTAGTTAAATAATAAGTGCGAAAAAAGATCGCGCACCCCGATTCATCGGGGTGCGCGATCTTTTTATTTCAGCATATCGCGGGCGACCTCGCCGAGACGGCGGCAGCCCTCGACGATCTGCTCGTCGGAAGGAGTGGAATAGTTAAGCCTGAAGCAACGCGACGGCGCATTGACGTCGCAGTTGAAGGTGGTTCCGGGAACCACGGCAACCTTGTACTCAATGGCGCGCTTGACGAAGGCGTTCATATCCACACCCTCGGGCAGAGTGCACCAGAGGAAGAGACCGCCCTCGGGGCGGGTAAAGCTGATCTCGGAGGGCAGATATTTCTCGAGGCTCTCGAGCATCAGATTGCACTTGCGACGGTAGAGAGCGCGGATACCCTCAATGTGGGCGTCAAGATCGCACTCGGTCATGTAGCGGTAGCAAAGCATCTGGAAGAACATATTGGTGTGAACGTCCTCAACCTGCTTGGCGATGACGATCTTCGATACGATCTCCTCGGGTGCCACGGCAAAGCCCACGCGCATACCGGCCGAAAGGATCTTCGAGAAGGTGGAGCAGTAAATAACAAGCCCCTCGGTGTCCATGCTCTTGATGGTAGGAATGTCCTCACCGGCAAAGCGAAGCTCGCCGTAGGGGTTGTCCTCAATTATCGGAATGTTGTATTTCTTGGCGATCTCATAGATCCGCACGCGCTTTTCGTAGGACGTGGTAAGTCCCGCGGGATTCTGGAAGGTGGGGATCAGATAGATCAGCTTGGTGCGCGGGTTGGCCTTGATGGCGGCCTCAAGCTCGTCGGGATCGATGCCGTCCTCGTGGAGCTCAACGCCAACGGTTCTCGCACCGTTGGAACGGAAGGCGTTCAGCGCGCCGATGAACGTGGGATTTTCGCAAATGACCACGTCACCCTCGTTGCAGAAGGCCTTGCAGGTCAGCTCAATGCCCTGCTGACCGCCAGAGAGAATGACGGTGGAATCATTGTATTTGTCGCCGCAGGAGACAGAACGCCCGATGCCGAAAATATCCTTCTGACGCTTGGCAACGGCCTCGCGCAGGGGAGGATAGCCCTCGGTCATACCGTACTGAAGAGCAACCGACGGAGTGGTCGCGTAAATGTCGGCAGAAAGACGGGCGAGCTCCTCAACGGGGAAGGACTCGGGCGCGGGATTGCCCGCGGCAAAGGAGATAATGGTGGGGTCGGTGAGAGATTTGAAGATCTCACGGATAGCGGACGGCTTCAGAGCCGCCAGCTTGTCGGAAAAATTGTAGCTCATATGGGTACCTTCTTTAAAAAGATTTGATATCGTGATTTTTATAGGTGCAGAAACGAACGGTGTAGCCGTTGGTCTCAATGGGCTCGCCCACCGAAACGCACTCCCAGCTCGGCTTTTCGTCAAGGTTCGGGAAAAACACGGTCGCACCGCCGTCGGCCTCAACCTTGGTGATCTCGGCCTCGGAGCAGTAGTCGCAGAACTGACGGTACATCATACCGCCGCCGATAATATAGACCTCATCGCTGTCATACTTGCCGATCTCGGCAAAAAGCTCCTTCATGGAACGGCAGACGACCAGCCCCTCCTGCTCGGGAAGCTCCACGTCGGACAGCACGATGTTCATAATTCGGTTCTTCAGGGGTCGGCCGCCGGGGAAGGACAAAAGAGTGTTCTTGCCCATGACCACCACCTTGCCCGTAGTGATCGCGCGAAAATGCTTCATATCCTCGGGGATGGAAAAGAGCAGATCGTTCTGCTTCCCAATGCCCCACTTTTCATCTACGGCAACAATTAATTTCATATTTATATGCCTTTCTTTGATTTCGTAATATCGATAAATTAGAGTTTGGCGGCAACGGCCGCAGCGAAGGATCGGGTGGCGTGGTCTTGCAACGCACGCGATCGCCCGACGGTGAAGCGACCAATAAATCGGAGTTTGAAGGTTTCAAACAAATTTCACCAAGACGAATCGCGAATGGTATAATATAATCCCGTAGGGGCGTCACTTTGTGCGCCCGTTTGGTTGATTTAGATTTATTTTATGGGTGTCGTTCCTGCCCCCTCCGGGCTCGGGGGAGGGGGCAACCGCGTAGCGGTGG
>JAFTOB010000002.1 GCA_017451545.1 Clostridia bacterium | reverse complement strand
TCGCGCCCCCCGAGGGGTAGGGACGAGACACCTGTAACCGGTTGTTTGGCGGTTGAGGTGAAACCTATTTGAACCTTTCAAATCCCGATTTATCGGTGCGTTTCCCATCGGGAAATACTGATCGGTCTATCACTCATACACACGGAAAAAGCTCCGCATCGGACGATGCGGAGCTTTGATTTATCATTTTGTGGCTCGCTGATTAGCCAAGCTTTGCCTGGTTGATCTTTACGCCGGGGCCCATGGTAGCGGCGAGAACGCAGCTCTTGATGTACTGACCCTTAGCGGATGCGGGCTTTGCCTTGATAACGGCATTTACGAGTGTATCGAAGTTCTCACCGAGCTTCTCAGCACCGAAGGATGCCTTACCGATGGGGCAGTGGATGATGTTGGTCTTATCGAGACGGTACTCGATCTTACCGGCCTTAGCCTCGGTAACAGCGCGGGCAACGTCAGCGGTGACGGTACCTGCCTTAGGCGAAGGCATAAGTCCCTTCGGACCGAGAACACGGCCCAGACGTCCGATAACGGGCATCATGTCGGGAGCTGCGATAACAACGTCGAAATCGAACCAGTTTTCCTTCTGGATCTTCTCTGCGTACTCCATGCCGCCTGCATACTCTGCGCCGGCATCAAGAGCTGCCTGGACGGCGTCGCCCTTAGCGAATACGAGAACGCGGACCTTCTTACCGGTACCGTGGGGAAGGACTACTGCGCCGCGGACCTGCTGGTCAGCGTGACGGGAGTCAACACCCAGACGGATGTGGATCTCGATGGTCTCATCGAACTTTGCCTTAGAGGTCTGGCATACGAGTGCGAGAGCCTCAGCAGGATCATAAAGCTTACCTTTTTCGAGCAGCTTTGCGCTGTCGATATACTTCTTACCCTTATTCATCTTTCAAAACCTCCTCAGTCCTCGACGACAACGCCCATGCTGCGGGCAGTTCCGGCGATCATGCTCATTGCCGCCTCGACGGAAGCCGCGTTAAGGTCGGGCATCTTGGTCTCGGCAATCTTTCTTACCTGCTCCTTGGTGATCTTTGCGACCTTGGTCTTGTTAGGAGCCGCAGAAGCAGTGTCGATTCCGCAAGCCTTCTTGATCAGAACGGCTGCGGGGGGAGTCTTGGTGATGAATGTGAAGGAACGGTCGGCATAAACTGTAATAACTACAGGGATGATAAGGCCGATATCGTTCTTGGTTCTTTCGTTGAATTCCTTAGTGAATACGGGGATCGCTACGCCGTACTGACCGAGCGCAGGACCTACGGGAGGCTGCGGCGTTGCCTTACCTGCGGGCAGCTGCAGCTTGATATAACCCATTACTTTCTTTGCCATTTTAAATACACCTCCAAAGTGGTTTACGCGGAAGAATTAGATAGTATTTTTCTTCCTCCCACTGATGCGGTCATTATTTTCAGGGACCGCTCCTTATATACTTTCGTCCAGCTTGACCTTGGATGCGTCAAGCTCGACAGGCATGTCGCGGCGGCCGCGCTTGACGAGCACCGTGACTGTCTTGAGATCTTCAGAAATAGTCTGAACTGTTCCGGTATAGCCCTCGAACAGACCGTCAATGATCTTGACGTTGTCGCCGACCGAGAAGCCGGTATGAACCTTTCTCTCCTCGATTGCGAGATCCTCGACCTCCTGCTCACTCAGAGGAGTGGGGCGGGATCCGGGGCCGACGAAGCCTGTAACACCGCTGATGTTGCGCACTGCGTGCCAGCTCTCATCGGTCATAGTCATCTTGATCAGCACGTAGCCGGGCATGATCTTTTCTTCGATGATCTTTTCTTCGTCACCGTTCTTTTCGACGGTGGTCTCAACGGGGATTCGCACATCGTAGATAAGATGCTGAAGTCCGCGGTTTTCCACAGTCTTTTCAACGTTTGCTTTAACTTTGTTTTCGTATCCCGTGTAGGTGTGCGCCACATACCATCTCGGGCCTACGTTCATTTCATTGATATCGCTCATTTCGCTCTATCAGAAAATCATGGGAAGGAGCTTCACAAATACCTGTCCGAACAGATAGTCGAGCAGACCGATGATAACTGCGAGTGCGATAACGCACACGAGAACCACGATGGTCGCCTTTCTGGTGTTCTTCCAAGAGTACCAGGAAACCTTCTTGGATTCACTCTTTACGCTGCGTGCCAGCTTAAGAGTCTTTTCACGGTTCTTGGGCAGACCGAATGCAACAACTACTACGGCAACGATGAGCACGCCGAGGACGATGAGGCAAACGATAACATGCAGGGGCATGGGCTTGGCCTCTTCGGTGTTGTCGGGGGCAGTAGTGCCGGGAGCGGTTGTGGTCGAGGGCTTGGCCGTTGTGGTGGTCGAGCCATCGGGTGTCTGCGAGCTACCGGGAGCCTCGGTTCCGCCTGCTGTCGTAGTTTCGGGAGCAGCGGAAGTTGCGGGGACTTCGGTGGTAGTAGCAGCATCGGTTGCGTATACGGAGACAGTGAAGACCGAAAGCAGGACTGCAATTACCATAAATACAGCAATTGCTCCAAATTTCTTATTCATTTCTCTGTTCCCCCGTTACTTCGATTCTTTGTGAAGAGTGTGCTTGCGGCAGAATCTGCAGTATTTCTTCAGTTCAAGCCTATCAGGATCATTCTTCTTGTTCTTTTTTGTGTCATAGTTTCTCTGCTTGCACTCGGTGCAGACAAAGGTAACCTTGACCCTTACGTCATTAGCCATGAATAACGGCACCTCCTATTAATTATTTGCCGGAACGCGGTGGGACCGGCGTTCGTACCTCCCTCAGCGGCGGTCCGGTGCAAAATTTGGCGCATTTTTGCACACAAGAAAAAAGCCTCGCTCGCAGAGGTAGAATCATTATACCACTTATATCTTTATTTGTCAACACTTTTTTGAAAAAATATTGTGTATGGCGAAATTTTTTTCCTTCATTATTATATATGGAGAAAAAGCGATGGGAAAATGCACGCTTCGCGTGATGAGATGCAAGGGCGGCGAGCCGCCCTTGATGATATGCACGACTGCGTCGTGGTGAGATGCCAAGCCTTTGGCTTGGATAAAAAAATGCCATCGCGATCGCGATGGCATTTTTTGTGTAAGACGGACAAAAAAGATATTTCCGTGAGTTTTTGTATGGACTTGAACTCATGTACCAAATCACGCCGAAAGGCGTGTATATCACCAAGGCGAAAGCCTTGTATATCATCATTGCGAAAGAGGATGCAGCCTATGGCTGATGATATACACCTTCGGTGATGAGATACACGCTAAAGCGTGATGATATGCCATTGCTTTCGCAATGGATAAAAAAATTCGACAAGTCGAAACTTGTCGAATTTTTTGGCGGAGAAGACGAGGATCGAACTCGTGCGCCGGTTGCCCGACCTAACAGTTTAGCAAACTGCCCCCTTGACCCCTTGGGTACTTCTCCGTGTGACTTTTAATATTATACTCAAAAGTCTGCCGTTTGTCAAGCCTTTTTTGAAAAAAAGACAAATTAAAGTTTGATTTTATAGATAACGAGCCCGTTTCGGCATTTTTCGGTGTCCAAAGTGCCGCCGCACTTTTCGCAAACGCGGCGCGAGGCCGCGTTTTTCGCGCGGCAGGTCACAGAAAGCTCGGCAAGCCCGAGGGCGCGCGCCTCGCCGCAGAGCAGGGCGAGGGCTTCGGTGGCGTAGCCGAGTCCGCGGTGAGCCTCGTCCACCGAGTAGCCCGCGTTGCCCAGCTCGGGCGGCGCGTCACCTATGCGCAGGCAGGCGTCGCCCACCGTCTCGTTGCCCGGTAGCTTTTTGATCAGATATTCGTAAAGGTCACACCCGTGCTGCGCCATTTTGCGTATTGCGGCAAATTCAATGCCGATCAGCTTGCCTTTTTTCATATCAGAATCTGAAGTAGAGGAAGGGGTTGTAGGACGAATTCACAAGGTAGACCGTGCATACGGCGAGCGCGCCGACGCAGAGGACAGCGGAGACGATATCCGCGGCGCGGTGGTTTGCGTAAAACTTATAAAAGAGCCGCTTCGGGATGGGTGTGCAGGCGATAACACAGACGGCGATGAGCGCAAAATTGCGCACGATCTCGTAGCCGTCGCCCGCCGAGAAGAAGCCGCCCGTGCCGAACATATTGCCGATATAGGCAAGACCTGCGTCGAGAGTCAGGCTCGCGGTGCTTGAGTCAAAGGCAAAGATCAGCCAGCCGAGCATAATGAAAAAGAGGGAATAGACGGTTCGCAGGCCGCCGGGCAGCTTGTCGAGGAGCTTGCCGAGGAAGGCCTTTTCGATGGCGAGAATGACGAAATAGTAAAGTCCCCAAAGGACAAAATTCCAGCTTGCGCCGTGCCACAGTCCTGTCAGCGACCAGACGGCCAGCAGGTTCAGGTACATTCGAGCCTTTGAGACGCGGTTGCCGCCAAGCGGAATATAAACGTACTCGCGGAACCAGGAGGACAGCGAGATATGCCAGCGGCGCCAGAAGTCGGTGATGCTCTTTGAAATATAGGGATAGTTGAAGTTTTCAAGGAAGCGGAAGCCGAAGATCTTACCGAGTCCGATGGCCATATCCGAGTAGCCCGAAAAATCGAAATAGATGTGGGCGGTGTAGCAGAAAAGGCCGAGCCAGGCGAGGGTTGCCGAGCGCCCGTCGGCGGGCAGGTCGCGGATGGCCTCCCAAAGCTCGCCCGTGGCGTTGGCAAGGAGCACCTTTTTGGCCAGACCCACGGCGAAGGTGCGCACGCCCGAGGCGGCCATGGACACAGAGCATTTGCGGTCGAGGAGCTGTGCCTCCACGTCGCGGTACTTGACGATGGGGCCGGCTATAAGCTGGGGAAACAGAGTGACGTAGGTGGAAAACGTGATGGGGTTCTTCTGCGCCGCCACGTCAAGGCGGTAAACGTCGATGACGTAGGAAAGGGCCTGGAAGGTGTAAAAGGAAATGCCGATGGGCAGCTCGAGCCCGAGGGGCTCAAGACCCGACAGGGCAGGGATGAGCGCAAGATTTTCGATGATAAAGTCGGCGTACTTGAAAAAGCCGAGCAGGAGCAGGTTGGTGACGACGGCGATGATCAGGACGGCCTTTTTCGCTTTCGGGCGCGACGAAAAGCTGCCGATCAGAAATCCGCAGACATAGTCGATAAGCACCACCGCCAGCATAAGCGGCAGATATTCGATCCCGCCCCAGCCGTAAAAGGCAAGGCTGACCGCCAAAAGGGCGATATTTCGCCACCGCAGAGGTGTGGCGAAGGTCACAAGCAGGCTGACAGGCAGGAAGAGAAACAAAAATTCAAGCGACGAAAAGACCATTTTTTATCCTTTTTGCTGATTTGGGTTTGAGCTTTGGGGCATTTTGCACCACAGACGCAGGTTCAACCAAAAATATTATACCACGCCTGCGCGGATTTTTCAATAACTCTTGCGAAAATCCCGCAAATGTGTTATTATATAATAGATGATAAATAATTTTGGAGATAAATATACATGAAGACCTTAAAACGTCCGGAGGTGCTTTCGCCCGCCGGTGATTTTGAAAAGCTGGAGACCGCCCTGCGCTTCGGCGCCGATGCCGTTTATTTAGCGGGCAAGAGCTTCGGAATGCGCGTGGCCTCCGACAATTTCTCGATAGACGAGCTTGCCCGCGCCGCCGAGCTTGTCCACTCCCGCGGCAAGCGGCTCTATCTGACTCTGAACACTCTGCCCCACGGCGGCGAGTATCCTGCCCTGCGGCATTTTCTGCACGATATACGCGATCTCGGCATCGATGCCGTCATAGTCGCCGATCTCGGCGTGCTTGCCACCGTAAAATCCCTGCTCCCCGATATGGAGATCCACATCTCTACCCAGGCCAGCATCTGCTCGCCCGAGGCAGCCGTAGCCTACGCGCAGATGGGCGCGAAGCGACTTGTTTTGGCGCGCGAGCTGACCCTCCGCGAGATCTCTGCCATCCGCGAGGCTCTTCCCGATCGCGTTGAGCTTGAGGCCTTCGTTCACGGTGCTATGTGCGTTTCATACAGCGGCCGCTGTATGTTCTCGAATCAGCTTACGGGCTTTGACGCCAACAAGGGCGAGTGCAAGCAGCCCTGCCGTTGGAGCTACACGTTGCTTGAGGTCAAGCGTCCCGACCTGCCCATTCCCATCGAGGAAAACGAGCAGGGAACCTTCATTATGTCATCCCGCGATATGTGCGCCATTGAGCTGATCCCCGACCTTATCCGCGCCGGTGTTGACTCCTTCAAGATCGAGGGCCGCGTCAAGAGCGCGTACTACGCCGCCGTGGTCACGAACGCCTACCGTATGGCAGTTGACGCCTATATGCGCGACCCCGAGGGCTACGTTTTCGACCCCGCCCTCAACGCCGAGCTCGACAGTGTATCCCACCGCGAATACTGCAAGGGCTTTTATCTTTACACCCCCACCGAGAACGCAAATCTTTGCGCCACGGCGGGATATATCCGTGAAAAGGCCTACCTTGCGCTGGCAGATCAGGACTGCGCCGCGGGCGAGATGTGCCGCTTCGTTCAGCGCAATAAATTCCTCAACGGCGAAACGGTTGAGCTTGTCTCCCCGGGACGGCTCGGCCGACCCTTCCGCATCGAGGATCTGACCGACGCCGAGGGCAATCCTCTGGAGTCGGCGCCCCACCCGGGTATGGTCTTTTACGCACGCGCCCCATTCGACATCAGAAAATTCGACATTATCCGCGCGGGCGACTGCTGACGCGCAGAGCACGGATAAACAGTACATTATAATTTGGAGGTCAAGATGCTTTCAACGGTTTACAGCGCAGGTCTTTTCGGAATAGACGGCTTCATCGTCAGCGCGGAATGTAACGCGAGACGGGATTTTTCCGACTTCAAGCTGGTCGGCCTACCTGACCTTGCCGTAAAGGAGGCGCAGGAGAGAGTCCGCACAGCCTGCGACAACAGCGGCTACAAGTTCCCGCCCATGGCGCTTATGATAAACCTCGCCCCCGCCGACCGTAAAAAGGAGGGCTCGGGCTTTGACGTGGCCATTTTGCTCGGCATTTTGCGAAGCGGCGGCTATCTGAACCCCGAGCTTGACCTCTCGAAAAAATGCTTCGTGGGCGAGCTTTCGCTCTCGGGCAAGCTCCGCGGCGTGCGCGGCGCGCTCTGTATGTGTGTGGCGGCCAAGGATGCGGGCTTTACGGAGCTCTATCTCCCCGCCGAGAACGCCGCCGAGGCGGCGGCCGTTTCGGGCATCGACGTTTATGCCGTCGAGAGCATGAAATCGCTGGTCGACCACTTGAACGGCACGGCAAAAATGGAGCCCGTGCGCTTCGACGAGGCGGGATTTTTCGCAAATAACGCAACACGGGGCCCCGATTTCTCGGACGTGCGCGGTCAGTTTATGGCCAAGCGCGCAATGGAGATCGCCGCCGCGGGCGGTCACAACATACTGCTCATCGGCCCTCCCGGAACCGGCAAATCAATGCTGGCAAAGAGGATGCCCTCCATCCTGCCGCCCCTGACCTTCGAGGAGGCCATCGAGACCACCAAGATCCACTCGGTGTCGGGGATTTTGCCCGACGGCGTGTCGCTTCTGTCCACACGTCCTTTCCGTTCGCCCCACCACACCATGTCGGCGGTCAGCCTTGTGGGTGGCGGCGTAAATCCGCGACCCGGCGAGATCTCGCTGGCACATAACGGCGTTCTTTTCCTCGACGAGCTGCCCGAGTTTCCGAAAACCGTCACCGATTCCCTCCGCCAGCCCCTTGAGGACGGGCGTGTGACCATCACCCGTGCGGGCGGCCGCGTGACCTACCCCTGCTCGTTTATGCTGGTGGCGGCAATGAACCCCTGCCGTTGCGGCTATTTCGGGGATGAGACCCACAAATGCACCTGCCGTCCCGACGAGGTGCGCAAGTACATATCGCGAATCAGCGGCCCCCTGCTCGACCGCATCGATATTCAGATAGAGCTGCCCACCATCTCCTATGAGGAGCTGGCTTCCACAGCCCCCGGCGGCGAGACCTCGGTAGAGGTGCGTGAGCGCGTTGTGGCCGCGCGCCGCGTGGCTCAGGAGCGTATGTCGGCGGAGCGGAGGATCTTCTGCAACGCACAGCTCGACTCGGCCACTCTGCGCAAGTACGCGAAGCTCGACGATGGCGCATACGACCTGCTGAAAAACGCCTACGAAAGCCTCGGATTATCGGCTCGCGGCTATGACCGCACCGTCCGTGTCGCCCGTACCATCGCCGACCTTGCGGGCAGCGAGATCATAGGCGTTCC
Source organism: Clostridia bacterium (assembly GCA_017451545.1). Classification (GTDB taxonomy): domain Bacteria; phylum Bacillota; class Clostridia; order Oscillospirales; family CAG-272; genus RGIG3994. Next base: position 1,708 of record JAFTOB010000002.1, on the reverse strand, counting down.
CCACGTGGCCGAGGCCATCCAGCTTCGCTCGCTTGACAGAAAATACTGGGGTTGACCCGAAATTTTTGGGGTAAACAACAAAAAATAAAAAACGGAGATAAAAAATGTCCGAATACCGTGAAAGAGAAAAAAATGAAATAGAGGGCGGTATGCTCTATCTGGTGGCCACGCCCATCGGCAATCTGTCCGATCTGTCCGAGAGGGCGATCAAGGTTCTGTCCGAGGTGGATTTTATTGCCGCCGAGGACACGCGAAACAGCCGCCGTTTGCTGACCGCGCTTGGAATTTCCAAGCCCATGGTCTCATACCACGACCACAACCGCCGCGAGCGGGGCGAGGAGATCGCGCTTCGCTTGAAGAGCGGCGAGTCCTGTGCACTCATAACCGACGCGGGCACCCCCGGCATCAGCGACCCCGGTGAGGATATGGTCGCCCTCTGCGCCGAGGAGGATATCCCCGTCACCCTGATTCCCGGTCCCTGCGCCGCCATCAACGCGCTTGTACTGTCGGGTCTGCCTGCCGGAAAATTCGTTTTCGAGGGCTTTCTCTCGGCAAAATCGAGTGAACGCAAGGCCGCGCTGCGCGAGCTGGCTGCCGAAAAACGGAGCATAATCTTCCACGAAGCGCCCCACAAGCTCCGCGCCACCCTTGACGATATGTGCGAGATAATGGGCGAGGATCGCCGCATCGCGCTCTGCCGCGAGCTGACCAAGCTCAACGAGGAGATCATCCGCACCACCCTCGGCGGGGCTGTTGCACTTTACTCGGAAAAAGAGCCCCGCGGCGAATACGTCTTGGTGCTTGAGGGCGCAAAACAGGCCGACGGTGTCGAGTTTTGGACCAATATGACCGAGCGCGAGCACGTGGATTTCTACCTCTCGCAGGGTATGAGCAAGAACGAGGCCATCAAAGCCGCCGCCCACGATCGCGGCGTGCATAAGAGCGAGATCTACAAGCTGGTGCTTTGATTTTTTGAAAATCCCTTGCATTTTCGGGAAAACTGTGTTATCATATACTTAATCAATCGAAAGGAGGCGGAACGGTGCGCATTCAGGAATCGGGCGAAATGTATCTTGAGAGCATTTACGTCCTGTCGCAGACAAAAAGTGCCGTGCGTTCAATAGACGTGGGCGAATATATGGGCTATTCCAAGCCCAGCGTCAGCCGAGCCATCGGCCTGCTCAAAAAGGGCGGCCTTGTAAACGTGGGCGCGGACGGACACCTGACTCTGACCGAGAGCGGTCTTGAGCTGGCACGTAAGATATACGAAAGGCACACGATCCTCACCTCACTTCTGACAAGCCTCGGCGTCAGCGAGGAGACGGCGAGCGAGGATGCCTGCCGCATCGAGCACGTTATAAGCGACGAGACCCTCGACGCGATCAAGAAATATGCAGAAAAGCAAAAGGGCTGAATTTCAGCCCTTTTTGTTTTATCAGATACCGCAGACCGATAAATAGGAGTTTGACCCGGGCCGCCGGGTAGCGGATGCACGGGTGGCGTGACCTTTAACCGAACACGATTCCCCGACGGTGAAGAAGTCGACAAATCGGAGTTTGAAGGGTTCAAACAGATTTTGCTGAAACCAGCCTCAAAAGCGGTTAAGACAATGGCTCTCCCTTTGGGAGAGCTGGCGCGAAGCGACTGAGAGGGTAAAAAAGCCCTCTCCGGCACGGCAAGCCGCGCCACCTCCCCCAAAGGGGGAGGC
>JAFTOB010000173.1 GCA_017451545.1 Clostridia bacterium | reverse complement strand
GAAAGATCAATTAATTAACTTATCCAGCTAAAATTTTAGCCTCCGATAGGGAAAATCCCTGTCGGAGGCTTATGCTTTATAAAATTACACTGCCGTGTTCGCCCGAAGCATTCTCTCTGAGATGTTTTACACGTAAGACCTATCAATATTTACCACGGAATAATAGTTTTTGTCGATGGTTTTAACGATGGTTTCTATGCTTTTTCGAATCTCATCGTCACTTTTTTTGATCTCAAACGGGATAACGACGTCAAAGATCACGTTGGTGTGGGTCGGGCCCTCGACCATACGGAAATCGTGGATCGTAAGCCTTTGGTCAATACAGGTTACAAGTGCGGCGACCTTGTCGTGAACCTCGCGCGTGCGCTCGTCGTTGGTCACAATGGGGTCCATATGAATGACCGCGTCACAGCCCAGCTTTTCCCGAAGCTCCTTTTCGATATTGTCGATCATATCGTGGGTCTCAAGCAGATCGGCATCGGCGGGAACCTCCGCGTGTAGAGATATCATCATTCTTCCGGGGCCGTAATCGTGAACGATAAGATCGTGTATGCCTTCAACACTGCCGTGGGAGTGAACTATGGTGCAGATCTCGTCGATGAGCTCCTTTGTGGGCGGAGTGCCGAGGAGCGGATCCACCGTTTCCTTTGCCGAGCGAAGTCCCGAGAAAAGGACGAAGGCCGAAACCGCAAGACCGCAATAAGCGTCAAGGTTCACACCCGCAAACTTTGAGATCAAAAGGCACACGAGAACGACGGCAGTCGCGATGCAATCCGAAAGGCTATCGGTTGCCGTGGCGCGCATGGCGGCCGAACAAAGCTTGTTGCCGATCTTAAAGTTATAAAACGCCATATAAGCCTTGCAAGCCACGGAGCAAGCGAGAATTATCACCGCAATGATACTGAATTCAATAGCCGCAGGCTCAACTATCTTTTCGATAGACGTTTTTGCAAGCTCAAAGCCCACAAGCAGAATGATCAGAGAAACAATAAAGCCCGCCACGTATTCGATCCTTCCGTGACCGAAGGGGTGATCCTTATCGGGCTTCTGACCCGACATACGGAAGCCGATGAGGGTTATGACAGACGAGCCCGCATCGGTCAGGTTATTGAAGGCATCCGCCATAACCGACACAGCTCCGCTGATGATACCCGCAAAAAGCTTCAGGGCAAAGAGAACGATATTGAGGATTATTCCCATAATTCCGCAAAGCGAGCCGTAGGCGTTACGCACTCGCGGATCATCGGTTCTTTCCCGATTCTTAATAAATATTTTTGAAAGTAAGGTTATCAAAATATTCCTCCAAAGCTTCGGGGAAGGACAAGCCTTCCCCGAAGGATATTAAAGCTTTTCGATAAACGGGTCGCTGACTACGTGGTAGCCGCCCTCTTCAAGGAGCTTTTCGGTAAGCGCATTATCCGCAACGCGGAGAATAACGCAGGCCGAATCGTGGGACGCACCGAGGAATGCGTATACGTACTCAAGATTGATATTGTTCTCGGAAAGGATGCGGATAACGCCCGCCATAGCACCGGGAGTATCGGGAACCGAAACGCCCACAACTTCGGTGACGGTGTATACGCACTGATTCTCCTTCAGGGTGGCCTTCGCCGCCTCAAGGTCGCTGACGATCATACGGAGAATACCGAAATCCTGGGTTTCGGAAATGGAAAGCGCGCGGATATCAACGCCCGCATTTGCAAGGATCTTGGTTATCTCGTCGAGAGAGCCGTGCTTGTTTTCAACGAATACTGCTAACTGCTTTATTGCCATGATCTTTTCTCCTTATATAAGTTTTCTCTTGTCAATGGTGCGGACGGCCTTGCCGATGGAACGCTCGATAGAGCGGGGAGGAACGAGGGTGACCTTTGCGGAAATGCCGAGCAGGGACTTCATTTCCTCGTGGAGTGTGCGCTCGCGCTTTGTCAGCTCGGCCATGGAGTCGGTAAATGCCTCGTCGGTCATCTCGACCTTGACCTCAACGGTGTCGAGGTTGTTTACGCGGTCAACGATGATCTGATAGTTTGCGGTGTAGCCGCAACGGATAAGAACGGTCTCGATCTGGGACGGGAATACGTTAACACCGCGGATGATGAGCATATCGTCGGTTCTGCCGCGAGGCTTGGACATCTTCGCGAAGGTTCTGCCGCACTCGCACTTTCCGCGAGTAACAACGCCGATATCGCGTGTACGGTAACGGATAATGGGGAATGCTTCCTTTGTGAGAGTGGTAAAGACGATCTCGCCCTGCTCACCGTCGGGAAGAACCTCACCGGTATCGGGATCAATTACCTCGATAATAAAGTGGTCCTCGTTGACGTGCATTCCGTCCTGCATATTACAGCCGTAGGAAACGCCGGGACCCATTATCTCGGTGAGACCGTAGATATCGTAAGCCTTGAGGCCGAGCAGATCTTCGATCTGCTGACGCATCTCGTCAGTCCAGGGCTCGGCACCGAAGATACCCGCCTTGAGGCAGAGCTCGGACTTGTCGATACCCATCTGCTTGAGAGTCTCGCCTATGAACATTGCATAGGAGGGAGTGCAGCACAGAACGGTGGAGCGGAAGTCCTTGAGGATTGTGACCTGTCTGTTAGTGTTACCGGAGGATACGGGGATTATGGTCGCACCGATCCTTTCGGCACCGCCGTGAAGGCCAAAGCCGCCGGTGAAGAGTCCGTAACCGTAGGAGACGTGAACCATATCGTTCTCGTCGGCACCTACCGCATAAAGCTGACGTGCGCAGATATCCGCCCAAACGTCAAGGTCGTTCTTGGTATAACCGACAACGATCTGCTTACCTGTAGTACCGCTGGAGGCGTGAAGTCTGACAACGTCCTTCATGGGAACGGCGAACATTCCGTAAGGATATGTGTCGCGCAGATCCTGCTTGTAGGAGAAAGGAAGCTTGTGAAGATCGTCAATACTGTTTATGTCCTCGGGCTTGATTCCGATCTCGTCCATCTTTTTGCGGTAATGCTCCACGTTGTCATAAACTCTGCGTACTGTCTCTTTGAGTCGCTTGTTCTGTATCGCAACTATCTCGTCGCGCGACGCAGTTTCGATTTCTTTTTGCCAATATTTTTCCATTTTGGTCTGTCCTTTCGCCTTCAGCAAGAATAATTATAGCCAAGCATAAATGCTTTTTTATTGATATCAACAAACTTGGGTTTGACGGCCTTCTCGATCTCTTCAAGCCATCTTTCGGCAGGAATATCAAGATATTTTGCAAGTCTGCCCATAAGAACGATGTTAACCGCCTTGGATGAGCCGGCCTCGTTAGCAAGGGAGAGTGCATCAAGCGCATCTACGGCAACGCCTCCCGCCGTCATCTCATCAAGAGCATTTTCGGGGTACTGCGCCGCTCCCGTAATGACGGGCATGGGGTCGATCTTTTGGGTATTTACGATGACCTTACCGTCGGGCTTGAGACAGCTTACCCAGCGTGCCGCCTCGATGGTTTCAAAAGAAACGATAAAATCGGCCTCACCATCGCAAATAACGGGAGAATAAACCTTATCCCCGTATCTGACGTAGGTAACGACAGATCCGCCGCGCTGGCTCATTCCGTGAACCTCGGAGACCTTAACGTCGTAATTTTCGGCAACGAGAAGCTGACCGAGCAGCTTGCTGGCAAGCAGGGATCCCTGACCGCCTACGCCGACTATCATAATATTAGTTGTTTTCATATTTCGGCCTCCTTTCTCACTGCTCAATGGCATCGAACGCACAAAGCTGTGTGCAAACGCCGCATCCCACGCAAAGGGTGGGGTCTATAATCGCTTTTTTGTTCTTGAAGCTGATGGCCGGGCATCCGATCTTCATACAGCTCTTGCATCCGCGACATTTATCGTTCGAAACCTTCATCGCGGGAGCCGCTTTGACGTACTTGAGCAACATACAGGGACGGCGGGAAATGATGACCGAGGGCTCCTCAGCCGCCAGTTCCTCCTTGACTGCAGTCTCGCAGGCCTTGATATCGTAAGGATCAACGACGCGCACGCGATTGATTCCCACGGCGCGGCAGAGTGCCTCAAGATCTATCTTGGTTGCGGGATCGCCCTTGATATTGTAGCCCGTGGTGGGGTTCTGCTGATGTCCCGTCATTCCGGTGATGGAGTTATCAAGGATGATAACCGTGGAATTTGTAGAGTTATAAGCAATATTGATAAGTCCGGTAACACCCGAGTGCATAAAGGTAGAGTCGCCTATAACGGCAACCGTCTTGCCCTCGGCCTCGCTGCCGCCGGCCTTGTTAAAGCCGTGAACGCCCGAAACCGATGCGCCCATACAAAGCACGGAATCAACGGCGTTGAGAGGCTGCTGTGCGCCAAGCGTGTAACATCCAATGTCGCCGATAACGGTGATCTTGTTCTTTGACAGCGCGTAAAACATTCCGCGGTGCGGGCAACCTGCGCACATTACGGGGGGTCTCACGGGGATTTCGGCAGAGATCTCGGGGTGAGACTTTGCCTCCATTCCGAGGGCGGTCGCAATGCGCTCCTGAGAATATTCGCCAATGGGGGAGAAAATATCCTTACCGTGAGTTACCTCAACGCCGATATTGCGGCAATGTGTCTCAATAACGCCGTCAAGCTCCTCAATAATATAAAGCTTCTTAACCTTCGCGGCAAAGCTCTTGATCCTTTGAACGGGCAGGGGATTGACCATACCCAGCTTGAGGATATTGACGCTGTCGCCGTAGATCTCCTTGACGTATTGATATGACGTTCCGCTTGTAATAATTCCAATCTCGCTGTCGGCCCACTCCTCGCGATTGAGCTCACTCTTTTCGGCAAGCTCGGTCAGGGCGACCGTTCTGTCCTCAACGATAGGGTGACGCTTCTTGGCGTATCCCGGCATCATTATGTACTTTGATGGGGTTTTGACGTAAGGCTTATCGGTACCGTCAAGTCTGTCAGAGGTCTCCACAAGGCTCTGTGTGTGAGCAATTCGCATGACCATACGGAGAAGCACCACGGTATCGTATTTTTCGGATATCTCAAATGCCTTTTTGGTGTACTCGAGAGCCTCTGCCGAGTCGGCGGGCTCAAGCATCGGCACCTTGGCCGCGATGGCATAATGACGGGAATCCTGCTCGTTCTGCGAGGAATGCATTCCGGGGTCGTCTGCCACGCAAATAACGAGACCTGCGTTGATTCCGGTGTAAGACATCGTAAAGAGCGGGTCGGCCGCCACGTTGAGGCCAACGTGCTTCATAGCGCAAGCACTGCGCTTACCGTTGAAGGCAGAGCCAAAGGCGACCTCGAGAGCGACCTTTTCGTTGGGAGCCCACTCGCAATATATATCGTCATATTTAGCCGCAAATTCGGTGATCTCCGTGCTGGGAGTTCCGGGATAGCTTGAAACGACCGAGCAACCCGCCTCATAAAGTCCGCAGGCAACTGCCTCGTTTCCGATCATAAGTTTTTTCAAAATTTTCCCTCCAATATATAAAAAATATCGTTTTAGTCTTGATTTAGTGCAAAAAAAGTGGTATAACCTATATATATTACCGCAAAGGAGCGATTTCCGCTATGATAATCGATTTTCATACCCACGTTTTTCCCGATAAGATAGCTGCAGGAGCTATTGCAAGCCTTGAAGAGCGAGCGAAGCTAAAAGCGGGAACCGACGGAACCGTCAACGGCCTTCTGGCTTCAATGGACATAAGCGGAGTGGATATTTCGGTGGTGCTGCCGGTAGTGACCTCGGTTCGTCAGTTTGACAGCATAAACCGCTTTGCAGCTGAAAACCAAAGCAAAAGACTTGTCTTTTTTGGCGGCATACACCCCGATTGCGATAACCCCGAAGAAAAGATCGACGCATTGAGCCGCGCCGGATTTATCGGGATAAAGCTCCATCCCGATTATCAAGGCACATTCATAACCGATAAGAAATATATAAGGATCATCCGCGCCGCACTTGAGCGCGGAATGTATATAACAATTCACGCAGGCGTTGATATCGGTCTGCCCGAGCCCGTTCACTGTCCGCCTGAGCTTTCGGCGAAGATGCTCGAAGCTGTAAAGGATCTGAACACGGGAGAGCCCCATATCATTCTCGCCCATATGGGTGGATACGCAATGTCGGATGCCGTTCTCGAGCACCTTTGCGGCAAGAACGTTCTCTTCGACACGGGCTTCAACATAGATCGAGAGGATAGGGAAGTGATGAAAAAGATAATCAATACTCACGGAGCAGAGAATATCCTTTTCGCCACCGATTCTCCTTGGAACACACCGTCCTCATGCCTTGATGCGCTTGAAAAGCTTGATCTCACCTCTGAACAGCGGGATCTGATACTTTTCAAAAACGCCTTGCGGATTATTAATGTCTAATATTATATCACATATTTATTCATTTTTCAATATTTTTTAATGCGTTTTTTGAATCGAACAATGAATTTTTTCATCCTATTCAAAAAATTGCAGATAATATCCTCCGCATTTATGCTCAAAATAAGTGCGGAGGATTTGTTATGAAGAAATTTTCTGCTTTTATTATACTTTTATGCATTGTTTTTCAAATATTTATAATACCGACCGCGGCGAAGAGCGGTTCGTTTTCCTGGTACTGCGTTCACTGTAACGACCACAGGCAACCCGCCTGCGATCCGTCAATGCAATTTATTGAAAACCACGGCGGATATTATATAGATCACCAGCACGGGGACGGATGCGCGGATAAAGTGGTATATCTGACCTTTGATGCAGGCTACGAAAACGGCAATGTCGCATCGATTCTTGACACTCTGAAGGAAGAAAAGGTTCGCGGCGCGTTCTTCGTTTTGAGTCATCTCATCGAAAACAATACCGACCTTGTGAAGCGCATGGCCGACGAAGGACATACCGTTTGCAACCATACAGCGAAGCACAAGGATATGACCACCGTTAGCAACATTTCGGAATTTGCTGCCGAGCTTGAAGCTCTCGAAAAGCTTTATCAGGAGAAGATAGGCGGTACCATGTCAAAATATTACCGCCCGCCCGAGGGAAAATTCAACGAGGAAAACCTGAAAATGGCCGATGAACTTGGATACAAAACTATTTTCTGGAGCTTCGCTTATGCGGATTGGGACAATAATCATCAAATGTCCGAGGCCGCAGCACAAAAGAAAATACTTTCCAATATTCATAACGGGGCTATCCTTTTGCTCCATCCCACGTCAAAGACCAACGCGGCAATTCTCGGAGACGTTATTCGGTCATTAAAGGCCGAGGGGTACAGATTCGGAACACTTGACGAGCTGACAGAAGGAGTGAGATCATGAAGCGCGTGCTTGCCGTTTTAGCGGCGCTTTGCTTTATATTCGCCTTAACCTTACCGGTCAAAGCCGAGCCCAATGTATATCACAAATACGGAAACGACGAAATGAAGATAGCATTAACCTTTGACGACGGTCCGCATCCCAAAAACACGCCGAAAATACTTGATATTTTATCCAAATACGGCATACACGCAACATTTTTCGAGGTTGGAGAGAACATCGGATATTACACCGACGTGTCAAGGCGAGTTTTGCGTGAAGGGCACGAAATAGGAAATCACACCTATTCTCACCCAAGCCTCACCGGAAAGAACGGATGCGATCTCACGGGAGAAATGGTAAAATGTGACCAGACAATATACGAGCTTCTTGGCTATAAAACTCATTTGTTTCGTCCGCCCGAGGGAGTTCTTGACAACAACATCCGCGCCGCCGCAAACGATATGGGATATCGTGTAATTCTTTGGTCGGTGGACACACGCGATTGGGCAAAAACGCCCACGGACAAGATCGTTTCGGGCATTCTCGACAGCGTTCAGCCCGGATCGATCATTCTTATGCACGACTACACGGGCAAGGGTTGCCATACTATCGAAGCCCTGAACGCCGTCATTCCGAGGCTTCTTGACCGCGGATACAGCTTCGTAACCGTCAGCGAGCTCCTCGGATCATAGAAAAAGCTCGGGAAAATTTCCCGAGCTTTCTGTTAGTTTTGGTAGGGTGTTATCATGTATTTTTCGATAACGGGATAATATGCATAAGCCGAAATATATGCCGAGGTCGCAAGATAATAAACCAACGGCAGAACCAGCGGAACCACGATATTCATAGGCAGAAGTATCAGCACCAAAGCAAGATTTATAACGGTGATAACTGCCTTTCCGAGGAAGGCCATAGCATTTCTCTTAAGACCCAACGTTGTAAATATCAGCGCGTTCTTGAACATCTTCCAGACGGACATATCAAAGGTTATGAGCATAAGGTAGATGTATTTTCTCATTATTAGATAAAGCACCGAAAGGCCGATGACGAGAAAGAGCATCATCTGCGACATAAAATCCTCGCCCGACGTGGTGAGCATATGGCAAACGTCCACCACAAGCACAACCATTATAATGCTGTCGATCACTCCCATAAAGAAGCCCTGCTTGAGGTTTTTCTTGATGGAGCGGAAATAATCGGACCAGACAAATACCGCGTCTCCGCGCACCATATTTCTTGTCAGATAAGCGGAACCCACGTTCTGCCAACCCCAGGTCACGAGAGTGAAAAGGGCAAGCGAGCCTATAACGGCGTAATAAGCGATGGAATATGTGGGTGCATCTATGATACCGCCGTAATTCTGCATCATCTGCTGAAGTGAAACAGAGGACGATACGAACGATCCCGATTCAAACGATCCCGAAGCTATATACATTCCGTGTATGGGAGCGAGTAGCTCGCTTTCGGCCGCGGGCACCGATGCTCCAAGGAGAGAAATGATGACCGAATAGATCACGTTGAATATAGGAAATCCAATCAGCATCGACGATGCAATAAAGAGCACGAGAACCATTGTCGGCAGTCTGAATAGCATCATAAGGTTTACCGACAGAAGCTTCGAGAACTTTCTGAAGAAGGTCTTGAAAAAGTTTTTCAAATTGGGAGGCCCGACTATCTCGTCCTTGGAAACTCCTTTTCCGTCTCGGTTAAAATCGAAGAGGCGGAATCTTTTTGTTTTTTTGTCATTCATTTTCATAATCTTGCCTTTTTTATGTAAAGTTAGTTTTAAATCAGAGCAGAAAGACCACAGTAGGCCGCGTTGACAGCGATCACAAAGCCTATGGCCGTGAGGAATAAAAATACGTATCTGTATATGGTCGGCGAACGCAGCATAAGACTTTTTCTACCGCGAAGCTTTCGAAAATCGTAACCGAAAAGCGTTGCCTTAACCGAAAGATAAACGATAACGCAGGCGATAAGCAGCTCAGCCGCAACGAACGCAAGAAACGAAAGGGAAGGGTGATTCAGGGAAATTATTCCGTCTTTTAGCGAGAGAAAAAGAAACTCCGAGCTGAATCCGACGGCAAAAGCCTTGAATGCAACCATCGCCCCCGTCGCGTATTTACAAAAGAAGGTAAAACCCGACGTGAAGATCAGCAGAAAATACCTAAGATCCGCGCTTGAGGACGTTATGATCACCGTAAAGTAATCCGCGGGCTTAGAGCATCCCGCGAAAACGTCGGTAAAATGGCTTGCCGTACGGGCTTTAAGATCGTCACTCACGGCATTTTTCGTTGCGAGAGATACAATGATGCCCGCTACAAGCGAAACGCAAAAAACAACCGAAAAACCGATCAGATACCGCAAATATGCCCGATTCTCACGGTTTTTGTTTTTTATATTGTCAATAAAATCTAATTCGATGTCATTCGATCCCACGGTATTCCTCCGATAAACATTTATCAATAATATTTATGGAGAAAGCGCGGGGAATATTACTTGCTTATACCCGAAAGCTCGTCTGCACGCTCGGTGCATTTCTTCATAGCCGAAACGATAGCCTCTTCAAAGCTGTATCTGTCAAGCTCGGCAACGGCTCTTTCGGTAGTGCCGCCCTTTGAACAGACCATGGAAACCAGCTCCTCGGGAGATCGGTCGCTCTGCGCAAGCATCATAGCCGCACCCGCGACCATACTGCATACAGATTGCTTTATACTTTCGTCATCAAGCCCCTGAGCGCGCGCACCGTCGCAAACGGCCTTTATAAACTTGAAAACATATGCGGGAGAGCTTGACGTAACGGAAATTATGGGATTCATCTGTGACTCGTCGATCGACACAACGTCTCCGGCAGTGGCAAATATTGCGCGGGCAAATGACATATCCTCTTCAGAAACCGCGCTGTTGGAGCATATGGCCGTTACGCCCTTTCCAATGAGCATAGGGGTATTTGGAAGCGCGCGGACAACGCCGACACCGCCGAGGGCATTGCTGACCGTCTCTGTAGTTATTCCGGCCGCAATTGATATGAAAAGGATCTTTCGACCTTTAACGCAAGGCGCAAGCTCGGCGAGCACCTCGGGGAAATTCTGGGGCTTCACGGCCAGAACTATACAATCGGAGGCTTCGCAAAGAGTGCGTACCGAATCGACCGCATGTGATCCCAAAGAAGCAAACTCCGCGGTTTTTGTCGATTCAACGTCATAAAGATATATATTATCCCAAGAATATCCGCCGACGGAGGTGATGCCCCGAATAATGGCCGACGCCATATTTCCGACACCTATAAATCCTATTTTTTTATTACTTTTATTAAAATTCATATCCGAATGCCTCAAAAACGCAAAAACTGTTTATATGATATCACGAAAAGCCTGAAAATTCAACAACAAATTGTTAAATATCAAATTTTTTATTAACTTTTGCCGCTTCAAACGCCATAAGCGATGCCGCCGATGCGGTGGGTAAGCTGCCCTTGAAATCCACGGCGTAATCTATCCGTACGTTCAGATCTGCAAGCTCAAGCAAAGCTCTTGATATTCCTCGCTTCTCACCGCCGATGATAAAGACCGCCGGAGCTTTAAGATCGGCAGTGTAAAGTGAAACGGAGTCGGTAATATTGGCACAGATTATCTTGTAACCGAGAGCCTTCATCATAGCCACGGTCGGTGTCAAATCGGAAACATACGTTCTTATAAGCTCTGTACATCCCGCAGAGGATCTGCACACGGTGGCCGTTGCATCCATCCAGTTTCTCGGAGGGAGGATGATCCCATCCACGCCGGCGGCATAAAGAGAGCGAACGGTGTAACCGAAATTAAACGGATCCTCAACGCCTTCAAGCACAAAATAGATCCCGTCGGGCTTCAACTCGACCTCGGTAAGGGCAGGGTAGTCGCGTTTTTTGCAAAGCGCAATAAAGCCACCGTGGGTATTGCCGTCAGCGAGGCTGTCGATATATTCACCGTCGGCGCTCTCAAGATCGAATCCAAGCTCTGCTGATTTTATCTCCAAAAATTTTATTCTCGAATAATTCGAAGATTTTTTATTCTTATCGTAGATCACCTTGACGATCTCGCGATGATCCGGGAGAGAATATGCCTTTATGAGCGCAGAGATTGAGGTCATTCCTTCAAATCGTGTGAGATTTTTATCAAAAGCTATCATATAAATTCCTTTCAAATGTTAATATCCACAGCTCGGCGCACATATATTTGTACAAACAAGTAACGAGCAGAGGAGTTTGATATATGGTTCATTTGTTTGACGGCAAGGAGCGTTGTGCAACACTCGGTGCCTACATAATCGAAAATAAAAGCACGGTCCGCGCGGCAGCCGCATATTTCGGGATCAGCAAAAGCACCGTACACAAGGATGTAACTCAAGTGCTGATGCACACGAATAAAAGTATGTATCTTGCGGTAAAAGAAGTTCTTGACCGAAACAAAAGTGAAAGGCACATTCGTGGAGGAGAGGCCACAAGAAGAAAATATAAGGGTGATCGGCCAAATTCCTAAATATACGCCAAAGAGAAGAGTGCGCTTTAAGCAGACGAAACTTTACACAAAATGCAAATTTTGTGTAAAGTAGGGCATCGTTTAAGGCGATTTTCGGAACCTGAGACCGCGATCGGGCTGTAACCGTTATTTTAGCGATTTTTATGCTTATTTATATTTATTTCTCAAAACCTCTTTAAATTTGCGCAATTATATGTTATAATGTATTTACAGTAAAATTAAGGAGGCCTTTAACCATGGCTATTAAAATGCGAATCCTTCACTCCACATCAAAAGCCAAGCTCATAAGCATCGCAGACCTCATCAAAAACGAGTATCAGCTCGCTATCAACGCCACTGATGCAATTCCTCCCGCATATCCCTGTAACAACGAGCGTATCGTGATTCTCATCCTTTCAGTTAAGGACGATGCGGACGATCAGCTCAGAAGATTCCTTATGGAGCTTACCAAAGCACGCGCCCAGAATGTGGCTATCATCACAGACGGTAAAGAAACCGGGATCGCCAAGGTTCAGGATTATCTCCGCCAGGCCGGCACCAACGTGGTTGGCGAGCCCCTCTACGTAAAGGTTGGGCTTTTCGGCGGCAAGAACCTCACCGACGAGGAGAAATCCGCTGTTCTCGGTTGGACCAAGGCTATTGTCGAGGCAATTTGAGGCTCTTATATATTTGTTATTTTTTTAACAAATATTGTAATATCCGATACACTAACTGTGTATCGGATATTTTTTATTTACTGTCAATCTTTTCGTCGAACTCGTTCTGTTCTTCAGCCCTTTTTTCTGCCTTTTCTGCCTGATTAGCAGCTTTTTTCTCGGCTTTCGCTTCCCTTTTTTTATCGCGCCGAGCCTTTATTTCGGCTTTTTTCTCATCCGTTGCAGTCTTGCGGACTGTGGCAAAGGTAACCGATATTACAGCCACAGATATGGCGATAACAATGATGGAAGCAACAACGATTCTCAGCACGTTGGGTTCCGTGGGCAGAATGTCCGGAATGATGTATTCGGTATCGACATCGTCAATAAGCACCTTGTCCGATCCGTTGCTTTCCGATATCCAGAAGGTCTGTCTGGCTGACATATCACTTCCTATATCCTTGGTGAAAGTGCCGTTGTTACGACGTATTTTGTACTCAAGACTCATTCTGGAAAGCTGATAGGCAACCCCGTCATCATCTTTCACGTTAGTTGCTTCAACAAAAATGATCCTTACGTCATAGATCTGCTGCATAGTGAATTTATCTCTGCCGAAATTTTTGAGAGCCTGCTCGCTGAAGCATGCATTATACCCTGCACTGTTTCCGTTTCTTATGGCCGTTACCAAATCAAACATTAACCCGGCGGCATCACCGTATCTGTCAAAATCCTCCTCGTCCACACTCACAAAATAGCGGTCATCCGAGGAATAGTGTATTTTGCCGGAATCGGATTCAAGAATATCGGCGTATTCGGGGTCTTCAAAAATATTGTATTCGTAATCAGGCTCAAAGAAGTGATAATTCGCGGGATCGTTTATAACGTTTTCAAAGAAGCCGCCCGATATCAAATTAACGCAAGTGGCATATGTAATGCCGAGAACGGCGAGCGCGATTATAACAACAAATGCCCTGATTATAATGCGCTTGTTCTGCGCTTTTCTTCGTGCAAGCTCTTTTTTAAGTTCTTCTTTGTTTTTGGTTTGCATATCTTTTCTCCGTTATTTGTCCTTACGTTAATATATTTTAACATATTATTCCCCATATTACAAGTGAGTTTGTACAATTTTATCGTAAAAATATTTATTTATGTGTTGAACTATTTAGATTTTTGTGGTATAATATTATATTGAAAATTTGTCTACCCAAGAGGTTCCCACTATGAAATACTTTGTTCTGATTCCCGACGGAATGGCCGACGAAAAAATAAAAGAGCTTGGCGATCTTTCTCCGATGGAGAAAGCTGACAAGCCCACTATGGATGCGCTTGCAGCAGATTCCTTTATCGGAACCGTTTCAAACGTTCCGCAAGGCATGGTTCCCGAAAGCGATACCGCAAATCTTGCCATCCTTTCATATGACCCCAAGACCTACTCCAAGGGACGCTCTCCCCTTGAGGCCGTAAGTATGGGTATCGATATGAAGCCCGATGAGACCGCCTACCGTTGCAACGTTGTAACCCTTTCCGACGAGGGCGATTACGATAACAAGATCATGCTTGACCACAGCGCAGACGAGATAACCACGGCTGAAGCAGATCTTCTGATCAAGTCTCTCGACGAAAAGCTCGGCAATGATGCGAGAAAGTTCTACACGGGTGTTAGTTACCGCCATTGTCTTATTTGGAAAAACGGAAACGACAAGTATAATTTCATGCGCCCCCACGATATTCTGGGTCAGCCTATCAAGGACTATCTGCCGAGCGGTCCCGATGGTGAAGAATTCTACCGTCTTATGCGCGCAAGCTGGGATATACTTAACGATCATCCCGTCAACGAGGATCGCCGCAGACGCGGACTTAAGGCCGCCAACTCCGCTTGGCTCTGGAGCCCCGGAAAAAAGCCCGCACTTCCCTGCTTTGCCGACCGTTGGAGCCTGAACGGAGCAGTCATTTCGGCCGTTGATCTTATCAAGGGCATCGGACTCTGCGCGGGAATGAACTCCATCGACGTTGACGGCGCTACAGGTAACGTTCATACCAATTATGACGGCAAGGCTGCCGCCGCGATCAAGGCATTCCGTGACGGACACGATTACGTTTACGTTCACGTTGAAGGCCCCGACGAATGCGGACACCGTGCCGAGACCGACAATAAGGTGCTGGCTATCGAGATGATCGATAAAAAGATACTTTCCCCCGTGCTTGAATATCTGCAGTCCACGGGTGAGGATTTCAAGATCATGATACTCCCCGACCATCCCACGCCCGTTCGTCTGCGCACTCACACCATCGATCCCGTTCCTTTTATGATATACTCTTCCGCAAAGAAAGCGGACGGCGTTGCGAAGTTCTCCGAGGTTTCCGCCGCTGCCAAGAACAATTACGTGGAGCGCGGATATACCCTTATGGAAATTCTGACCGAAAAATAAGAAAGTAAGGAATAAAAATGGATAAAAACGAAGCTAACAAGGTACAAAGCTCGGGCCGCAAGGCTATGTCCGAGATCCTTGATTATTTTGAAGTAATAGTTATCGCCATATGCGTGGTTTTCTTCCTCTTCATTTTTCTTTGCCGTACCTGCAGGGTCAGCGGCGGATCCATGGAAAACACGCTGTACGACGGCGAAACTCTTATAATCAGCAATCTTTTTTACACTCCCGACAACGGTGATATTATCGTTTTCCATCAAACAGGAACTCTTAACGAGCCGGTGGTCAAGCGAGTTATCGCTACCGCAGGTCAATGGGTTCAGGTCACCTGCGGCGAGACCCCTGAGGATATGAAGGTCTACGTCAGCAACGATGAGATCATAGACGAAAGCGACCTCGTCAAAGAGCCTTACTTCAACGATGATTTCAAATATCTAAGCTTTGACGGAAGCACTTACGACTTTGAGGCCGCTCAAGTCCCCGAGGGATATATATTCGTAATGGGCGACCACAGATATCATTCGACCGACAGCCGAAGCCCTATGGTCGGATTCGTTGACACCCGCAGAATACTCGGAAAGGTTTTGCTCCGCATATCCCCAATGGATAAGTTCGGAGCTGTGGAATAATTATGCCATCGGATACCATACAGTGGTTTCCGGGTCATATGGCGAAAACCCGCCGTATGATCTCGGAAAACCTGAAAAACGTCGATATTGTTATAGAAATTCTTGACGCGAGAATTCCTTATTCGTCAAGAAACCCCGAAATAGTCCGTCTTACGGAGGGCAAGCCCTCGCTGATACTTATGAACAAGTGCTCGCTGGCCGACCCTGCTGCCACCAAATATTGGTGTGAAAAATATGCGGGCAAGGACACCGTCTGCATTCCCACCGATTGCATTACGGGCGAAGGACTTAACAAGCTTGCTCCCGCAATCCGAGACATCCTCAGCGAAAAGCTTGAGAGATATGAGCAAAAAGGAATGACAGGCCGAAAGCTGAAGGCCATGGTCATCGGAATTCCCAACGTGGGCAAGTCTTCACTAATAAACAAAATAAGCAAAAGCAAAAAAGCAAAAGTAGAAAATCGCCCCGGCGTTACACTTGACAAGCAGTGGGTATCCACCGATATCGGTATTGATCTGCTCGATATGCCCGGCGTTCTCTGGCCTAAGTTTGAGGACAGAAAAGTTGGAGAAAATCTTGCTCTCACGGGGGCCGTTAAGGATTCTATCCTTGATATTGAGACTCTCGGTATGGCTCTCTGCGGACGTATGCGCGAGCTTTATCCCGATATGCTTTGCACTCGCTACAAGCTCCCCTCAATTCCCGAGGGCGACAACTACGATCTTATGTGCGCCGTGGGCAGAAAGCGCGGATTTTTGATCTCGGGCGGCGAGATCGACACCGAAAGAACCGCAAATATGCTGATAGACGAGCTTCGCTCGGGCAAGCTCGGTCGCATCACTCTTGACAGATAAGGGAGTCCGCTATGCTTGAATTTACACTTGAAAAAGAGCTGCAGGCTCAGGGTTACACCGCTATCTGCGGTGTGGACGAGGCCGGGCGCGGACCGCTTTGCGGCCCAGTATGCACTGCCGCCTGCATTCTGCCCGCAGACGTCGACATTCCCGGGCTTAACGATTCCAAAAAGCTGACCGAAAAGAAGCGCGAGGCACTGTTTGATATTATAAAGGAAAAAGCGATTGCCTATTCTGTCGCGTACGCCACGGTCGAAGAGATAAACGAGCTTAATATTCTTGAGGCTACGTTGCTTGCTATGCGCCGCGCAATTGACGGCTTGCAGGTCAAAGCCGATTTTGCGCTGATAGACGGCAATATATGCCGCGATTTTCAGGTAGAAGCCCGCTCGGTCATTCACGGAGATGCCATATCTCCGAGCATCGCCGCCGCGTCGGTGCTTGCGAAGGTAAGCCGAGATCGTGTTTGCCTTGAGCTTGACCGCGAGTATCCGCAGTACGGCATTGCCGCTCACAAGGGATACGGAACCAAGGCTCATATGGACGCCTTGAGAAAATACGGCCCCGCGCCCATCTACCGGACAAAATTCATCAGATTTTTGAACGATGAAAACAACTAAGCAGATCGGCGACATAGGCGAGCGAGCCGCCGCCAAATTTCTGAAAAAGGCCGGCTATAAGATCCTCGGCCGAAACCTTCATTTCGGCAAAAACGAGCTTGATATTGTGGCCGCAAACCGCGAGCTTATTCTGTTCGTCGAGGTGAAGACCCGAAGCGTGGTCTCTCTTGACGATATATCTTATAAAACTCGCGCATCCGATGCTGTCAACCGAGAAAAGCGCGAGCGCACCGAGCAGGCCGCAAGAGCTTATCTTTCGCAAAACTACTCGGAAAAGCAGCCGAGAATGGACGTCATCGAGGTCTACCTTCTTAAAGACAGCGAGAAAAAGATCCTCGCCGTCAATCATATAGAAAACGCATTTTAAAATAAAACCCAAGAGGAAAGTTATGTATTTCAAAAGCACAAGAGACACAGAAGAAAAGAAATTATTGTCCGCCCAAGTCATAAAGCAAGGCTTGGCAGATGACGGTGGTCTGTTCATCCCCACCGAGATCCCCGAACTGACCGAGAGCGAGGTCAAAAAGCTGGCAACACTTCCCTACCCTGAACGCGCTGCGCTTGTTATGGGTAAATTTTTGACAGATTTCACATATGACGAGCTGATCGCAGACTGTGAGGCTGCCTATGCCGAGGCTTCTTTCCCCGGCGGTGCCGCGCCCGTTGTTAATATTGAAAAGAACCTTTATTCCCTTGAGCTGTGGCACGGTCCCACCGCCGCGTTCAAGGACATGGCACTTCAGCTTATGCCCAGATTGTTGGTTCGATCTCTCCGCAAGACCGGCGAGAACAGAACGGCTCTCATACTCGTAGCCACCTCGGGCGACACGGGCAAGGCCGCGCTTGAGGGCTACCGTGACGTTGACGGAGTTAAGATAATGGTCTTCTATCCCGTTGACGGCGTAAGCCGTGTGCAGAAGCTCCAAATGGCCACACAGCAGGGCTCCAACGTCAACGTTTGCGCCATAAATGGCAACTTTGACGACGCTCAGACCGGCGTCAAGAAGATCTTCTCGGACACCGAGTTCGCCGCAGAGCTTGACAAAAACGGTTACTTCCTTTCCAGTGCCAACTCCATCAACTGGGGACGCCTGGCACCGCAGATCGTTTACTACGTTTCGGCTTACTGCGACCTGATGAACGAAGGCAAGATCAGCTACGGCGATAAAATAAACGTTTGCGTACCCACCGGAAACTTTGGTAATATTCTTGCCGCCTACATTGCAAAGCTGATGGGTCTGCCCATCGACAAGCTGATCTGCGCGTCAAACGTCAACAATGTTCTGACCGAATTCCTCAGAACCGGAACCTATGACAGAAACCGCAAATTCCACGTCACAATGTCGCCCTCAATGGATATACTGATATCAAGCAACCTCGAACGCCTTCTGGCCTTCGTTGCAGGCCCCGAAAAGACGGCCGCTTATATGAAGAGCCTAAACACCACCGGTGCATATACCGTAGAGCCCGACGTGCTTGCAAAGATCAACGAATCCTTCGTAGGCTATTACACCGACGAGGCCGCGACGGGTGCCGAAATCAAGGCTAATTTTGAAAATCTCGGATATCTGCACGATACCCATACTGCGGTCGCCGTCAACGCCGCACGTCAATACGAAGCCCAAACGGGTGACGTCAAGCCCACCGTTATCGCATCTACGGCCAGCCCCTACAAGTTCGCCGCAGACGTTCTCGTCTCCCTCGGCGGTGACAGGCCCGCCGACGATCTTGAGGCTCTCGACAAGCTCTCCGCTCTTACGAATACCGAGATCACATCTCCTTTGCGTGGGCTCGGCGAACGCGCCGTTAGATTTACCGAAACCATCGATCCCGCAGATATGCCCGCAGCGGTAAAGAATTATACAAAATAAAAGAACGGGCGGCAAGCCGCCCGTTAAAAGGGTCAGTTCTCCTTCTGCTTGAAGGTTGCGCAGATAGTATCTGCGCTGGTGTTTGCAGAGCTGGGACCGACCGAGATCTTTGTGGCCGTACAATGGCAATCACCAACGTGATATACGCAGTTGCGCACGTCACAGCTGATGCCGTCGTTGTACTTGCCGCAGGAACATTTCTTTACGTTTTCGCTCATTGTTTTTCTCCTTTTCTCATATGAGATAAGAGTAGTATGACCCGAATCCGCCGTTCTATACGGAGAAAGGAGCCAAATGTCACTTTTTGTTATATCAGACCTGCATCTCTCAACCGATGCGGGAACAAATAAATCAATGGAAGTTTTCGGCTCTCGCTGGGAGGGCTACGTAAAAAAACTGGAGAAAAACTGGCGAGCCGTTATAACCGACGAAGATGACGTGGTCATTGCCGGCGATATCTCCTGGGCCTTGAAGCTTGAGGAGGCCGAATCGGATCTGAAATTTCTCGAATCCCTGCCCGGCACAAAATACATCAGCAAGGGCAACCACGATTTCTGGTGGTCAACGGCCTCAAAAATGCAGGCTATGTTCGACAAGCTGGACATCAAAACCATCCGTCCGCTTTACAATAATGCCTACAAGCTAAAGGATTTTATTATCTGCGGCTCTCGCGGATGGTTCACCGACAAGTCACAGCAGAACACCGTCGGCGAGGTGGATTACGATAAGATCATCAACCGCGAGGTCACAAGACTTAAAATAAGCCTTGATGCAGGAAAAAAGTTGCAGGAGGAATGCGGTCTGCCAATGCTTGTGTTCCTGCATTTTCCACCGGTCTGGAACGATTGCATCTGCCGCGAGATCGTCGATACTCTGAAGGAATACGATATCAAAACCTGCTATTTCGGACATATTCACGGAAGCTATTCCGTGCCGCGCCGCTTTGAATTTGAGGGCGTCGAGATGGTTCTTACCTCTGCCGACTTCCTGAATTTCGCCGCAATGCCGATTTTTGCTTAATTTTTTTGTTAAATTTGACGAAAACCCTTGACATTATCTATAAAATGAAGTAAAATATTAAAATGTGTAAATAATATTGGAGGATATATAAAATGAGTCTTACAAAATCCGAAAGATCTGAACACAATCTTCACACTCTGGAGTTCTCGGTTGACGCCGCGACCTTCAACGCAGCCATTTCCCGTGCCTACAAGAAGCAGGTTGGCAAGATCAACGTGCCCGGCTTCAGAAAAGGCAAGGCTCCCCGTAGCATCATCGAAAAGATGTACGGCAAGGGATTCTTCTATGAGGATGCTATCAATGACGTCCTTCCCGAGGCATACGAGTCCGCTCTCAAGGAGTCCGGAATCGACCCCGTAAGCAGACCTGAGTTCGATATCGTTTCTATCGACGATAACGGTGTTGTTATGTCCGCAAAGGTCTATGTAAAGCCCGAGGTCTCCATTGAGGGCTATGAGGGCATCGCTGTTGAGCGCACCGTTCTCACCGCTACCGACGCTGAGGTTGACGAGGAGATCGAGACCGTTCGCAACAGAAACTCCCGCGAGATCGAGATCACCGATCGCGCAGCCGAGAACGGCGACCTGGTAAATATTGACTACGAGGGCTTCTGCGACGGCGTTGCATTCGACGGCGGCAAGGCAGACGGCCAGCCCCTTAAGCTTGGTTCCGGTCAGTTCATCCCCGGCTTTGAGGAGCAGATCGTTGGCAAGAACATCGGCGATGAGTTCGACGTTAACGTAACCTTCCCCACCGAGTACCATGCAGCTGAGCTTGCAGGCAAGGTAGCAATCTTCAAGGTAAAGCTCAACGGCATCAACAACGTAGAGCTTCCCGAGCTTGATGACGAGTTTGCAAAGGATGTTTCCGAATTCGATACTCTTGATGAATACAAGGCCGATCTTAAGGCAAAAATCCAGAAGAGACACGATACCAAGGCCGAGAACGAGGTCAAGGACAGCGTTGCAAACGCACTTATGGATAAGCTGGTTGCAGATATCCCCGAGGCTATGTACGAGACCGAGACCGAGAACTTCGTTCGTGACTACGACACCCGTCTCCGTATGAGCGGACTCGATCTCAATATGTACCTTCAGTACACCGGTATGGATCTCGACGCTCTCCGCAAGCAGATGAGACCCCAGGCCGAGAGACAGGTCAAGACCCGTCTTGCTCTTGAGAAGATCGCCGAGCTCGAGAAGATCGAGGTCACCGATGAAGAGCTTGAGGCCGAGGTCGCAAGAATCGCTGAGGACAACAAGATCACCAAGGAGCAGGTCGAGGAGTTCGTCGGACTTGAGGCTGTTCGCGGCGACATGAAGGTTCAGAAGGCTCTTGATCTGGTCGTTTCCAAGGCTGTTGTAACCGACAAGGCTCCCGAGGCCGAGGTTGCAGAGGAGAAGCCCGCAAAGAAGGCCCCCGCCAAGAAGACCACCGCTAAGAAGACCACCAAGAAGGCTGAGGCAGAGACAGAAAAGCCCGCAGACGCCGAGTAATTTGATAACAATAAGCTAAACCTAACACGGTAAGGAGGATGTTATGTACTACAATAATATGATGAAGGACTCGCTTGTCCCTATGGTCGTTGAACAGACCAGCCGCGGAGATAGATCTTACGATATCTTTTCCCGCCTGCTCAATGACAGAATTATCATACTTTCCGAAGAAATAAATGACACAACAGCTTCGCTTGTCGTGGCTCAGATGCTTTTCCTTGAGGCACAGGATCCCGATAAGGATATCTACCTTTATATCAACAGCCCCGGTGGCTCAGTCACCGCAGGTATGGCCATCTACGACACGATGAACTTCATCAAGTGTGACGTTGCCACCATCTGTGTAGGCATGGCAGCAAGTATGGGTGCATTCCTCCTCTCCTCCGGTGCCAAGGGAAAGCGCAGCGCTCTCCCCAACAGCGAGATCATGATCCACCAGCCCCTCGGCGGATTCCGCGGTCAGGCTTCCGATATCAAGATCCACGCTGATATGATCCTGCGTACCAAGGAAAGACTCAACCGTATCCTTGCCGAGAACACCGGCAAGACCTACGAGCAGGTCTGCGCCGATACCGACCGTGATAACTTCCTCACCTCGGCCGAGGCTCTTGAGTACGGAATCATCGATAAGATAATGACCAAGCGTGCATAAGGGTGTATAATGGCAACAAACAACAAAGGTTCTAATCTTAAATACTGTTCCTTCTGCGGACGAAACGAGAATCAGGTCAATTTTCTGATCCCCTCGCCTACCGGACTCTTTATCTGCGATTTTTGCGTTGAGGCTTGTGAGGATCTCATCGAACAGACAATGGAGGCAGAAAGCGCGGAATACGGGGAGTTCACTCTTGATAATCTCCCCAAGCCCAAGCAGATCAAGGCGTCCCTCGACCGCTACGTTATCGGTCAGGACGATGCCAAGGTCGCCCTTTCCGTGGCCGTATATAACCACTATAAGCGCATACTTTCCAAGGAAGAAAGCGATAAAGCCAAGAAAAAAGGCAAGAAAAAGGCCGCCGAGCAGCAGCCTGAGGACGAAAACGAAGTCGAGCTTCAGAAGAGCAACGTGCTCCTTATGGGCCCTACCGGTGTCGGTAAGACCTACCTCGCCCAAACCCTTGCCAAGACCCTTCGCGTTCCCTTCGCCATCGCGGATGCAACCACTCTCACTGAGGCAGGTTACGTCGGCGAGGACGTGGAGAACATCCTGCTTCGCCTCATCCAAGCCGCCGATTACAACATCGAGCTGGCCGAGCGCGGAATCATCTATATCGACGAGATCGATAAGATCGCGCGCAGAAGCGAGAACCGCTCCATCACCCGTGACGTTTCGGGAGAGGGCGTTCAGCAGGCGCTTTTGAAGATCCTTGAGGGCACGGTCGCCAACGTTCCCCCGCAGGGTGGACGCAAGCACCCGAACCAGGAATTTATCCAGATCAACACCAAAAACATACTTTTCATCTGCGGCGGAGCATTCGACACGCTGGATCAGATCATCGGTCGCCGCAAGGGCAACCAGACCGTCGGATTCTCAAGCGAGATTCTCCACAAGTACGAAAAGCAGAAGACCGGTATCTATAAGGACGTAATTCCCCACGATATCGTCAAGTTCGGCCTTATCCCCGAGCTTGTAGGCCGTCTGCCCGTGCTGGTCGCAATGAATGAGCTCGACGAATCGGCACTCGTCCGCATCATCAAGGAGCCTAAAAACTCGCTTGTCAAGCAGTACGAGAAGCTCTTCGCCATGGACGGCGTCAAGCTTGAATTTGCCGAGGGCTCCCTCGAGCAGATCGCAAAGCTGGCACTCGAGCGCAACACGGGCGCTCGCGGACTTCGCGCCATCACCGAAAGCCTTATGACCAATATCATGTACGAGATCCCATCTCGCGCCGATATTGAAACGGTGGTAATAACTCCCGAAACCGTCAAGGGCGGCGAGCCCGTCTACAAGCTGAAAAGAGATACCGAATAAAAGAACTCCGCGTTGGAAATCCAACGCGGAGATTTTTTCGTTTAGCTCTTCCCTGCTCAGCAGCCGCAGCGCTTTTCGGGCTTCTCGTCGGGGCAAGGGTGAATCGGCCCCTGAATCCCGAAATCGCCCACGGGGAACGGCATCTTGCGGAACACACTGCAAGGGTCGCTGACCTTCGGCTCCACACACTCCTTGTCGGGAATGGTGAATTCCGACGCGCTGACGATGAGCTGACCGGGACGAATCAGGCGCACCACCGAGAAAAGTCCGATGGATACGGCGAGATACCGCTCAACGTCATCGCAGAGCGAATCGCTGATCTGACAGGATACGCACTCGGGAATGTCACAGCAGGAGCAACAGCAGCAGCACGCAGAGCACTCTTTTTCCTCGATTACGCGGGTGGAAAGAATTACGGGGTCTACTACCTCAAAAACAGCCTCAGGCGCGTTGTAGGCGCAATCCACGGGCTCAGGAGAGGCGCAGAAGGAACCGCAGTCCTTGCTTCGGAAGATCTTGGACGAATTTTCGCCGCCGAAGAGGATCACGTTCTTGTCGATCACCGCAATGCCGTCGAATTCCTGAGCGCGCCCACCGGGCACGCAGGCCTCGAAGACCAGCTTGATAAACAGGCGAATGTTCACCGAGTAAAATCCGCGGTTGAACTGAATGCTGCTGAGCCCGATGGAAGCCCAGGCGATCTCCGCACACTTCGTGCGCACGTTTCCTGTGTGCTCGATTATATCGTTGCCGAATCTTGTCAGCAGAACGCGAACGTTCTCAAAGCAGTCGCGGTCGCGGCAGGAGTCGAGAATGCGGCCGGTCTCGATACACACGTTCTCACGCGGGGACGAGGAAGAACCGCAGGAAAATTTGCAATCCGCCATAAAAAAACCTCCTTGTGTTAAGTTAGAGATCGGGACAGATCTCTTTCAATAACATCATATGCAGAGCGACAAAAATTGACATAGCGGCATCAAAAAAGTTTGGATTTACAAGGAAATTTTTGCATCAACCTATTGACAAACGGGGACAAATGTAGTATAATAATTAAGCCGTTTTGAAACGGGCCATTAGCTCAGTTGGTTAGAGCTACCGGCTCATAACCGGTCGGTCTGGGGTTCGAGTCCCTGATGGCCCACCAAAAAGCCTCATCCTATTGGATGAGGCTTTTTTATACGTCGCGGCGCGATCAAATTGTCAGCACTTGCTCTTGCAAGTGCATTTCCTTTTTATAAGGAAAACCCCGCCGCGATGCCGCGGCGGGTAATAGAAAAGCATCAATTAACTTCAAGGGTATGCGAACCATCCGCGTGAATAGTGATAACGTCGCCCGAACCGACGATCGTCTTTCCGCTGTGCGGCGAAGGAACGCCCCAATGCGCGGAAAAGGTAACCCTCGCGCCCTCCTCGATAACGAGAGTGAAGCCGAGAGTCTCGGGATCGCTCTTTTCGTGGGAAATTATGGCGGCCGTGTAGACCTCGTTGTCCTTGCCGCCGAGATCAAGAATGCAGTATCCCGAGGCACTGTCGCGCGGCAGGGTGAGAACGACGGTGTATCTTCCCTCCCCTAACGGAATGGGTCTGTCGAACTCATCAAGAGCAAGCGGATCCACAATATTGCCTCCCTCGTCGGCCGCAACGGTGAGAAGACACTCGGAAGCCTTTATGTTGTTGCCGTTGTTGGTAACGCCGATGCAGAACCAAGCCCAAGTGGCGGCGGTAAGAGAGGCCATACAGACCACGATGCTGACGAGCATAGCGGTTATGTTGTACATAAAGGACTTGTCAGATATCTTCCCGTCCTTGGGAATGAAAAAATTAGATAGGAACTTTTTCAAATTGCGTCTCCGCTCCTTTCGTAATATATACGGTGGTCAAGAGATGCGAAGGATCCCCTCACACCCCTTGATCACCGCCCAACCCCGAAGGGTTGGGTGGTTTTATTGTTTAACTAAGGTGAATGCTGATCAGATAAAGGATTTCGTCCCAAGTGATATAGCCCTTACCAACAGAGACCTTGAAGTTTGCAAGACCGAGAGCCACAAACTGCTCGTAGGTCATATAATCGGCAAAGTCCTCGTAGGTGTAGAGACCGTATTTCTCGATATCTGCCTGCATCTTGGCCTCGTCATACTTCATGTCCTCACCGATCTCGTAAGGCATGAGCCATTCGGGGCTGTTTTCAACCTCTGCGGCAGTCACCGTCCACATACCGTTCAGTACGCAGTTATAATGCTCTGCCGTGAGGACAGACCAAACCTCGGTATAGCGCTCCTCAACGCTGTAACCGACCAAGATGGTGGTTGTGTAGCCATCACCGTCTTGCTTGACGAACTCGTGACCGATATAGTCAGCCGCATTGAACTCATCAAGAAGCACAAACTCATTGGTAGCCACATCAAAGAAGCCGTGACCGTTGATGGTATTCACAGTCGTACCGTCAGCAAAGGTCAAGGTAACCACGTTCACGTTGGCATAGCCATGGTTCATCAAAATGGAAGCAGGAGCAACGGTGTACTCACCGGTGTAGAAGTTCCAAACAAGAAGCTGATCTGCATCGGTCACGTACTGAATTTCCTTCTGCGTGCCGTCTGCAAGAGTCACAAGGGTGTCGGGGGTGACGCAGATGGAGGCCTCCTTACCATTCGTACTATCGAACGTTTTCCACTGCACAGTAGATACGGAGCCATTGGACGCCGCAGCATTATACCACTGCATCGTTTGGTCACCGGTGGACTGACCGTTGGGATCGGTGAAATTATAAGTGATCTTCACGTCAAAATCCTGATTGGTGGTCTTTGCACGAAAATAGTTGTCATTGTCCAAGGACTTAGGATAGATTTAATATTTGTTATTATAAGTGGTAAACTGATGCGTGGTTGCGCCGGACTTCCAGCCGGAGCTAAACTTCATCGTCAAAATAGAGCCGTCAGCCAAGGTGTAGGTAAACGCATTGGAGTTGGAATTTTCACTACCGGTGGGCAAAGTCGTCGTGCCGGAAAGGTCCAGCTCCACAAGCGTACCGCTCTTGTTGTAGT
>JAFTOB010000172.1 GCA_017451545.1 Clostridia bacterium | reverse complement strand
GCGACCAACGTTTCGACGTTGGATCCCGAAAAACTTTTGAAAAAGTTTTATCAAAACTTTCAAAGAGGGGTTAGGTTTAGGCCTTCAAACTCTAATTTATCGGTGCGTCAATTTCACGAAAAAAGCCGACGGCGTGCCGTCGGCTTTGGTGTTATCCTTTTGCGGTTTTTTCGGGCAGGGGTGTGAAGCCGAGCTTGAACGCGGGGGAGTCGGGGGCGAGGGTGAAGTCGCCGCCTTCAATATTCGGGAACTTCGGGTCGGCTATGACGTTAGAGTTCAGGTCGAGGGGAAAATCGAAGAAATTGAAAAGCTTATCGCGCTTTGCTTGCGGGCAGGGGCGCGTCATATCCCAGATCAGATTTCTTCCGAAGCAAATTTCGGGGCTGCTCTCCTTGCCGAAGAATATGGGCTCACCTTTCGTAATCAGCAGATTGCATTCAAAATTGACCTGATAATGCTCCTCGGGCTTTGTAACCGCAATGCAGGGGGCTTTTTCCGAATAAAAAATATTGTTTCTTACCGTGTCGTGGGAGCCGTAATGCAGATGAAGCGACTCGGCTTCGGTATCGTATACGGCGTTGCGCTCGACGGTGACGTAGCTTGAGCCTTCGTCAAGGTAAATGCCCCAAGCGCCGTAGGTTCGACGTCGGATGCCGTGAATACGGTTTTCGGCGACCACCGTTCCGCGCTGCTTGCCGAGCAGGTAAATGCCTCCCATATCCGACAGGTTGCCCTTTCCGATATCGTAGATATGATTGCCTCGGATGATATTCCCGTATGTGGCGCTGTCGGCGTAGCCCCACACCCAACCGACGGATATTCCCGAATATTCGGTATCGTGGATCTCATTTTCTGCGATCTCGCAGTCCGATGCGTCCATTATAAACACGCCGCAGCCCGCAAGATAGCGCTTACCGATGGCGTGGATGTGATTTTTTCGGATGACGCAATCGTGTGTCCTCTGAGATGGCTCATCAAGCGCCGTGCCGCCCTCGATCTTGATGCCTCCGGCGCAGATATCGCATATGTGATTGCCCTCAATGCGGATATGATCGCAGCTTTTGCCGATCTCGATGCCGTGGATGCCCACGCCGTGAATATAGCAACCGTCTACCGAGCAGCGGCTTGCGTTTTCAAAGATAATGGCACCGGGTGCGCCGCAGACCGATTGAATATCCGAGGCGAAAAGCAAAGGCCTTTCGGGATATTTTTCAAGCTCGCTCGCGTAGAGCAGACTGCTTGCGTAGTTTCCCTTCGTGCAGGTCAGCTCAAGACCGCGCAGCTTCACATCCTCGCCCTCAACATGGATCAGACTGTCAAGAGTCGGGACGAAGGCCTCGATGCTTTCGGGGGTCACGTCATCGTTTTCGGGAATATAGTACACGGTGGAGCTTTTTTTGTCAAAATGCCACTCGCCGCGCGCGCCGAAGGCAGAGGCCACGCCCGTCAGATAATAGTGGATCGCTGCGGCATCCTTGCCGTCGTAAACGGCGCTTGACGTAAAGCGCGAGCGGTATTTCATATAGATTTTTCCGCTTTCTTTGTCATAGTGATCAATGGGCGAATGCTCGTCTACCCAGTAGTGAAAATAGTTGATCGTTGCACCCGTGAGATCGCCGAGCTCGGCAACGTCCTCGGGAATAAGCTTGAACCAAGTCGAGGAATGGTCAAAAATGCTCATTGCTCCTTCGGCTTTGGGGTCTTCGCATTCGGCAATCTTCAGCCGACCCGTCTTCGGGTAGCGTGTGACCTTCGCGCGCTCGCCGTTTACGTAAAGATCGGTGAGATCCCACCCGCCTTCCTTTTGGGGCAAGGTGGCACAAAGGCAGGGAACTCCGTTGAATTCACCTCGCACCCAGCCCTCCACACGGATGCCGCCGATGATCCGCTTCTGCGTGCCGAAGGATTCGACGGTCAGCAGCTTTTCGTTTATTGTGAGCGGCGAGGTGAGATAATAATCGTCAACCAGCGACAGAGTCAGCGGCCGCTCAACGCCCGAGCGGCGAAGCTCACTCACAAGCTCAAGCGCGCGCTCAAGGCTCGAAAGAGGGCCGTTGCCCTCGCTGTCCGATGCGGGCGCGAGACCGTTCGCTCCGTCGTCACCGAGCTTTTGAGAGATATACAGAGTCGAGAAATAATCGTAGCTATACATAAATACTCCTAAATGATCATTGCACCGCAGGCCACCGCCGCGGCGAGATATGAGAAAAGTCCGAGCCGTTCGCGGAAGATCAGCGACGCGATGACGGCAACGATGATGCCGATGGCCGAGCTTACGGGGGTGTAGACCGAGAGCTCCATCTGTGCCACCAGAAGGATGGCAATGAGCGAGCCCGCGTTTGAGCAGAGCGTGTTGCCCGCAAGCGAGATCAGCTTTTTGGGGTGCAGAAGTGACATAGAATCGCGGAAAGCGGTACGGCTTTTAAGACACATAAGGACAAAGAAAAGAGCCGAGCCGAGGACCAGCAGGACGTTCGTCCAAAAGAAAAAGGAATTTTCGCTTGCCACGGCATCGGAAGTGACGTAGAGCTTGGTTACAAGTGTCACAAGACAGCTTATGACGGCCGAAAGGGTGACGGCGAAAAACAGCGGAAGCAGAGCGCGCAGGCCGCGCTTTTTGCCGTCGGTTTTACCGTTTATCCGCCCCTCGTCAATGAAAACGAAGGCGGCGGCTATGACCATAAGTGCAATTCTGATCAGCTTTATTGGGGTCGGTTCTTCCGAGAAGGCCAAAAATCCCATGGCGGAAGTCAGGACAAGCCCGAAGGCACTGCTGAGGATGTTTACGCCCGAGATGGTGGCAAGCTTCAAGAGCCAAAGCGAGACAAACAGCGAGGCGGCCACCAGAATGGCGAAGACCAGCGAATATATGAAGGTGGGAAGGTTGAGCGCGACCCGAAAGCCGTCGGCTACAAGGAAGAAAATGCAGGAAACGATGCCGTTTACCGCGTAGAAAAGAGTGTATCTTGCTTTTGAGTGGCCGACGACCATATCACTGCAGAGCTTTGAGAAGGCGCGGGCTCCCAGCGAGGCGAGGGCCGAAAGAAAAAGCAAAAGGGGAACGTTCATTTTATCTCCGAAAAGGTTTGTTTTACAAAATTATATCACGTAGCCCTTGCTTTTGCAAGACATATATGGTATAATATATAGACAAATTTTAGTCAAAAAGGAGGCGCGAGTCAATGGGTGATAAAACAGAAAGCAGTAGCTTTAGCTGGGCGGCGCACCTAAACGTTGAGTGTGTGCGGCATTTGCATCCGCACTTTGAGATAATAGAGGTCACCGAGGGACTGCTCAATATGCGTGTGGGAAATTCTGATTACGCCATACCTGCGGGGCAGGGAATTTTCGTTTCGGCCTTCGAGCCCCACGAATTTCACTCGCCGCAGTATAACCGATGCCGCGTGCTCATGTTTTCGAGTGAGCTTGTGCCAACCTTTTGCGAGGCATTGCGGGGAAAGCTGACATCCAGCCATATTTTTGCCGTTTCGGATGGGAGCCGCGCTGTCGCGGACAGCATTCTCGTCGGCGAGGGTGGCAGACTTGACACGCTTGAGGCGCAGGCTTTGCTTTATCCCGTCTGCCTTGATGCTCTGCGCGGATGCACCTTTGAGGAAGGGAAACGCCTTCTTGACAGCTCCACCGAGCGGGCCTTCGACTATATGAGCGCACACATTGCCGAGAGCATCTCTCTTGACGGTGTGGCGCGTGCCGTGGGGCTTCACCCGGTAACGCTGAGCAAAATGTTTTCAAAAAAGATGGGTGTGGGATTTAACGATTGCGTGATATATCTGCGTTGCCGACGCGCGGCGCACCTTATAAAAAACAGCGGCGCCACCTTTACCGAGATCGCCTATGCCTGCGGCTTCGGCAGCGTGCGGAGCTTCAACCGCAGCTTTCGCGCCGTTTACGGCACCACCCCGAGCGAATATCGGGAAGGTAACGTGAGCTTTGATTAGTTTGCAGTCACCGATAAATTGGAGTTTATCCCCAACGGTTTGCGAAATTCAGGGTGAAAAACGAACGGCGTAAACTTAACGAAATGTAGGGACCGGCGTCCTCGACGGTCCGCGAAGATGGGAAAGG
>JAFTOB010000171.1 GCA_017451545.1 Clostridia bacterium | reverse complement strand
CTTGGTCAAGCAGGATCTAAATCCGTTGACGTTCCAGGATATAAATTTCATTTTTTGTATTCTCCTTTTGTTCGGTTGGATAAAAGCCGCGATAAACGGGCCGATAAATTGGAGTTTGAAGTTTAAGCTAAACTCATTTTTGAAAGTTTTGATGAAACTTTTTCAAAAGTTTTTTGCGATCCAACGGCAACCCGTTGGTCGCGCTCCGCAGAGCGCGAAATCCCTTTCGTTCCGAAGGAACGACGGCGGCCCTTGCTCGTTGAAAAAGAAGCGAAAAATTGGGTACAAAGTACCTAATTTTTGGCTTGTTTTTCAGGCCGCGCTAACGAACAGATCGGGCAAATCAAAATCGCCCGACTGCGGCGGGTACCCGCCCCTACCCCCACCGCTACGCGGTCGCAGCTATCCGAAGGATTGCTGCACCCCTCGTCCTCGAGCCCGGAGGGGGCAGGAACGACACCCATAAAATAAATCTAAATCAACCGAACGGGCGCACAAAGTGCGCCCCTACGGTTAAATATTAGATTCTTCAGACTCCGATTTATCGGTCTGTCTGCTTCAAGAAAAAGCCCCGCCGAGGCGGGGCTGAAATTACGGTTTTTTTGCAACCGCTTTCAAGCGGTCAACGAGTGTTTTATACCGCGGGTCGACTCGCAAAACGGCGGCCTCGTCATCGGTTGTTAACCAATTAAGCATCGATTGCGATCGGTTGCCTTCAGCCTCCATGATCCATCCGCCACTTGAGTAGCCGCGAAGACTGGGCGAGGTATGAGCGGCATCAAAATCATAGGTGTCCATATTTATTGCGAAATCCGCGGATTTTTCCAACCATTTCCACGCGTTTTCCAAATCATTGTTTCGGATAAGGATTATTGCTATATGACCACAAGCGATCTCACCCTCTTGTGCCAAATACTGATAATCTTTATCGGGAAACAGAAGTTCAAGTAAATCCACCTGAAGCTTATGCAACTTTACTCTGTCTTCCGTTGCGTAAATCATTTTATCATCGTCATGGCGATGACCGCACGCACAGCCGATAGCCGAGATCAACTGACAGATCAAATATGAGATATACGATTGCCTTTTCTCAAAATCAGCATCGCCTTTCCAGCTGTAAAGCATAAAATTTTCATACGAAAAATGCGACTTCGGCATTTCCTCGGAAAGCTTCAACATTTCCTCCCGTTTTCCCGCATATTCGTATGCAAGAGCAAGTGTACGAATTGCTTCATATCGAATTATGCTGTCGGTACATTCTGCAAGGATTCGATTGCAAAGGTCAAAAACCTCGTCGTATTCCTTGAAGCCCTTTCGGGAATATTCGCAAACAATTGCATCTGCAAGGGCCTGCATGATTTTATAATCACGCGGGAATTTTTTGTTTGCCTCTCGAAGAATCGCGGTGTATTCCTCCCACTTTCCTTGGTGACACAGATTTCGCGCCGTATCCAAATATTTTTTGATTTCCTCGTTGTTCTTTTCAATATCAATTCCGAGCAGAACGTCCGAGGAAACGTCAAAGATATGGCAGAGCGCGGGGATCTGCGAGATATCGGGAGCTGTGCGGTCGCACTCCCATTGCGAAACGGCGCGCGAGGTTATCCCAAGATATTCGGCAAGCTGCTCCTGCGTCATATCCTTTTCGCGGCGCAAGCGTTTGATCGTTGAACCAATAGACATAATTTTGTCCTCCAAAAGTATTCAAAAGCGCTTTTGTGATCTTATTATATCAAATTCCGGAGATTATTCCACGAAGTATTTGTTGTGGCGAAGTATAGCTTTGCTTTGATTTTCAAAGATATTATACCATAAGCGGACAAATATATCAAGCCGATCTTGCTCCCGCCCACTTTAACGTATGCAAGTAAAAAGAACCGACACGGCGTGTCGGTTCTTTTCATACATTAATATATATCGTCGAACATTTCGACGTTGGAGCGGATAAAGAGCATCATTCTGCCCTGCAGATATCTGCGGTTTCCGGTGATGAAATCCGAAAGTCTCTCCTCGTCGCGCATCTGGCGAAGCTGCATCAGGCGGCGCGCCATATTGCTGTCGTTGGTGGAGTTGAGCGTGCCGGTGATGCGCGAAAACGCATCCTCGGACATTGCGAAAAATCTGTTCCAGGTATTGGAATTATCAAGCTCGGCCATATCGAAAAGGAGCTTGTAGACCACAAGCGGTCTGAAAATATCTCTCGGGCCGAAGATTCCGCGGCGAAGGAGGATCTTGCCGCTGTAAAGCTCGTCCTCGTCGTCAATTCTCTCTGCAATGAAGGAGTTCATACGGAAATTGACGGTGTCGAAGGAAAGTCGCTCGAGGGGGATCCGCTTTCCGCTTGCCTCGTCGGTGAGGAAGAAATTCTTCTTCTTTTCACCCAGCACGAAGAACAGGATGAAGAAGACACCCGCAAGAAGGAGAAGCAGGATCGAGCTTATGATCAGCAGTGTCTTACTCAAAGGATGCGCGTTGCAAAGACCGATGATAAAGATCACGATCGCAAGCACCACGGGGAGCCCCACCGCCCCAAAGGGAAAATATTTCTTCAACGTTTCACCGTTCATATATATACCAAAGCCTTTCAGAGTTATCCGCGCACGGCGCGTATATAAATTATACCATACCCGAAAAGGTTTTGCAAGAGATTTACAGAACTATTTTAAATTATTTCTTGCGCAATTTGCCGATGACCTTGCCGCAGCAGGCCGCCTCGCCGAAATCGCTGAGGGGGATGTCGGCAAAATCGGGATTGATGGAGATCAGTCGGTCGCCGCCGAAGATCTTGAAGTATCCCGAGCCGTCAAGCACGAAGATACCAAGCTCACCGTTTTCCACCGACTCGCACTCCTGAACAAGCAGAACGTCGCCGTCGCGGTACTTGGGCTCCATGCTGTGGCCGCTGATACGGACGGCAAAATCCGCGCCCTTGGTCTTGAAATTGTCGGGGATCGAAATATCCTCGGCCAAGCTGTCGTCAAGAAAGACCCCGGGGCCTGCCGACACGGGCATATCGTAAAGAGGAATATCGCGCTTTCCGAGCCCGTAGGGCATCTGAGCCGCGGGGGTCTGCGCCCTTCTCCGCTCGGGCAGGGAGAGCACCTTTGCCTTTTTGGGGCTTGCCGTAGAATACTGCTCGCTTCTTGCGCGGTCGCATTCCTTATCAAGCACCAGCGTGACCATTTCCTTACCGTGGGTGTCAAGCATACGGAAATTTTCGATGAGCTTGATCTCGCCGTCGCTCAGAGTATAGTTATTATTGTTCTCGGGCGTGCCGGCCACTATATAATCTAATGTACAGCCCAGCGCGGCGCAGATGGCTACCATATTGGAGAGCTTGGGCGAATCGCTGATTCCCGCAAGGATCTTGCTGAGAGTGCCGAGGGGGATGCCCGTCATCTCGGACAGCTCGTCGTTAGTGATGCGGCGCTCGCTCTTTATCTGCTTTATTCTGGTTATGTAATCCATTTTGGTTCCTCCGTTTTCTTATTGTGGAACTATTATAACACACTTTTTCCATTTTGTAAAGAGGAAAATAAAAATTTTTCCTAAATTTGAAAAAATCTATTGACAAATGTCGAAATTGGTGTTATAATGTCATCACAAGAGATCCAAATTCGGAAAATTCGGAGGATATTATGAATAGATATTATGATTTTGAGAACGAAAGAAAGAGCAACTGCTCCTATATCGGAAAAATTGAAAGCGAGAACGACAATATTGCCGATTCCTTTATCGCACTGCTTTGTGCCATCATCGGTCTTTTCAAGTCCGAGGGTTTCCGCACCGTTCTTCGCATTGGCTGCACCCTGCTCTGCTTCATCGGCTTCGTCGGCATCATCGGCGGCGTTGAGGCAGGAACAATGAACGTCGGCCTCGCCATCATTCTGGCCGCGTTTATGGTATTCATCGAGATACTTTGCTTTATCCCGAGTAAAGCATCTAAATAACCCCCCAAAGCGGTCACCTCGACTCGGAGGTGACCGCTGCTTTTTTATTTTCTTTTTTATAATTCGACAAATCGGAATTTGAAAATTATTTTTTGTTCGAGAAACTTTTTGCAAAAAGTTTCTCGAGCTCTTCAAAAAACTTTGAAAAAAGGGCTTGCTTTAAGGTGAAGTTACCTTTTCACCCCTCCCTCGGTCGGTCGGGTTGAGATGATATTTCGTCCTAATTCATTGCGCTCCCGCTGGCCTTAGTCCGGCGTTGCCGCCTCCTAACGGCCACGACGGTGATATTACAATCAATTTCTGATCGTAATATTTAGAAAGGGCGCGCCAGGAGGAGTTTTCACCGGACTGCGCGCCTGCGAGAGCGCGATAACTTTAGCCGAAATAATCACTCAAAATT
>JAFTOB010000170.1 GCA_017451545.1 Clostridia bacterium | reverse complement strand
TCTAAAAAACGCACATAAAAATTGAAATCCGTAAGGATTTCTACCGAAAAACCGCTCTTTCCATCAGGCCTTGACGGAAAAAGCGGTTCTTTTTTATTTGATTGTGCGTTTTTGGTCTGCGCTAAATGCGACAGCCCCTTTCAGACTGTCGGCGATAATTTTTCAAAATCTACCCCGCGTAGAGCGATTTTTCTTGACACGGGGTCGCGGATTTGATATAATAAGGTCAGAAAACGCAAAGGAGATAACTATGCTTAAAATTTCCAATCTTACAAAGACCTACGGCGAAAAGAAGGCTGTGGACGATCTGAGCCTGCACATCCGCGCGGGTGAAATGTACGCCTTCATAGGCCACAACGGAGCGGGCAAGACCACCACCATCAAGGCCTGCACGGGACTTCTTAATTTCGACGCGGGAGAGATCCTCATCGACGGCGTGTCGATCAAGGAGGATCCCTTGACCTGCAAGAAAAAGATCGCATACATTCCCGACAACCCCGACCTTTACGAGTTTATGTCGGGCATCAAATATCTGAATTTCATCTCCGATATATACGGCATCCCCGCCGCCGAGCGAAACGAGAAAATAGGTAAGTACGCCGATATGTTCGGTCTGACCGCCGACCTTGCCCAGCCCGTTTCGGCCTATTCCCACGGAATGAAGCAAAAGCTGGCCATTATCTCGGCGCTCATCCATTCTCCGAAGCTCCTTATTATGGATGAGCCCTTTGTGGGTCTCGATCCCAAGGCCGCATTCTTGCTCAAAGAGGAGATGCGCGCCATCTGCGAGGCGGGCGGTGCCATCTTTTTCTCGACCCACGTGCTCGACGTGGCCGAAAAGATCTGCCCCAACGTGGCTATAATCAAGAACGGCAAGCTCATTGCCGGCGGCAGAATGGAGGACGTGCGCGGCAACTCCAGCCTTGAGAGCGTTTTCCTTGAGCTGGAGGACAAGGATTCCTCCTTCGGAAAGGATTGGGGAGACAATGCTTAAGGCTCTCATAAGATCAAGATTTTCGGCTCTTTTCGCATCCATGACCCGTGGGAGCGGAAGCAGCAAGCGGCGCAGCCGTCTGTCGCCCGCTCTGATGATCGTTCTTTTCGTCCTCATCGGCGCGTATTTTCTTTTCACTATGGGTGCGCTCTTTTACGGGCTCTGCTTTATGTACGGCGGAACGGGTCAGGAGTGGCAGGTCTTTTTGCTGGGCGTAATGCTCGCCTCGGCACTCTGTGTTTTCGGCAGTATTTTCGCCACCAAGACCCAGATCTTCGACTCGAAGGACAACGAGCTCTTGCTCTCAATGCCCATACCGCCGAAGTACATCTTCATCAGCCGAATTCTGACTTTGTTGCTTGTCAACTACATTCTTGAGGCGGTGGTCATGCTGCCTTGCCTCGTTATGTACGGCATCGTTTGCGGCTACACGCCCCTCGGGCTTGTATTTTCGATCCTTACCTTCCTGCTCATCCCGTTTTTAACTCTTTCGGTGTCCTCGCTTATTGCCTGGATCGTGTCCGAGATCGCGTCGCGCCTGAGGAACAAGACGGTAGTGACCGTTGTGCTTTTCTTTGTCTTTTTCGGCGCGTATATGTACCTTTGCTTCAATCTCGGCTTTTACAGCGACGAGATCGAGAGCGCGCCCATTGACCTTTCGGGCTTCCGCGGCACGCCCGTTTTCTGGTGGGCGGCCGATGCCTGCGCCAACGGCGGATGGCTTTCGATGATATTTTTCTTCCTCTGCTCGGCCATCCCCGCCCTTATCACCTTTATCATTCTCGATAAGAGCTTTATACGCATAATCACCACCAAAAAGGCCCGCGTCCGCGTGGAGTACCGCGGCAACCGCGAGAAGTCGCGCGGTGCCTACGGCGCGCTGGTCAAAAAGGAGCTTCGCCGCTTCTTCTCCTCGGCGGCCTACATTATGAACGCGGGAATGGGCAACGTGCTGACCGTCATCGTGGCCGTGATGCTGGCCATAAACGCCGATGCGATCTCGGCTGTGACCTACGAGCTGACCCTTTACGGCCTCGGCGATATCGTCGCCCGTATGCTCCCCGTTGGTGCGGCGGCCGTGGTCGCCTTTATGGGCTCTATGAATATGGTCAGCGCACCGTCGATCTCCCTTGAGGACAAAAATCTTTGGATCCTGCAGTCCTCGCCCGCAGATCCTCGGGACGTGATCCGCGCCAAGCTGACCTGCCACGCGGTCATCTGCCTGCCCCTGACGCTTGTCAGCTCGGTAGTTCTCTGTATCGCGCTGGGGGTAGGAGTGATTCACTCGATCCTCGTGATCCTCACCTGCGTCACCGCCGTGGCCTTTACCGACTACTTTGGAATGTTCCTCGGCCTCAAGTTCCCGAAGTTCGGTTGGCAGAACGAGAACGTGGCCGTCAAGCAGGGCTTTGCCGTTATGGGAACCATGCTCGGCTCTATGTTCGGCACCATGATCCTTTCGGGTCTTGCGCTCCTTTCGGCCTTCTATATCAGCGAATACCTCGGCTTTGCCGTGCTGATTTTGCCATTCGCCGTCCTTTCGGTCATTCTTCATCTTTGGCTGATGCGCGGCGGCGTGCACGTTTTCAACGGTTTAAAGAAATAATTTCAAATGCCCCGCTCGGCGGGGCATTTTTTTCGCCCGATCGGCGCATAATATTCCCAAAAGAACAGATAAAGGAATAAGAAATGCGAAGATTATCCGAATTTTACGTTGAAAACGTGGCACAGCTCGACCGCCTTTTGCGCGTCAACGAGAATTTTGACATCATCAAAAAGACCCTGACGGTGGGGCAGGACGAGCTGACCCTCTATTACGTGGACGGCTTTATCAAGGACGCCGTGATGCAAAAAATGATGGTCTATTTCATCTCGCTGAAGGGAACGGGGAGCTCGGCGCGTGAGTTTATAAACAGCCACGTGCCCTACGTCGAGAGCGACCTGCAGGAGGATCTCGATGCCATGCTTCTGATGGTGCTCTCGGGAGCGGCGCTGATCATCGGCTCGTCCTTTGGGGCTCAGGCCGTTATCGTGGATGCCCGAACCTACCCCGCCAGAAGCACCGAGGAGCCGCAAAACGACCGAGTGATGAACGGCGCGCGCGACGGCTTTGTGGAGACTCTGATCTTCAACACCGCCCTCATCCGCCGCCGCATCCGCGACAGCTCGCTGACTATGAGCTATATAAACGTGGGCTCGTCCTCAAAGACCGACGTGGTGCTCTGCTATATGGAGGGTCGCGCCGACCCGAAGCTGGTGGAGAGCCTGCGCGAGCGGCTGACGAATGTCAGGACGGAGTCGCTGACCATGGGCGCGGAATCCCTGAAGGAATGCCTCATCCGCTCGCGGTGGTACAATCCTTTCCCCAAGATCCGTGTCACCGAGCGACCCGACTCGGCCGCCGCCCATCTTTACGAGGGCAACGTGCTCATTCTTTGCGACAACTCGCCACAGGTAATGATCCTGCCCACCACCATTTTCGATTTTATGCAGGAGACCAACGATTTTTATTTCCCGCCGCTGACGGGAAGCTATATCCGCGCCGTGCGGCATATCGTGTTCTTCCTGACCCTGTTTTTGATGCCGACCTGGTTTTTGCTGGTGCAGAATCCCGCGTGGGTGCCCGATTGGCTGTCCTTCATCATCCCCGACGAGTACGGCAAGATCCCCATAATCGCCCAGATCCTCCTTGTGGAATTTATGGTGGACGGGTTGCGGATGGCCTCCATGAACACGCCCGACATTCTGTCAAATTCGCTGTCGGTGGTGGGAGGCCTCATCCTCGGTGACTTCGCCGTCAGCATCGGCTGGCTTATTCCCGAGGTCATACTTTATATGGCCTTCGTGTCCATCGCAAACTTCACGCAGGCCTCGTACGAGCTTGGCTACGCCTTCAAGTTTATGCGTATACTTCTGGTGGTGCTGACCGCCCTCTTTAACATCTGGGGCTTTGCGGGGGGCGTGCTGCTCATTGGAGTGCTCATAGCCACCAACAAAAGCGTGGGCGGCGGCCGTGGGTATCTTTATCCCCTCATCCCCTTCAACGGCAAGGCTATGTACTCTCTTATTTTCCGCAGAAAAAAACCCGACGTAAAATGACTTGACGAAACACCGTAACTGTGATATAATGGTAAAAAATCAATTGAAAGCGGTGTTTTTATGGCAAATACAAAGGAAAAAAAGGTTAAAAAGGGCAACAAGTCCAATCTCATTATCGGTCTTGTGGGCGGCGGACTGCTCCTTTTGCTGGTCGGAATCATCATTCTGACCGAGGCGATCCCCGTTATGACGGCAAATTCCGAGTTTTCGTCGAGGCTCGACGGCATCAAGGACGCCGAGATCGGTATGGTGGAGATCGTGGATCCCCGCGGCACGCAAAAGCAGGCCATCATTACGAGCTCCAAGGAGACCGCCGAGCTCAGAGATCAGTTTTGCAAGGTTGTCGAGGGACGCAATTATGCGGATAACGTCAGCAGCCCCAACGGAAATTGGGATCTGCGGGTCAGATTCCACGCGGGCGGCGAGGAGTACGATTTTTATCTGACCGAGACCGATATGTACGTTGCGGCCAACGATACCCAGTATCATTTCACTCCCGGTGCGGGATACGGCGATTTTTACAGCGCGGTCACGGCCAAGCTGAAATAAACGAAACGCAGGTGCCATTCGGCACCTGCGTTTGTTTAATGAATGATGAAGCCGCTATGGCAGACCGACAAATCGGGCCGGGCGCCCCGGCGGGCAAGGATCGGGTGGCGTGACCTTGTAACGCACGCGATCACCCGATGGGGACGTCACCGATAAATCGGACTTTGAAGGTCTAAGCCGAGCTCCTTTTTTGAAAGTTTTGATAAAACTTTTTCAAAAGTTTTTTGCGATCCCACGGCAACCCGGTGGTCGCGCGTCGCAACGCGCGAAAAGCTCCGCGCGGCCCTTGCATCCGTGAAAAAGAAGCGAAAAATTGGGTACGAAGTACCTAATTTTTGGCTTGTTT
>JAFTOB010000169.1 GCA_017451545.1 Clostridia bacterium | reverse complement strand
GGAGAGCTGGCGCGAAGCGACTGAGAGGGTAAAAAAGCCCTCTCCGGCACGGCAAGCCGCGCCACCTCCCCCAATGGGGGAGGCTTTGAGTGAGTCGCGGTTCGATTATTTAGCGGTCTAAATTTTTCAAACTCTTTCAAACAAACTCCGATTTGTCGGGCTGTCGGTGAAAAAATTTTAACTTTAACATT
This sequence comes from Clostridia bacterium, assembly GCA_017451545.1. Taxonomy (GTDB): domain Bacteria; phylum Bacillota; class Clostridia; order Oscillospirales; family CAG-272; genus RGIG3994. The sequence continues at coordinate 4,301 of JAFTOB010000169.1, read as the reverse complement.
TCGGAAACATAATTTAATCAAAACTAAAATACGGTGGGGATATAATTCGGGTGTAAGATCGAAGCAGAGGGCGTTTTACCCCGCTTCCGCGAAAAATTATATGCCGCCAAAGAGTCGGCAGAAGGGAGATAAATATGAAGAAGAAATCAGCAAAAAAGCCCATTATCATCGCCGCCATCGGTGCGGGCGTTGCCGCTATCGGGGTCGGGCTCGCCCGTGCCTTCCGTGATATGAAGAAGAACGCGAAGGAGCAGCACGAGGTCGACGTTGCCGAGTTTGAGGCCGCAAAGGCCGAGGCTCGCGCCAATTTTGAGGAGAACCGCGGACGCAATACCTTTGCACGCGCCAAGGAGAGCGCCAAGAAGGTCTGGAACGAGGCAAAGCAGGGCCCCGCAAAGCGTGCCGAGGCCGCCGAGCGCGAGCGCGCCGAGCGTATCGCCGCCGCAAACGCCAGAACCGAGGCCGCAAACGAGAGATACGAGGCGGCCAAGGGCGAATAAGATCGCTACGGATGCGGGGCGCAAAACGCCCCGCCGTCCTTGCATATACACGGAGGAAAAACAAATGAACGCAATTGAGATAAGAGATCTGTCCAAGAGCTTTCGCGGAATGTACGCGGTGGATCATCTGAATATGACCGTTCCGCGGGGGGCCATTTACGGCTTCATCGGTGAGAACGGAAGCGGAAAATCCACCACCGAAAAGCTGATCTGCGGACATCTTGTACCCGACGGCGGCAGCATCAGGCTGTTCGGCCGTGACTACACCGACCCCGGTGTACGCGCGCGCGTGGGCGCGCTCATTGAAAACACGGGCTGCTTCCCCGGCTCCAGCGTCTATCAGAACCTGCGTATGCAGACCATCAATTTGGGGCTTGAAAACCCCGACGCCGAGATCGACCGCGTCCTGAAGATCGTCCGTATGGAGGACTCGGCGCACATCAAGTTCAAGAGCTGCTCCCTCGGTATGAAGCAGCGCATCGGCATTGCCATGGCCATTCTCGGCGACCCTGCCCTGCTGATCCTCGACGAGCCCATCAACGGTCTTGACACCGACGGTATGCGCATTATGCGCGAGATCCTCGTGGATATCACGAAGAACTACGGCTGTACCGTTCTCATCTCCTCCCACATTCTGGGTGAGCTTGAGAAGATCGCCACCCACTACGGCATCATCCGCCGAGGCAAGCTGGTGGCCGAGCTGTCTGCTGCCGAGCTTGAGGGTCGCTCGCGAGTTTTTGTCTCGGTCAAGGCCCGCGATATGCAACGTGCGCACGAAGCGCTTCGGTCGAAATACCCGAACGTCCGCGTTGAGGGCGAATACATCCGCGTTTGCGACGTGAACGAGCCCGAGGAGATCGTCGATTTTCTCCTGCGCGGCGGCCACGCCCTGTATGAGGTCAAGAAAAACCGCGTGGGACTTGAAGAATACTACGTTGAGCTTATGTCGAAGGGAGGGTCTGCGAAATGACACGTGAGCTGAAATTTGAATCTCCGAGCTTCACGACTCGAATCAAGGGTATGCTGGGCGTTGATTTCTACCGCCTTTTCCACACGCCCCTCTTCTACATCTTCCTCGCTATCGCCGCCATCATCCCCGCAATGGTCTCGGCCATGACCACGATGCCCGGCCCCGACGGACAGACTATGGAGCCTCTCTACTCCAACGTGTGGCAGATCATCGCCGCATCCGAACCCCTTTACGTCATCCGCGGCATCGCCGACTACGCAAATATGAATATGGTCTTTATTTTCGGCGGCATTATGGTGTCCATCTTCATCGGCCACGATTACGGCTCGGGCTACGTCAAGCAGCTTTTCACCACCCACGCAAAAAAGCAGGACTATATGATCTCGAAGTCACTGACTTGCGCCTTCGCTATGGCCTCTATGTGCGTTACCTACTTTATCGGCGGCACGGTGGCAGGAATCCTCGTGGGCTACGATCTTTCGGTCAACGTGGGCTCGCTTCTTGTGGCCATCCTCGGCAAGATGGTAATGAGCCTCGGTTGGGCAAGCCTTTTCACCTTCCTCAACGTGATCTTCAGAAGATATTTCGGCATTTCGGTGGCCTCCTCCTTCTTTTTCGGAACGGGAATCGTCATCATCGGTGCGGCGGCGGTGGTCGAAAGCCTCGGGTTGCCCTCCTCCTTCCTTAATATTTTCCTCTACGGCTCCTCGGTCAACGCCTGCCTGACGGGCAATATTATGACCCTCGTCACCTGCATCGCCGTATCGGTGGCCTGGGCTCTGATCTACAACCTCGCCGGCACGCTGATTCTGTCAAAGAGCGACGTTTATTGATTGGAGGTAGCAAAAATGAATGCAATTGAAATAAGAAATCTCACGAAAAACTTCGGGCCGAAGCAGGCCCTCGCAGGGCTCGATATGACGGTTCCCGAGGGCGCGATATACGGCTTTATCGGTGAGAACGGAAGCGGAAAATCCACCACCGAGAAGATAATCTGCGGTCTGATCCACAAAAGCGGCGGCACGGTCAAGCTCTACGGCCGCGACTGCACCGACCCCGACGTGCGCGCTAAAATAGGCGTGCTCATCGAAGCCCCCGGATGCTTTCCCGGTCTGACAGTCTGGAATAATATGATGCTCCAGGCCGCAAATCTCGGCATCAAGGACGCCGAGCGCGAGATCGTGAAGATCCTCAAGCTCGTCCGAATGGAGGGCGCGGCGGGCAACAAATACAAAAACTGCTCTCTCGGTATGAAACAGCGCATCGGCATCGCTATGGCACTCCTCGGCGACCCGCAGCTCTTGGTGCTCGACGAGCCCATCAACGGTCTCGACGCCGACGGTATGCGCATTATGCGCGAGGTGCTGACCGACCTTGCGGCGCGGGGTGTGACCGTCGTGGTCTCCTCCCACATTCTCGGCGAGCTTGAGAAGATCGCCACCCACTACGGCATCGTTCGCGGCGGCAAGATGATCTGCGAGATGACAGCCGCCGAGCTTGAGGCGAGCTGCCGCACCTTTACGGCTCTGCAGGCCAAGGATATGCGGGACGCCCGTCTTGTCCTCAGCTCTCGCTACTCACGAGTGGAGGAGGACGAGGCAGGATATCTGCGCGTTTACGATCAGGTCGCGCCCGAGGAGGTTGCCGCCTACCTTTTTGAGAGCGGCATCACCGTGTCCGAGCTTAAGAGTGCCAAGATCGGTCTTGAGGAATACTATATCGACCTTATGAAGGGAGGAAAAGCAAGATGAACAGGCAATTCGAGCGTTTGAGCTTCGGTCAGCGCGTACGAACAATGCTGACCGTGGATTTTCGGAGAATGTTCAAGTCCCTCCTGGTCTGGATCCTCATCGCATCCTGCCTCGTAGCACCCATCGCCATTACTGTGATGGTGGAAATGATGGAGGGAACCATCCCCACCGACCCGCAAACGGGCGAGCCCGGCGAGCCCATTGAGGGCTTTGACAGCGCGTGGCAGATCATCGGCTCTGTTATGGATATGGAGGCTATGGGCAGTATGCCGGAAGGCGGCGAAGCCGCGGGCGGTATGGCCGCTATGGAGATGGACATCACGAGTATGTGCAACATAAATATGCTTTATTTCTTCATTGCCGTGCTCGTTTGCATCTTTATCGCCGGCGATTTCCGCAGCGGATATGCGAAGAATCTCTTCACTGTCCGCGCGAAAAAGACCGATTACGTCATTTCGAAAACGGTTGTCTGCTTCGTGGGCGGCGCGCTGATGATCCTCGCATTCTTTGTGGGTTCGCTCCTCGGCGGTGCGATCTCGGGTCTGCCCTTCGATATGGTGGGCTTTAATGGATTCAATCTGGCTATGTGCATTCTGTCGAAGATGGTGCTGGTCTCGATCTTCGTGGCTATTTACGTGGTTATGGCAGTCGTCGGAAAGGGACGCGCCTGGCTGTCGCTTCTGCTTTCCTTCGGCGTAGGAATGTTCCTCTTTATGATGATCCCTATGGTTTCGCCCCTTAACGCCACGCCCTTGCATCTTCTGCTCTGTACGGCGGGCGGCGCCATGTTCACCGTCGGCCTCGGCGCGGTGTCCAATACAGTTCTCAAAAAGACCTCGTTGGTTTGAATTGAACCCCAAAAAGGGATCCCCCTTTTTGGGGTTTTAATGAATAAGGAAAAACGAAAAATTTTGGAATTAAAGAGACCGACAAATCGGAGTTTGAAGGGATTCAAAAAGAATTCACGGCATCCGCTAAACAATCAAACTACAGGTACCGCACCCCTACCCCTCGGGGGCGCGAGGGGTCGACCGCTTTTGCGGTCGGGGGTGGGGGTGGGGTTTAGCGGGTGGATGAGCG
>JAFTOB010000168.1 GCA_017451545.1 Clostridia bacterium | reverse complement strand
TTGAATAACTAATGAAAATTTGAAAAGGAGGGTGATTGGATGAAAAAAATATTCCGGCATTTTGTTAAAGATCCATCAAAAAAATACATTCGAAAATTTCGTATATACCCCTCTTTCGCGTACAATCGTCTTGATAAATGGCTAAATAGAATGAGTAATTTAGGATTTCATTTAGTTGACAGCAATCTAATTTCTTTTCTGTTTGAATGTGAAGCACCCAAGAATAAGATTTATTTTACATATGACGCAAGAAGCGGGCATAATGATGATGGAAAATATAGTATTCCTTTAAGATATCCTTTTCTCAAAAAAACATATGGTGTTAAGCCTAAATATTCAAAGTTAAATAAAAATCAATCAAAAGCATATTTGACAGTAGAAATAGATACGCAGAGAATTGATATCGAAAATGATGTTGGGTATAAAGAGCTTATAAGCGATCGAAATAAGCTTTATAATAAGCGTGCAATTAAGAATGGTTTTATATTTCTCCTCGCTATTTTGATTTGCGTTATTGCCATAATTATTATTTGACAGCGTTGAAACATTGAATCACTATCAAAAAGGCTCCATTTACACAAGGGCGCCTTTTTTGTTTATCCAAGCCGAATGCTTGATTATATGCAAGTCCGCCCCTCGATTCTTGACTCTTTCGCCCGCCCGGGCAACGAAAAAAGACTTGACAAAGTTCTGTATATACATTATAATGAAATCAGCGAACAAGCATTTGAGACCTATCAGTATCCCCGAGACAATTGAGAAAACGCCATAATAATTGTTTGGAGGTATTTTTATGAAGAAAAAAATTTTCTCTCTGCTTTGCGCGGTTCTTGTCTGCGTCGGTCTTTTTGCGCTGACTTCCTGCGATGAGGACACGGCGAGCAAGCTTCCCACTCCCGAAAAGCTGGAAGCTCCCGTCATTGTTCTGACGGATAACGTGGCAGAATGGGATGCAAACGGGAAGGCCGAAAGGTTCGAGATAAGCCTTGACGGCGAGCTTTCCTACGTGGAGAACACAGTGACGCAAAAGGTGCTGACCGACGGGCAGACCGTCAAGGTTCGCGCCATTGGTGACGGCATAAAATATGCCACAAGTGAGTGGAGCAACTCGGTAAAATATGCGGTGAGCGCGTCGACTGTCTTGACGGCTCCGATCAATACCAATGCACCCGATATTCCGGACGTAACGCCGGATGATCCCGACAAGACCGATGCGCCCGATATTCCGGACGCAACGCCGGATGATCCCGACAAGACCGATGCACCCGATATTCCGGACGTAACGCCGGATGATCCCGACAAGACCGATACCCCCGATATCCCGGACGCAACTACCGAAGTGCCCGGAACGTCGAAGCCGCCCGAGATCCCCGTTGCTCCTCCCGTACGCGCCGAAGTGACCGTGGAGGGTGACAATCTGTTCGATGAAGCGAGCGAAAAATATTACGCAAATCTCAGAATTGAGGCCTCTCTCAGCGATCCCGAGGCCGTCTTCACGAAGGTCGAGGTCTTCGAGGGGCATTACGATTCCTCCGAGGCTACGCCCGTGTACAGCGGTTCCTTCGAGGGCTACGCCGACGTCCGCGAGAACATACTCAGCGACCACGACTATATCGTAAGAGTTTATTACAAGGGCTCCGACGGTGTTGAAAAATACGGGTCGAGCTATGCCTACGTATACTCTCTTGACGTTCCGTGGGTGATGCACGAATACGCATACGGTCTCCTTTCCGACGGCATTATCGGCTTCAGATTTTCTGCCGACGGCAAGTACAATATGAGCAATCTTACGCTTAAGATCACCGATGAGGAAAGCGCGGAATATATCGCGAAGGACGCGCTGGAGCTTATAAATAACCCGGGTATTATCAACGAGCTTCGCGCCAAGCTCGACACACTTGACAGATGGACGGAGGGCGACGAGTTCGACCGTGTCTACCGCAAGCTCGACCGTCTGGAAAGAACCAAGGATACGGTTGACGGGTATTACAGCCATCTGACCAAGGCCGAGTGGGAGACTTTGGCGAGCGGAAGTACCTATCTTTACGAGGTGAAATTCGGCGACGGCGACGAGTTTTTCGCAGGCCCCGACGGTATGTATTACGCCGTTCTGCGCGACCTTCAGAACCGTCGCGTGGACGACAACAGCCTGAAGTTCGAGCTCTGCGCCGATATGGATTTCAACAACGGCGAGCCGACAGAGATGGGTAGAAGCCTTTGCGACGGCTGGTTTGACGTTATTCCCTCCATAGGCGAGGGCGACTACCTTTTCAGCAGTGAGTTTTCGCTCCGCGAGGACGATACGGTATATCTTGAGACCATGAGCCGAAACAACCTCGGCAACGAGTCCCACAGAATGCTCGGATACGTCAACCAGATCGTGCTGGCCGACGGCTACAAGATCCTTGAGGTGCTTTGGACACAGGACGCGCCGCCCTCCGACGTGGACGAGGAGGCTTGGCTTGCCGATGTCATTGATGCCCTGAAGCGCGGCGACGGGGCCGAGTCTGTGTTCCCGCTGGGCGATATGAGCCCCATTGAGTTCAAGCTCAATATAAATACCGATCTCGTGGGCGAGTACCAAATAAGATACACCTACAAAATGTTCGGCAAGACCTACACCGAGGACTATCCTTACGAATGGGCGGGCGAGACGGTCACCCATTATATCGTTGGCAAGCTGCCCACAGCTTCTATCAATATAAACACCGAGCCCGTTGACAGCTACGGCGAGTGGTGGATCGAGCTGCCCGAGGGCTTCGGCTGGAATTGGTTTGATATCGAGATCCGCGACGCCGACGGCAACGTGAAGACCTATAATCAGTATAACTACTGGGAGGCCGGAAGGCTCAGCGCCAACGATTCCGTCAGAATACGCCTGCTCGACCCCGATGACGTGCCCTATTATCTCGACGGCGATTGGAGCGAGTGGTTCGTTTGCACTCCCGCAAAGCTCCGTGCGCCCGAGGTGTCGTATCATTATTTCTCTCAAACGGAAGTAAGCGTAACCTGGGGCTGGGTATGGGAATATGACCGTTACGGCTACACTGTCAACGGCGGTGCCGAGACGGTCTTAACAGAGCCGGTAGATCACATCGTTGCGAAAACGGGCGACGTGGTGAGGATCCGCGCTATCGCTCCCGGCGACAGTAATTTCGGCTCGAGCGAATACACCGAGACCGTGATCACGGACAACAGAACTAAGCTTAACAAGCCCACGGTCACCGTGTCGATAAAGTCCGAGATGGCCTTTGTTAAAATAACGCAGGATACGTCGACCGAGGGCGTGATCTACTATATTTACGATCCCGACGGCAACCGTCACATCTACCGGGGCGACGAGTACGTTATCAAGACGCAGTATAAAGGAACCTACCGCGTAGTGGCGGCCAGCCGCGATTATGCGAATTACAGCGAAAGCGAAGCGTACGTATTTACTTTATAAACACCAAGCCCGCCTGCGTTACGTAGGCGGGCTTTTCATAAACCAATCAGCCCCCGAAGAAAATCTTCGGGGGCTGTGTATATTCGATATTAAATCCGAATTACTTGTTGGAGATAGCTGCCTTGAGCTCTGCAGCTCAGGCGCGGTATCCTTTAAGCTCGATTATTTGTTGGAGATAGCTGCCTGAGCTGCGGCGAGACGTGCGATCGGTACTCTGAAGGGAGAGCAGGATACGTAGTCAAGGCCGATCTTGTGGCAGAACTCAACGGATGTGGGGTCACCGCCGTGCTCACCGCAGATACCAACGTGGAGGTTGGGATTTACGGGACGTCCGAGGGTAACGGCCATGTTCATGAGCTTACCAACACCGGTGGTGTCGAGCTTTGCGAAGGGATCGTTCTCGAAGATCTTGGCGTCGTAGTATGCGCCGAGGAACTTACCTGCGTCGTCACGGGAGAAGCCGTAGGTCATCTGAGTGAGGTCGTTGGTACCGAAGCAGAAGAAGTCTGCGTTAGCGGCG
>JAFTOB010000018.1 GCA_017451545.1 Clostridia bacterium | reverse complement strand
TTGAAGATCTTTTCATAGCTGCTCTTCATACAGTTGAGGGTCTTGCCTCGGACGGGGATGATGGCCTGATAGTCGGCGTTCCGTCCCAGCTTACAGGAGGTCAGAGCCGAGTCACCCTCCACGATGTAAAGCTCGCGGATCTCGGGATCCTTGGAGCGGCAGTTGACGAACTTCTCCACGCGGTTTGCGATGTCGATGGTTCCCGTCAGCTTCTTTTTGATGTTTATTCTGGTGCTTTCGGCGGACTCGCGGCTGCGCTTGTTGACAAGCACCTGATTTGCGAAGATCTCGGCCTCGGCGGGATGCTCGGTGAAGTAGATCTCAAGATTGGTCTTGAGGAAGTCGGTCATAGCCTCGTAAATGAAGCTGTTTGTGACCGCCTTCTTAGTCTGGTTTTCCCAAGAAACCACGGTGGAGATACCGTTGCTGACGTAAACGAGACAGTCGGCAATGTCGGCAAAGGTGATCTTGGCCTCGGTCTTGTTGTACTTGCCCATGGACTTGAGGTATTTGTCCATAGCCGAAACGAAGGCCACGCGGACAGCCTTGTCGGGCGCGCCGCCGTGCTCAAGATAGCTCGAGCAGTGGTAGTATTCGAGCACGTTGACCGTGTTCGAAACGCAGAAGGAAATATCGAATTTCAGCTTGTAGTCCTCTTTGTCGGCGCGGTCGCGGCCCTGAGTCTCGCAGTGCCAGAGCACGGGCTCGGTCCTTGCCGTCTCTCCCGCCAGCTCGGCCACGTAGTCGGAGATTCCGTTCTCGTAAAGGAACTCCTGAGCCGTAAAGCTGCCGTCCTCCTGTTCCACGTTGAGAATGAAGCAGATGCCGGGATTGACCACCGACTGACGCTTCAGCGTGTCGGCAAAGAACTCGGCGGGGATGCGGATGTCGGTAAAGACCTCAAGGTCGGGGAGCCAGCGGATAACGGTTCCCGTGCGGCGCTCGCCGCGTGAAAGCTCGCGCTCCTCAAGCTCGGAGGCGGGCTCGCCCTTTTTGAAGCTGATGGAGCGGCAGTAGGTGCCGTCGTAGGACTTGACGGTCATGTACTCGGAGCTGTACTGAGTGGCGCAGGCACCGAGACCGTTGAGACCGAGGGAGAACTCGTAGGCCGAGTCGCCCGAGTTGTTGTCGTATTTACCGCCCGCGTAAAGCTCGCAGTATATAAGGTCCCAGTTCCAGCGACCCTCGGCCTCGTTCCAGCCAAGGGGTACGCCGCGGCCGCGGTCGTCGACCTCAATGGAGTGGTCGCGGTAGGCGGTGACCTTTATCTCGTTGCCGTGACCGTCGCGGGCCTCGTCAACCGAGTTTGAGAGTATTTCAAAGAAGGAGTGCTCACAGCCCTCAAGACCGTCCGAGCCGAAGATAACGCCGGGACGCTTACGAACGCGGTCGGCACCCTTCAGGGCCTTGATGCTCTGATCGTTATACTGTTTGGATGCATTGCTTTTCTTCTGTGTTGCCATCTTTTTCTCCAAATCATAGTTTTCGGTGGTTCGCATAATTCATCACCCTACATTATAACATATAATATTCATTTTGAAAAGGGGCAATTTGTAAATTTTAATCATTTGTTGATCGCAAAAAAATCTTACACCGAACAAAAAAACGTCCGCAAACTATTGACAGCAAAAGCAAAATCTGCTATAATAAAATTAAAGAGGACATCAGAGCCACCGACGACCGTAAAATCGCGCCGCCGTGCGCGATGTCCTCTTTATGCTTTTTCGCGTGTCATCTTGAACGTATACTGCCCGAGATCTCACGAAAATAATGTCATATTGCACAAAATGCAGCAGCTTTGATTGTGCAATCATACAAATATCAAAAATAATCAAAATTTTTTCAAAAAATCCTGTAATTTTTCTCCTGCCTATTTGAGATATAGGGGTAAGGGGGGTATATGCCGTTTTTCGGAAATATCCTATCACCTAACATTCAAAGAAAGGAGAACAGCCATGAGAAAATCAAGAGATCCAACGTTGACGAAGGGAGGTCGATGGCCGTGAAGTTTGAAGAACAGTTAAAATACGCCGCGACGGTTATCGGCATCGCGCGGTGAGCCCTATCCCTGCCGAAATTTAAAATTTAATTCAGGATAATAACATGAAAACAACGAGAACAAGATTCAGAGCTATAGCTCTTGTCCTCGCCATGGCAACGGTGTTTCTGACAAGCTCTTTCACCGCTGTAGCCGAGGATACGACAGTAAACCAAACCGAACCCGTTACATCATCCCCGACCTCTGACGAGACAACTTCAAGTGGCACAAGTGAAACTCTATCATGGACGAATGAGTCTATCTATCATTACGCCATCAATGAGATCCCCGACCGTCGTGAGGAAAATGTCAAGCATTTCTATATGCCCGACGGAACCTATAAGGCCGTGGCATACGCCGATGCCGTTCACAGGCAGGACTCAACAGGAGCGTGGAAGGATATCGACAACAGCCTTTCACTTAAAGCTGTATCGGGCACCAATAAATATTCTACAAGTGACGGCAGAGTTACCTTCGCTCCCGTCTTTACCTACAACGGCAACGTAATGACCCTAACCGAAAACGGATATTCGGTATCAATGGCTATGGCAGGCTCGTTACCCGATCACATATCCATTCAGAACGTACCCCTCACCGTGACCGATGCCGGTGTTAACCGCAACGAGCAGCTTGGGTGGCACAGCATCGACGATGCTGCGAGCATCGATACGTCGAGCTCGGTCAAATACACGAACGTAGCCGAAAAAACCGATCTTGAATATATCCTTACGGGTAACGATATCAAGGAAAATATAATTATCAAAGCTCCGCAGAGCGGCTATGAATACACATTTATCCTTACCCTTTCGGGACTTACGGCGGTGCTTGAGAATAACGGCTCGGTAACTCTTTCGGATGACGAGACCGGCGATGCGGTATATTTTATACCCGCCCCGTACATGTATGATGCGGCCGGCAATACCTCTCACAGTGTCAGTTACTCGCTGTTAACTATAAAGGACGAAATATATGCATTGACAGTAACAGCCGACAGCGAGTGGATCAATGCCGAGGGCAGAGCCTTTCCCGTTACCGTTGATCCCACGATCAATTCTACAACAAACAGTATTGATACCTATATTTCCTCGGTATCTCCCGATACCAACTTCGGCACTCTTGAATACGTTCTTTTAACATCCGATGAAACCATAGGCCTTTTCAGACACAATATTCCGTCTTTCCCGACAGATTCGGTCATAAGAAAGGTCGAATTCAACGTATATTACTATTTTCCGACAGCCACGGAGGGAACGGTTGAAATATGGTTTTCTCCAATACTCCAATCGTGGGGGCAAACCTCGGTTACTTGGGATTCCGTAAACATCTCGACCTTCCTTGACAGATATTATGACTTCGTTGATTTTGAAGTGTCGGGAACGGCAACCTATGCAAATCCCGTTTTGAAGACCTTCGACGTGACCTCAATATACGAAAGATGGCTCGAAGAAGAAAGCAGCACGTATTACGGAATAGCCTTAGAGCAGATGTTCACGGATAAGGATTTCAGAATAAAATCCCGTGACAGCGGAACCGAGCATCGCGCGTATTACACTTATACCTACACGGATAACATACAGGACGGCGTGTATTCTCTGCAAAATATGGGTACGATGACCTATACGACTGTTGGCGGCACATCTTGGCTTGCCGGCGATCCGATCGAGCAAATAGAGCTCAATTCAAATCCTGCATTCACAACACACTTAGAGCAGGAAGAACGTCAGGGACTTTTCAAGATCACAAACGTGGAGGGTACGGACAGATTCGTTATCCGATCAATGATAAACAATAAGCATACTATAAGCATGACATCTGACGGAATGGTTACAAAGGAGATACCCGCATTGGACAGCGAGGTTCCGTTTGAAGATACTTATTACATTGAGTACGGCTTGGATGGCATTGAGTTTAGACCTGCGGGAACTCCAAGCCAAGCACTTTCCGTTGACTTTTCAACTCTTGAGCTCACAACCGTTCCCGAAACAAGCATCGGAATGAGCGAATCGTGGATGATAACCCAATATTCCGGTAATGCCGACTATGACATTGAGCCTTATATGGACACAGACCGTCTGAAGCTTGGCGAGGAAACTCGAATAACGCCTTATGCGTGGTCAACTGTACCGGGTGCCAATTCGGTATCCATATCGGTAAGCGTTCAAACCCCTTCAATGGTTGATGCAATGGTATCGTATACAGAAGGGTATTTGAGCGTAATCCCTTTGAAGCTCGGTAAAGTTATGTTCAGCTCGTCAATTTCAAACACCGTTGATTATTATTACAACGAGATCAATACAAAATATATTTTGCCGGACGAAGGAACGTATTATCTGCAAAACGTAGGCACGGGAAGATATATGGACGTTGAGGGCCCGTCAACGTCGGTGGGTGCAAACATCCAACAGTGGGATTTTCATACAGGCAATTCCGAGAAATGGGTTCTTGAATATATGACAAATTCCGAGGGCTACGTGAGATTCAGATCAACGCACAGTAATTTGTATCTCGGAGTAAATTCTTCAAATACATCGACACCGCAGATCAAGCAATATCTTACCGTGAGCGATTATACACTTTGGAGTGTTCAGACCACCGATTCGGGTAATGTGAAGCTTGTCTGCAAGGCTACCGAAAGCTCGGGTAATGCCCTCGCCGTGCCGTCGAGTGCCAACGCAAACGGCACAGATCTCACGCAGGTTGCTTATACCGATGATACGAATTATAGGGATGAGTGGAAGCTTTGTGAGTGCAAATATCAATTCTATGTAAATCACTATTATGACCAAGGATTTTCAGCCCTGTTTTCAAGTGTTGATTCGAATGCAATGGAACTTATAAGTTCTTACCAAAAGGCTGTTTCTGAAAAATTTTTACATCTGTTTAACATTCAAATAATTGCAAGCTACACCTCTTATACCTCATCCGCCGATAGGTGTAAGATTCAATCATATGGCTCAGTAGTGATGTCAAATTGTGACAAAGAGTGTAATCACTATCCTAATCATTTAACATCAACTGCATTGAGAGATGATTTGTCAGACGGATCCGCAAATACCTCAGTCGTTATATGGACGGGGCACATATTAACGGATAATGCTCGTTCAAATTTCAGTCCGTTAAGACGTTCTATTGTAATAACTCCTTGGGCAACCTATGATAAAATAACTTCCGGAAAATTCGCTGAAGTCGCAGAGGAAAACATTTTTACTCTCATGCATGAATCATCTCATCATTTATGGGCAAAAGATCATTATTGTTATAACGGCAAAACCGAGAATAATATAAATGATGGAACACCACCATGCAGTAACACTTATTGTGATATTTGTGTTTACAAACAACCTCGAAGGAACTGTGCAATGACATGGCGCTTGGAATATACGTACTGTTCCGACTGTATAGCACGCATAACGGAATATTTGTTGATTTTAGATCAATACGTTCAATAGGAGAATCGAATATGAAAAAAATTGTAAAAATCCCTATTATAACTGTCATTATATCTCTTTTTATCTACGCGTTAACGATTTGTGCTTTTGCCAATGCCCCGATGCACTATGGTTTTAATTTTGACTCATTAGATCAACTTTCTGAATTTATAAACGCATCATTTTTAGAAAATGAAAATTATAATGACTATATGAAAAAGGAATTTTTTGTTTTTCCCCAAGACGAAGCTCAAAACATGTCATCTACTTTGATAAATCACGGATTGCCCTTTTTCAAAAATGAAAATGAAGACATGGATTTTCAAGGCATCTACACAATTTCTGCACTTGACAATGAGGCTACTTTGTCGATTTCTTACACGATCAAAAATGTTAAGTACATGATCACTTATAATTATGACAGATTTGTAGAATATACCTTGCCGGATGAATATGCAACATCCTTTGATTTGGGAGACAGAAAAGTAGATTTGTATCGAGTTTTCAATTCTGCAACAAATGAAGATGAGCTACGCGGTGTATGTCAAATTGAAAACACAACAGTGTACGTTAGAATTACCGGCAATGTGAATGAATGCTCTTTTGATTGGTTTGATTATAAAAAAGGCGACGGGTTATATACTAATGACGGAACACAATTCCCTGACACAAGTGCTCCCGATGCCAATAGTACCCAAATAACGACCGAGGTTGAGTCTGATAGCGAGGAAAACAAGAACTCAGATTCCGACGATTGTACAGGCTGCGGCGGATTTTCGGTATTTGCCGGATTTATCGCCCTCGTTTGCGCCGCGGGTGCTGTTGTCTTGGTAAAGAAAAAGTAAATCTGTGGTTTTCCCCGACCGAGCGGTGCTCGGTCGGGGCTTTTCTTTCAAAAAATCAAGAATATCCGCGCAAAATTGCTTTTCGTGCTTGACAATCGGGGAATTTTGATTTATAATAATAAATTGATAAATTAGCACGATCACTTGAAAGGATATAGTAAAATGGCAGCTAACAAAGACAAAAAAATGGTTGAGCAGATCACGTCCATGGACGTTGATTTTGCCCAGTGGTACACTGACGTTGTAAAAAAGGCCGAGCTGGCCGATTATTCGGGCGTTAAGGGATGCATGATCATCCGCCCCTACGGCTACGCCATCTGGGAGAACATTCAGAGAGAGCTGGATGCCCGCTTCAAAAAGACCGGCCACGAGAACGTATATATGCCTATGTTCATCCCCGAGAGCCTGCTCCAGAAGGAGAAGGATCACGTTGAGGGCTTTGCCCCTGAGTGCGCCATCGTCACCATCGGCGGTCAGAACAAGCTTGCCGAGCGTCTCATCGTCCGTCCCACCTCCGAGACCGTTTTCTGCGAGCACTTCAAAAACGTAATTCAGTCCTACCGCGACCTGCCCAAGCTCTACAATCAGTGGGTAAACGTAGTTCGCTGGGAAAAGACCACCAGACCCTTCCTGCGCACCTCCGAGTTCCTGTGGCAGGAGGGACATACAATGCACGAGACCGAGGAGGAGGCAAGGGAAGAGACCCTTCGGATGCTCGGCGTTTATGAGGAGTTCTACCTCAACTGCCTCGCCATCCCCGCCATCACCGGCCGCAAGACAGAGAAGGAGAAGTTTGCGGGTGCCGAGGAGACCTACACCATCGAGCCCATGATGCACAACGGCGTGGCTCTTCAGGGCGGTACCTCCCACTACTTCGGCGACGGCTTCGCCAAGGCCTTTGACATCACCTTCACCGGCCGCGACAATAAGGTTTACTATCCTCACCAGACCTCTTGGGGCGTTTCCACCAGAATGATCGGTGCCATTATTATGGCTCACGGCGACGATAACGGACTCATCCTGCCCCCCGCCATCGCTCCCATTCAGTTGGTCATCATTCCCGTTGCCCAGCACAAGGAGGGCGTTCTTGAGAAGGCTAACGAGCTCAAGGCTCGCCTCGAGGCTCAGGGCATCCGCGTAAAGCTTGACGACAGCGATCAGTCCACCGGCTGGAAGTACAGCCAGTACGAGATGAAGGGCGTTCCCGTCCGTCTCGAGATCGGACCCCGCGACATTGAGTCGGGCAACTGCGTCCTCGTTTCCCGCGTATCCCGCGAGAAGAACTTCGTCGCCATCGACAGCGTCGAGGCCGAGGTCGAGAAGATGCTCAAGTTCGTCCACGACGAGCTGGTCGAGCGCGCAAGAGTCAACCTTGCACAAAAGACCACCAAGGCTGCAACCTACGAGGAGTTCCTCGATGCCGCCGAGAACAAGCCCGGCTTCATCAAGGCTATGTGGTGCGGTGACTCCGAGTGCGAGGATAAGCTGAAGGACGTGACCGGCGGCGTCAAGTCCCGTTGCATCCCCTTCAACGAGGAGCATATTGCCGACACCTGCGTTTGCTGCGGCAAGCCCGCCAAGCATATGGTAGTCTGGGGCAGACAGTATTAATTTTAATAACACATCGGGGCGATCTTGGTCGCCCCGAAATTTAAATAAGACGAAAGGAGAGGGAAATGATAGCCTTTATCAAAGACAAAATATCGCGCATAGACCCGGTGATCTTTATCTGCACCACCCTCCTTTCGCTTATCAGCCTGATAGTGCTCGTCGGCGCGCGGGACAGCGAGTACGCGGGAATGCGTACTCTCATAATGCAGGCGGCAATGACGGTGCTCGGTATGATCTTTATGGTCGCCATCGCCAACATCGACTTTGCCAACGTGCCGACCTGGTTTTACGTGGGAATTTACGGCTTTTCGGCCGTTCTGCTTTTGCTTTTGCTCTTTGTGGGCGAGAGCGCGGGCGACAATATCGGCTGGATCAATATTCCAATTATCAACATAAGCGTACAGCCCTCGGAGTTCGTCCGCGCCACCTTTATCCTGACCTTTGCGCGGCACCTGAGCGCGGTGGGCGACGAGATCAATCACCCGAAAAACATAGCCGCGCTGGCACTCCACGCGGGCGCAACCTTCGGGCTTCTGCTCATTACGGGCGATCTTGGAATGACCCTCGTTTATTTCGGAATCGCGCTGGTAATGCTTTTCTGCGCGGGGCTTTCAAAATGGTACGTCCTCGGCGGCGCGGGCGCGCTGACCGTGGCCTTCCCCTTCCTTTGGGATCTTTTGGCCGTGTATCAGCAAAAGCGCATCATCGTGGGCTTCAACCCCGATATCGACCCGCTGGATTGGGGACGTCACCAGATCCAGAGCCGCGGCGCTATTGCGGGCGGCGGATTTTTCGGTCGCGGCCTGTTTGACGCGGGCAGCTATAAGAATATGTATGCCTGCGTGACCGACTTTTTCTTCTCTACCTATGCCGAGATGTTCGGCCTTGTGGGATGCCTTCTGCTGATCGGTATATATGCAGTCCTCGTGTGGCGGCTTATACGGTTGGCCGCCGAATGCACTGACCGCTTTTCGGCATTTCTGCTTGCGGGCGTTATCGGAATGATCGTGGTTCAAACGGTGGAGAACCTCGGAATGTGCCTCTGCCTCCTGCCCGTCGTCGGCATTACTCTGCCGTTCCTCAGCGCGGGCGGCTCGTCGGTGCTTTCGATATATATGATCATCGGCATTGCCCACAGCGCGGCAGGAAACCGCCGCAGAAGCTACCGCTAAAATTTAAAAATCAAGGCATATTAAGCCTCCCGACCTAATATAATTGCAGTGAACAGCGATTTATTAACGGGAGGCTATTATGTTTGTTTATTCTCTGAAGGCGAGCACAATAAAATTTTTCGGCGCGATCTGCGTGGCCATGGCGGCGCTTATCACGCTCATCGTTTTCGTCCCGATCTATGACGGCGGCGATATGCCTACGGGAGCCGATGCGAGTATCAATTATACGAAGATCAAGGACAACGCCGCAAGGCGGGATTTTCTCGGGCAGTTTGGATGGGAGACGAGCGAAAAGGAGCTTGAAGCCATCGAGATCTCCATCCCCCGCGAGTTTGACAGCGTTATGAGCGAGTATAACGAGATACAGAAGCGGCAGGGGCTGGATCTGCAGAAGTATAAGGGCAAAACGGTTCAGCGGTATACCTACGAGATCAAGAATTACGAGGGCTACGACGGTACGGTCTACGCCAATCTGATCGTCTATAAGAACCGCGTTATCGGAGGCGATATCTGCACCGCCGACGTCAGCGGCTTCATCCGAGGATTTGAAAAGTAAACATACAAAAAAGGCCGACCCAACGTCGGCTTTTTTGCGTTTACACACCGATAAATCGGAGTTTGAAGATTTTTATTCGAGAACCTTTTTTGCAAAAAAGGTTCTCGAGCTCTCCAAAAAAACTTTGAAAAAATGGTTTGCATTAAAGTGACGATACATTTTCAACCCTCCCTCGGCCGGTCGGGTTGAGACAATGTGTCGGCCAACTTTTACGCGCTCACGCAGGCCTTAGTCCGGCGTTACCGCCTCCTAACGGCCACGACAGTGATATTACGATCAAATTTTGCTCGCAATATTTAGAAAGGGCGCGCCAGGAGGAGTTTTCACCGGACTGCGCGCCTGCGAGAGCGCGAACGATTCAGCCGATATAATCACTCAAAATTCGCGACCGAGCGAATTTTGAAGGATAAACAGCCCACTTAAATTAACCAATGCATTAAAGTTTCTTGGAGAGCTCGAGAACCTTCTTGCAAGAAGGTTCTCGAAAAAACTCTTTCAAATAAACTCCGATTT
>JAFTOB010000017.1 GCA_017451545.1 Clostridia bacterium | reverse complement strand
CTCCCCCGACCGCAAAAGCGGTCGACCCCTCGCGCCCCCCGAGGGGTAGGGGCGAGATACCTGTGATGGGTAGTTTTGCGATTATGGTGAAACCTGTTTGAACCCTTCAAATTCCGATTTGTCGGTCTGTCTAATTCCAATAAAATCGAAAATCGGAACGATTTTCTTCCTTTACATTTCCAAAGGAAATATTTCACACGCGAAGCGTATTTCACGTGCCACGCACATTTCACTTCGCCGAAGGCGAAATTTCACTCGTCCGCAGGACGAATATTACTTCGCCGCAGGCGAAATCTTAAACCCCGCCACCCGTCGCACCTCGCTTCGGGCGTAATCGGCGTGAAGCAGGGTATCAAGGCGGTCGATTTCACAGCCGTCGAGGCTCGCGATATAAGAATAAAGCAGACGGTAGGCGTCATTCTGCCCGATCTTTCGGATGGGGCGGCCGTCGCGTTCTGAAATATGTCGCTCAAGTCCGCAGAAAAATCCGAAGGGCGAGCCCGAAAGCGACACGCCGTAGGCAAGGGTCTCGCCAAATCCGCCGCCGTCGCGGTAGCGCTCCAAAAGATCCGAGATCTCGTGGAGACGGCGAAGCTCAAAATAGCCGATATCGGGGGTGGACAGCACCTCGTAGGGCGCGCGGTCGCGGTATTTTATACCCAGCGCGTCGGCGTCGCGGCGCAGAGCGGTGCCGCAAAGGAGCTTGAGAAAGCCCACCTGAAGCAGAGAGCAGGCCGAATAGGCGCGGTCGAAGGCCTCGCCCACCGAGTCGAAACTGTCGCCGGGCAGGCCGCAGATCAGATCAAGGTGCAGATGCACGTTGCCCATATCTGTTATCCTTCGGCAGGCGGTCAGCACCGATTCGGGGTCGATGTGCCTCGCGCAGGAGGCAAGGGTATTTGCGTTTACGCTCTGAAGCCCCACCTCAAGCTGAACCTTGCCCGAAGGAAAGCGCGAGAGGAGATCGAAGCTCTCCTCATCAAGGAGGGAGGCGCAGATCTCAAAATGATATTTCTTCGTGTATTTTTCGTCGAGCAGGCCGCGCCAGACGGCATTAGCCCGCTTTTTGTCGAAATTAAAGGTTCGGTCCACCAGCTTGACGGTAATATCGCCGCCGAACCGCTCAAATTCGTAAAGCTCGTCAAGTGTCTGCTCGGCGGACTTGGCAATGACCCCCGACGTGGCCGAGGAAAGGCAGTAGGCGCAGGAATAGGGACAGCCGCGGGAGGATTCGTAGTAAAAAAGCCGACGGTCGGTCTCGCCCTCGCGGTAGAGGACGCCCTCGGTGAGCCCGTGGGATTCGCTTTTTATGACGCGCGGCGGCACTTTTCCGTCCCGCAGGTCGCGGCAGAGCGCGGCCATTGCCTCTTCGCCCTCGCCGCAGACGATGTGATCGATAAATCCGAGACCGTCAAAACGCTCGGCATCATATGATACCTCGGGGCCGCCGAGGATCGTTTTTGCGCGTGGCAGGAGCTTTTTCAGGTCTGAAGCTAACGAAAGCGTGGCGTCGATATTCCAGATATAGCAGGAAAAGCCGTAAATATCGCCGCCCTCCGCGGCCAGAATATCCAGCAGCGCGCCGTCGGTGTCGCGCAGGTTGCCCTCCTTGACACGCACGTCAAAGCCGCCCGATTCAAGGGGCGGGCGCAGGCAACGTATGGCGAGATTTGTATGGCTGTATGAGCTGTTGAGCGCGAAAAGTACGACCTTCATAAAATTCTCCGAAAATTTACTGTGTCAATTATAGCACATTTTTCCCGATTTTACAAGGGCGGCGCGAGAAAAGAATTTTTTAAACATATTGTAAATAAGCGCGCGCGCCCCTTGACTTTTTTCCTGAAAGTGAGTATAATTTCCTGTGTTAAAATGTACGATGGCGTACAAATTTTCGGGAGGTGAGCGCTTGAAAAGATTGGACAGAAGCAACCACGTGGGTCACAGGCTCCGCGTGCTTAACAATATGATAAGGCGGCACGTGGATAATTCCTGCACCAAAAAGCAGATCGACGATATTACGGGCACCAACGGCTGGATCATCGCTTATATGGCGCGCAACGCCGACCGCCCCGTGTATCAGCGGGATATCGAGCGCGAGTTCGGCATCACCCGCTCGACCACCTCGAAGGTCATTATCCTTATGGAGAAAAAGGGCTTCATAGTTCGCGAAAACGCCGCCCACGATGCGCGACTGCGTGAGTTGAAGCTGACCGAGCGGTCGCTGGAGCTCGTTTCGATGATGGACGAAAACGCCGTTCGCACCGAAAAAAAGCTGACCGACGGCTTCACGCCCGAGGAGCTTGCCACCCTGCGCGGCTACATCGACCGTATGGTGGCGAATATGGAAAAGGAATAATACGCCCCGCAGAGGACGGTAGCGTGAAGGTTTACTTTCCATAACGGCAAGTGAACTGTTCACGCAAGACGAAAACACTTTCGGATCGGAGATCCGATCCGCAAGGCGGCCGCGTTTTCAATAAATATTTATGCCGCCACGAGGCGGCGAAACGGAGGGTTTAATGTCAACTTTCAAACGAATGGTTTCCTGCATCAGGGAATACAAGCGGCCGTCGCTTCTCGCGCCTATATTTATCGCGCTTGAGGTGCTGGTCGAGTGCTGTATCCCCTATCTTACCGCTCAGTTGATCAACTACATCAACGCAAGCGAGGGAAGCACCGAGGGATTCCTCACAAAAATCATTTATAACATCTTGGGCTACGACACCGCAATGACCGAGCTGAGGCTCGAGGTCATACTCGTCTACGGTCTGATGCTCTTCTTCTTAGCCGCGCTGTCCATGACCTTCGGCGCGCTGTCGGCGCATTTCTGCTCTATCGCGTCCTGCGGCTTTGCAAAGAATCTGCGCCATGACGTCTACTACAAAATTCAGGGCTTCTCCTTCGAGAACATCGATAAGTTCTCCACCCCCAGCCTTGTCACCCGTCTGACCACCGACGTGTCAAACGTTCAGATGGCCTATATGATGATCATCAGAACCGCCATTCGCTGCCCGCTGATGCTGATCATTTCGTCGGTTATGTCCATTCAGCTGGGCGGCTCGCTGGCCTGGCTCTTCGCGGGCATTATCCCCGTTTTGGGCTTCGGACTTTTCTTCATTATTTCCAGGGCCCGTCCCCTTTTCAAGAAGATCTTCAAGAAATACGATAAGCTCAACGAGTCGGTTCAGGAAAACATCCGCGGTATGCGTGTGGTGAAATCCTTCGTCCGCGAGGACTATGAGCGCGCAAAGTTCGACCGCGCCTCCGATGAGGTACGCCGCGATTTCGAACGCGCCGACAAGCTCCTTGCCCTCAACACACCCATTATGCAGTTCTGCATCTACACGGCAATGCTGGTCATCTCCTTCGTCTGCGCCACCACGGTCATCGGCACAAACGAGTCGGGTCTCATCAAGGTGGGAACTCTGTCGGGTATGCTGACCTACTCTATGCAGATCATGATGAGCATGATGATGGTATCCATGATCTTCGTTATGGTCACAATGGCCATCGAGGCGGCCAACCGTATCGCCGAGGTGCTGAACGAGGAAAGCACGCTAAAGAGCCCCGAGAACCCCGTTATGACTCTCGAGAACGGCGACGTGGACTTTGAGGGCGTGTCCTTCAAATACAATCAGAAGGCCGAAAAGTACGCACTTGAGAATATAAATCTGCACATAAAGTCAGGTCAGACCGTGGGAATCCTCGGTGTCACCGGCTCGTCCAAATCCACACTCATCAGCCTCATTCCCCGTCTTTACGACGCCACCGCAGGCTCGGTCAAGGTGGGTGGCGTGGACGTACGAGATTACGATCTCGACGTTCTGCGCAACGGCGTGTCGGTGGTTCTGCAAAAGAATCTGCTCTTCTCGGGCACTATCAAGGAAAACCTCCGTTGGGGCGATCCCGATGCCACCGACGAGGAGCTTGAGCGCATCTGCAAGCTGGCTATGGCCGACGAATTCATTCAGAATATGCCCGATAAATACGATACCTACATCGAGCAGGGCGGCACCAACGTGTCGGGCGGCCAGAAGCAGCGTCTCTGCATTGCACGCGCGTTGCTGAAAAAGCCGAAGGTGCTCATCCTTGACGACTCGACCTCGGCGGTCGACACCAAGACCGATGCTATGATCCGCAAGGCCTTCCGCGAGGAGATCCCCGGCACCACCAAGTTTATCATCGCGCAGCGCATCGCCTCGGTTCAGGACTCCGACGTTATCATTATGATGGATGACGGTAAGATCGGCGCCGTCGGCTCTCATGAGGAGCTGATGCGGACCAGCGAAATGTACCGCGACGTATTCCATTCCCAGACGAAGGGAGGCTCGGATAATGAATAACGGAAAAATGAGACGCCCCGGCGGTCCGGGAGGACCCGGCGGTCACGGCCGCCCCAAGGCCAAAAAGGGCACCTTCAAGCGAGTTCTCAAGTGCCTCTTTGAGGATTACAAGGGAATGCTGATCGTAAAGTACGTGCTCATTGCTGTCTTTGCTCTCGTCAGCGTTGCCCCCGCCATTTATATCAACCAGATGGTACGCATAATGAACGACGGTCTGGACCTTATCAGAAAGCAGGGAATGACCCCCGCCGACGCACTTGAGAAAATGATGCCGATCATTCTGACCTCGGTTGGCATTATGCTTTGCATTTACGTCATCGGCCTTCTCGCCGCCTTCTTCCACACGCGCCTCGGCGCGATCATCACACAGGGCTTCCTCTACACGATGCGGAGACGTATGTTCAACCATATGCAGAGCCTGCCCGTCAAGTATTTCGATACTCACAATCACGGCGACGTGATGTCACACTACACCAACGATATAGACACTCTCCGTCAGCTCGTCTCGCAATCATTGCCCGCAATGTTCCAGTCGATCTTGACCGTCGTTGTGCTCTTCGCCGTTATGCTGTCTTACAGCCTTTGGCTCACGCTGGTGGTCATCGTCGGCGTTATTGCAATGAGCTTCGTCACAAAGTTTATCGGCGGCAACTCGGCAAAATATTTTATGAAGCAGCAGCGCTCCATAGGCCGCACCGAGGGCTTCGTTGAGGAAATGATGAACGGACAGAAGGTCATTAAGGTCTTCTGCCACGAGGAGCAGTCGAAAAAGGACTTTGACGAGATCAACGGTCAGCTTTGCGACGATGCCACAAAGGCAAACCGCTTTGCCAATATTATGATGCCCATTATGGGTAATATCGGTAACGTGCTTTACGTGCTCACCGCCTTCGTGGGCGGAGCCGTGGTCATCAGCGGCATCTTCAACCCCTCCCTCGCGGGTATCTTCACGGGCGAGACGGTGCTTGACGTTGCCATCGTTGCCGCCTTTATGGGTATGACCCGTCAGTTCACACAGCAGATCTCCCAGCTCTCCCAGCAGACCAACTCCATTATTATGGCGCTTGCGGGTGCCGACCGTATCTTTACGATGCTCGACGAGGAGCCCGAGGCCGACGAGGGCTACGTTACTCTCGTCAACGCGCGTGAGGTGGACGGCGAGATCGTGGAGGTTCCCGAGCACACGGGAATGTGGGCGTGGAAGCACCCCCACAAGGCCGAGGGAACCGTTACCTACACCAAGATGCAGGGAGATATCGTCTTTGACAACGTGGACTTCTCCTACGACGGCGAAAAGCTGGTGCTTGAGGACATCAGGCTATACGCCGAGCCGGGTCAGAAGGTTGCGCTGGTGGGCGCCACGGGGGCGGGTAAGACCACCATTACCAATCTGATCAACCGCTTCTATGATCTTGCCGACGGTAAGGTCAGATACGACGGCATCAACATCAATAAGATAAAGAAGGACGATCTTCGCCGCTCGCTGGGCGTGGTGCTCCAGGACGTTAGCCTGTTTACGGGAACTGTTATGGAGAATCTGCGCTACGGCCGTCTGGATGCCACCGATGAGGACTGCATCGCCGCCGCGAAGCTCGCCAATGCCGACGGATTTATCCGTATGCTGCCCGACGGCTATAACACAATGCTCACGGGCGGCGGCGCGGGACTTTCCCAGGGTCAGCGTCAGCTTATTTCCATCGCCCGCGCGGCGGTGGCAGACCCGCCCGTTATGATCCTTGACGAGGCCACAAGCTCCATCGATACCATGACCGAGGAGATCGTGCAAAAGGGAATGGACGCGCTGATGAAGGGTAGAACCGTCTTTGTCATCGCGCACAGACTTTCGACGGTCAAGAACTCCGACGTTATAATGGTGCTTGACCACGGCCGCATCATCGAGCGCGGCAGCCACGATAAGCTCATAGCCGAGAGGGGAACCTACTATAAGCTCTATACCGGCGCGTTTGAGCTTGAATAATGATCATTTTCTCCGCCCGAGGCCGCAGGCCTCGGGCGGAGCTTTTTTAAAAATGAATAATGATGGCACCGATAAATCGAAGTTTGAAGGCAAGACATCATCGAATTTTTGTAGGGGAGGGGTTCCCCCTCCCGCAAACCAAGACATTCTCCACGGGAGGGGAGACCCCTCCCCTACAGATAAATTTGTTCGATGAACGGGCGCACAAAGTGACGCCCCTACGGTGTTAGGTTTGTACGATATGTAATTTCAAGCGGTGAAGAGACCGATAAATCGGAGTTTGAAGGGTTCAAACAGGTTTTATTGCAACCAACTTTGGAAGCGGTTAAGGCAATGGCTCTCCCTTTGGGAGAGCTGGCGCGAAGCGACTGAGAGGGTAAAAAAGCCCTCTCCGGCGCAGTTATGCGAAGCATTACTGCAAGCCACACT
>JAFTOB010000167.1 GCA_017451545.1 Clostridia bacterium | reverse complement strand
TTTAAATTTTCTAAAATTTTCATCACCGCCAAGCTCCGCATAGCGTTTCCAATAATTGAGCTTGGGAAGATGCTCGTCAAAATAAGCTCTTGCCGCTTCAGCCGGCCAATTTTCATTGGACATATGGCCGACCAAGAAATCGGTCAGCTCTTCAAGACTTGTATAACAGAAATTGCCGTCGGCATAGCACCACTTGCAATATTCCTCGTTGAAAAAGCCGTCGGGTTCTTTGCTGATGTTAGCATCCTCAAGGGGCATACCGCAGCATTGGCAGATCAGCTGACGCGGCGAGCCGAGAAGCGTATTGATCGACACGTCAAGCTCTTTTGAGAGAAGCTTCAGCGTTTCGGTGTTCGGCACCGTCTCTCCGTTCTCCCAGCGGGACACCGCCTGGCGCGTTACGAACACCTTTTCGGCAAGAGCCTCCTGCGAGAGTCCTTTTTTCGTTCTGAGTTCAAGAATAATATCCTTTGTTTCCATAAAATCACCGCCTTATATACTGTGATCACATTATATCACGATCAGCCGCGCTTGGCAAGCAACTGTCTGTTGCTGTCCGTTCATCCCGTCCGTCGCTATCGCGCGACGTGACGACAGCGTTCTCGCTCTTTTAAAAGTCCTCGGGCGAGGCGCAAAGGTCAACGGCAGGTTGCGCCATAGCAATCTTCAAAATTTCTTGGTTGTTTTCTTCGATATCCTCTTGAGGACGGGGATGAGGGCGAACATAAGGAGCGCGCAGAGCGAGCCTGCGAGGAATATTTCGGGGGCGGGGATATACCGGGTCGTCATAACGTCGGCCGAGCCCATATCGGCCAGGGGGATGTTTCGCGCGGCGTTTATTCCGTTGCCTATCATGGGACCTGCGATCATGGGTATGAGCACGCTGAAGACCATTCGCACGCCCTGCAGCTTGCCGACCTCGCCCTCGGGGGTGTAGTCACGCACCAGCGAGCCGCACAGGGCGGAGATGAGAATATATCCTGTGATCATCACGAAGCCGCCGAGGCCGAAGGTGATAAGGCAGACCGTCTTGCCGACGCCCTTGGCGAAATACATTCCGAGAAGTCCCGCGGCGAAGATTGCCGAGGCGAAATAAAGCATTGTCTGCTTGTTCTTTTTGTCCGAAAGTCTCGTCAGATAGAGATTTACCGCCGCGCCGAGGATGATGGCGGCGCCGAAAACGATGCTGTACTCAATAACGGAAAATCCGAGGTAGGTCTTCATATAAATTATGAGATATGGCATAAA
The DNA here is from genome assembly GCA_017451545.1 of Clostridia bacterium. Classification (GTDB taxonomy): domain Bacteria; phylum Bacillota; class Clostridia; order Oscillospirales; family CAG-272; genus RGIG3994. The sequence goes on along the minus strand of JAFTOB010000167.1, from coordinate 32,217 downwards.
GATCTGGCAAGCGATGCCGTAGACGAGGACGAGGCAAAGGGTCACATAAAGGGGCGCGTTTCCCTTGACAACGCTCGGGCGGAAGCCGTAGAGTATATCCTTAAAGCCGCCGCTGCGCCGCAGGCTCGGGCTGTCCTTGAGCGTGAATATGCCGCAGATACCGCAGACCGAGATGACGGCGCCGAGGCCGAGGAAAACGGCGGGGTAGCCCACCATCTCGACGATGATGCCGAAGCCGCCTGCGACTATGAGCATGGCCAGCAGGGGCAAAATCGAAAGGACGCCCTCAACCTTGCCGCGGAAGGAGCTTTCGGTATTATCGGTGACCCAAGCGTTGAAGCAGGCGTCGTTGGCCGTGGAGTCGAAGAGGGTCATAACGCAGTCTGCCACCACGACGGCCACGAGAGTTATAGAAACGGCCTTGCCGAGTCCGCAGCCGAGCAGGCTTTGTGTAAGCTCGGGGGACAAAAAGCCGAAGAGTGCAACGGTCACGCCCCAGATGGCGTAGCCCCAAGAGATAAAGCTCCTGCGGTTGCCGACTTTGTCGGAGAGCGTTCCCGCCACGAGGGTGGCGAGGGTCGCCACGATGCCGCTGAGCTGAACCATCAGAGTTACGGTGTTCAGGGACGGCGCCACCGTCTCAAAGACGAAGAGATTGAAGTACATATTCTCCACAGACCAGGCGATCTGCCCGATGAGTCCGAAGAGAACGAGAACCAGCCATTCTTTTTTACCAAACCGTTTTTCGTGCATATTGATCTCCATTCCTCCGCCCGGTGGCGGCACATAAAATTTTAAAAAACGCGTCCGCATTGCGGATCGGATCTTTGATCCGAAAGCGTTTTTGCCTTGCGTGAACAGATACACTACCCATTTTGGCAAATGAGCTTTCACGCTGCCTCAAATAATTTATTCTGAAACCATTATATCACAAAGACGGAGCGATGTCAAATGTGATCGCAAAGCAAAAATCGGAGATTCGATGAATCTCCGATCTTTCGTTTTGACTCTAATTCTCTTTTCTGACGTCAGGCGGTAGCCACAAGAGTATTCGTCTCCTTTTCTATGATCCTCAGCTCAAAATCGCGGTCGAACCGAACAATATCATAGTCAAATTTTTCAAACTTTTTGAAAATTTGCGGAGAGTAACCGTCGCACATATCAACAGGAAGCTTACCGCTCCTAAGCACTCCGCCGAATCCGACGAGCACCAACCAAAAGCGGAAGGCGTTGTCAAGCTGCCACTTGTGATTATAAAGATCCATACCGATATCCGTCATAAGATTATCGTCCACCTCCTCAAAGAGGGTCATATGATCGATCCGGATATCGGGAGAAAAGCCTTTTGATAAAATATTCCGCAAAATTCTTGCACCAAGATCTCCGTCGTCAAAATATCTGATGGAGGAAAGCACGTTTTCACTTATAAACCCGCGCTCCGGAATCACAAGACTTGCATCCAAGCCGTTATCCATCAGAACGTTGAATAACAGCTCCCAATTATAAGTACACAAATCGCCCGGCTGAGGTTCTTTTCCATGTTCGTCTAAATAATCTTTATAAGAGAACATACCTTCATCGCACAGCTTCAATACCGCGCGGGTCACGTCCTCGCTACTCATATTATTGCTTTTGATGAAGCCTTGGATTTCGTCAACGTCAAAGGGCTGCTTTCTGCAAAGCTCAAGCAAGCCTTCTATGCAAGCTGTCATTCGTTTCTCCTCCAAAAATTATTGTTGCTCCCCGCCCTCGGTATCCAGCCACTGGTCCTCACCTGCGAAGCCGTTGCTGGTGGTGACGATATCCTCGGGCATGAACGCGAGGAGGTTGGCCGTGGGCTGTTCGTACTTCTTTTTCTTTTCGTTATACATAGTCATCCCCCTTTAAGACTGCGTGCTTCTGTACGCGGCCGCCGACACGCCGTAGCGGTAGAGCGCGCGGGCCAGCTCGGCCATTTCGGTCAGGTTGCCCTCGCCGTCGGTCTTATTCATCATAGCGTAGACGTAATCGGCGACGCTGTAGGTGAGGGTCTGAACGCGGGTATTGCCCTCGTAGAGCTCGAAGGTGTAGACCTTACCGAAGTCGGTGGCGTAGATGGCCTCGGTGTAATAGGTCTCGCCAGTCAGCTCGACCTGCCGGCCGTTGACGAGCAGCTTCACGCCCTCCGCGGTCGAGAGGGTGACGCCGATCCTGTTGACGTTATCGAACCAGACGTGTGCCGCCTTGAACTTCACGGTGTTGCTTGCAGACTGCGTCATTGTCATCAGGCTCCCGGCGGGCAGGGTCTCGGAGGGCTCATACTCGCCCGTGAGATCCCGATTTGCAAGGCTGTTCACGTTATGATCCTTATAGATCTGCGCCGCCGCGCCGTAGGTGAGCATATCCACCGCCAGCTGCTTCAGTTCCCCGTTGTCGGGATAGAGGGCGAGGAGAGTTTCGGCGTTGGCCTTGACGCTGTATTCGTCAACAGCCGCGATGACCTTCCCGTCAAGCATCAGCTCGGCGGCAATATTATCGGCCATACATTGGGGGGCTATACCCTCAAAGGAGAATACGTAGTGGCCTTCGTCGGTCTTTTGGGTCTTATCGAGGGCCACTGTCGCGGTCTTGCCGTTCATTGTGAACCGCATTGAGATGCGGTTAAGGCTTGCTTTGAGCTCCGCATCCATAAGGTCGACCGAATAATTCATAGTGAGGTCGCGGCCGAGAGTGACCGACGCGCCGCTGATATTGACCTGGCAATGCTCACAGTAGCCGTACTCGTTGTACTGATGCTCGGGCGCGGCCGATTCGCAATAAACGGTTATGTCGTACGCGCGGCACTGCGCGGACAGGTTGGTATAAGTGACGCTGTCAACGGGAGAGGCGAAGGTGACTGTAATAACGCCGCCGCTGTTTGTGGCCACGGCTCCCTCGGGAACCTCCAACCAGCCCGCCACGTATTTGTCGGAAAGACCCGCACAGTTTATCTCAAGCTTGGTGATTCCCTGCCCCGCGATAATGACGTCCGAGCCCGCGTAAAAGCGCGCGGGGTTGCTGTGATCCTTCACGTCGACGGAGGATTTTGCCTTGTTATTCGTGACGGTGATGCCGTTCTGCGCCCAGATCTGCAGGTTTGTGTTGAGCGAGGTACGGTTTGACGTGTCGGCAAAGCTGATATTCACCTTCTCGGACGTTACCTTGACGGCGTCACAAACGCTGCATTTATTCCCGACGTAGCTGTGGCCGAGGGCGGCCGTTTCGCTGTCCTTATAGCTGTGGCCGCAGAGTGAGCAGGTGTACGTGGTGAAGCCGCCCGACGTGCAGGTGGGTGCCGTTACGGTCGACTTATAGCTGTGAGTGCAGGTACCGTCGGGCTCCTCGCCGCTCTCAAACGTGTACATACGGGCTATATAATCGGTCTCCTTGTACATCGATGAGCGCAGAACGCTGACGGTATAGTAGCTGCCGTAGGTGCCCATATAGCAGATCTCGCCCGACACGGTGGTGTAAAAGGCGTGCTTCGTCTGATCCCACGTGAAGACCGACGTGGGCGAGGTACTGTAAGTAAAATTATAGTGAGTGCCGCTGAGAACCAGATTTATGTACTGCTTCTGTCCGCCCGAATCCTTGAAATACAGGCGGTAGCCGCCGCTCACCGCTTCGACGTACACGTCAACGCCCTGATCAAAATCGGTGGACGTGGCACCGTAGTAGTTCGACATCGTGCCCGTGAAATAATACTCCGCGCCCCTGCTCTCCTGCAAGAATCCCAGCTTGTATGGTACGCCCGTCTTGATCTCGGTCACGTAGGTGGGTGTGGCGGGAACTTCGGGCTCGGCCTCGCCGCAAGCACTGCATTTGCCGCCGACGTAGCTGTGGCCCGTCGCTTCGGTAATATTGGTTCTGTAAGAATATCCGCAGCCTGCGGTTTTGCAGGTGTAGAGGGTGTAACCGCCCGACGTGCAGGTGGCGGTAACAGTGACACCCGCGCCGAAATTATTGTGGTCGCAGGTCTGCCCTGCCTTGCCCGAGGGAGTTACCATATCGCTCGGGATCTCCGCACCGAAAAGCAGAAAGGCCAGCTCGGGGTAGTCGACGAACACGTTTCGCGTGCCGGTTATGGACTCGACCGAATCGTTGCGGCCGAGCTCCCATGTGTCCACGGGGTCGGCCTCCATCCAGTCGAGCAGGACGTCCACGCTCTCCATTACTCCGCTCTTGCCCCATGTCGAGTAGCTGCCGTTACCGTTGACGTTGCCCCAACGGACGTAAACGTAGAGGAAAATACGCGCCACGTCGCCGCGGAGATCGTACTTACCGCCCGACTCGCTGTTGGGATGATAATATCCCGCGCTCTCTCCGTAGGCCGTGTTGCCGCGGGAAGAGTTTTCGCTAGTGGAGGTGGGGCGAAGCATCATAATATCGTTCTCGTCGTTGCCGCCGAGGCCCTTGCTGTTGGGCCAGGTGTGCTCGCGGTTCCAGCCACCGTCCCAAGAAGGGCCGATGGGGTTGCCCGAATAGAAGGACGAGATCTTGCCGCCGCCACCCTGACAGTCGGTGTATTTATAAAGAGATTTTGTCGCTTCGTAGCTCGTGGTGTAGGTCTGGGCGTTCTTCATCAGCCGCTGGAGCTCATAATAGAGATCGCTCTTCGGCGCATCGGACACGCCCGTGCCGCCCGAATACGAGGATAACACCTCATACGAGCTCCGTGTGTCATAGAATTTTTCGGCGTTGGGCGACAAAAAGATCGCCGCCTCGCCGCGGGTTCCCCAGTTGTATATGTAGCCTCCGCCGTAGGTGTACGAAAAATCGGCGGCTACCGAATTAAAGCTGACGATGCAAACGCATGACACGAGCGATGCCAGCACCAGCATCAGCGCAAGACCGCGCTTTGTAATGTTATTCATATTTTTCCTCCTTACGTCGGGCTTGACCCGCTTATATATCGGACGTTCCGTTGTGCGTCTTCTTCGAAGACCGCAATACGGTCCTGCTGTTTATTGGCTATACAGATTCATTATAACATAAAATCACCGGGTTTTCAACTACATAATATAAAAAATGGCGAAGGACGTAACCTTCGCCATTTCTTGCCTGTTTAGTTTGCAATTAACCGTTATATTCAAAAGTATATCGGTTGCCCGTACAGAACTCGAGCTTCGTGATCATTCCGTCTTCATCTGTCGAAACGAAGACCGTGCAATCATACTCATCCTTTTCGGACTCCCTCAGCCCTACGCACCGAGTGCCGATGGGATACTCGGCACATCCAGCGTTCACAGCCGTCACCGTCACAAGATCTGCCGAATATTTCGACTTGCGCTCGGCCTGTATATTTTTAACGAAATCAATCACAGCCTGCTTTCCCGCCAGCACGGAGCCGTCGCACACACAAACGGAATCATCTTTTAAAACGAACCTCAATCGCTCCGGGTCTCCCTCCATCACCGTATATCGGACAAGCCTGAGATTGTGCTCGAAGTCCCGGACAAAGCCTTTATTGTATTCCTTGATCGCCACGTCTCCCGATATTATGCAAACGCCGCTGATAATGGAGCCCACCTTGATCTTCTCCCTCATATTCTCATCGACCTGCTCCAAAGTGTGGTCAAACTCGAGCAGTCCGAAATTTGTTTCAGCTATGCATCTGATAAACATATTCATTTTTTCACCGTTAAGCTCCACCGTGCCGTGATAGAGCTCCTTCACCCTTGCAGCGAAATGAACGTGCGCATCGTTTTCATAGCGCTTGCCTTCCTCATACTTCGACGGAGCGTGGTTAACGAGGAAGGAAACGGGAAGCAAGGATCCTACTGCGGCCAACCACGTTTCGCCATTCTCATTTTTAGGCTGAGCTTCGGCGTACTCATCCTCATTCTCATAATAGCCTATACTCAACGGCAAAGCAACCACCTGAAGCTCCATCTCATCACCTGCAAGGAAGCTTGGAAGGACATCTGCAGAAATAACGTCTATGGGAAGGATCCCGGCGTTCTCCTCTGTACCGTTAAAAATCAACGCACGCTCAAGCTTTGATGCATCCTTCGGGGTTACGTCTATACCCGAGTATTTCATTTTCCACACGCACGTTCCGCCGCAATGCGTGTCAAAGCCCACTACATTCAGGCTTTTTTGCTCCTCTCGGATCTCGGTCTTGACCCAAAGCTCAAAATTGCCCATGGATTTGAATATGTAAGGTGCTCCGTAGTATCCGGTCTTGGCTTTTCCCTCCTGCGCGGCGTATCCGAGAAGCCCCATAACGGCATCATCGTCATCATCGATAAAGCCCAGTCCGTAATTTTCAAGAAAATTTGCCATATTAATCTCCTTCTGCCTGTGCGGCATATATTTTAAATTCCTGTTATACCCGTCTCGGTCAGACGGCGTAGTGAAGGCTCTTGGGGCGGCGCTTTGCAAAGCTCATATACGTTACCTTAACTCCGCGGAAGGATGGCGAACCGGCGGAAGACACCTCGGCACTGTCATCGTTATCGTCGAAGTAATCGTCATCATCGTCGTCGTTTTTCTTGTTTATCTTGATGCCCTCCGCAGGAATTACGACCTTACCCCTTGCTATATCGTAGGTTACAGAGCCCTTGTCAAAGTGTGCATCCAGCACGAAATTGCCGTCGTTGTCGTAGAACCGTATATAGGTCATAGAACCGTCGTAGTCGTAAAGGTTCGTGCTGAATCGAAGATTGTGGAGGCTCTTTCCATTCTCAAAGAAAAGATAAACCCTGTATTCCTCTTCCTCCGTTGTCATTATGTTAAGGTCGGCAATGGCATCGGCAAAGCTGTTGCCGCTGTTCAGCTCAAAGGCTATGGCGCGCAGGCAGTCATAATTCAGGCTGATCTTGCGCGAAAATTCGATCACCTTGTCTATCTCGCCGAAATACTTGGGATTCAGCTTGTCCTCAAGGTATTCCCTTACGTTTTCAGGAGAGGGATAGTCGAATCTGAAATGATAGTGGAATCTGCCGGGGCGGTTGACTATGTAATTATTCAGGCCGTAAAGCTCGTTACAGGTTACCACGAACAGCTTCTTGCCGCCCGCCGTGCCGTCAAACAGGCTCAGGAGCTTGGCCTGATCGTCGTTGTCCCGCGTGGAGCGGAAGGTTTTGTCGAACTCGTCAAACAAAACGAGGCACTCCTGATCTATGCTCTCGATGAACCGTGCGATGCCCGGATAGCTTTCGTCTACCACCACGACGGGCAGCCCGTTTTCAACAGCATTCACGCACAGTATCTTTGCAAACATCGATTTTCCGATGCCCTTGTCACCGCTCAGTATAACTCCGAGATTTCTCTCAAAGCTCTCAAACGAGCGCATGACCTTATCGGCCTTTTCTCTGTGAACTCCGTAGGTTTTTTCCGATACGCACATATCCTCTCTACGTATCAGAAAGCATCCCTCCTCTTTGCTGAAGCCGACGGCGTAGGTATACGGAGGCAGAGAATCGTAGGTCCTTATGCTGCTGTCGTATATCTGATAGCGCGTTCCACTGTTCAATATCTTCATGTTCGTCACCCGTGGCTTTCGTTCTGAAAGCTCTTTCTCTGAATTTGCAAAGCGCGCGAAGATACGCCGAGTGAGAAAAACGGCGACCAAATCAAGCATTTACGTCGGATCTCCCGCACTCTGCAGGAAGATTATACACCGTAAACGGCATGAATTGGTCGCCTTTAATGCGACATTTTTATTGAATTCAAAAAATTTATCCGCCGATTACCTTTTGACCGATGGCATAGAGCACGTCGTTTATATCGTAAATTTTATACACGCGCTCCCTGATAAAATATTCAATAACTATATCCCTTTGACTGCTGTGTGAGAGCACGTAGCCGGCTCGGGATAAAAGATCGGCAGTCTGATCTATATCCAGCCGCAGTCCGATGGCTATCGAAATGGCGGTATCCTTTGAGGGCTTGTAATTTCTGTCGGACATCATCTTGGAGAAAAGCCTGCGGTCAATGTTTGCGGCCTTATATACATCGGAATCCCGCAGACCTCTTTTGTCTATGTACGAGACGATCGCGTCAACGAAGGTCATGTTTCTGACGCGTTCAAGCTCTCTTATGACCTCTATGACGTTTTGATCAAGCCTCTGTTTCATTGCCTGGCTGACAGAGCCGTAGTCATACCGATCGGAGTATCGGGTCAAAATGTTCGGTTGGATCTCATACGGCTTTCTTGAGGGCGCCTCCGTTTGCGGCTTGGTCGGCGGATCTATCGGGTCCTCCGCTATGTCGTGCTTAACGGTCTCGACCCTTTGGTCGGGCTTGGCGATCGGAGACGGCTTCGGTTGAGCTATCGGCTCCTCCGAAATGCTGAATTTGACTTGGGGCTCACACGTGCTTTTTTTAACCTGAAACTTTGGTGGCTGATCGGTCGGCCTTCTGATTTGCGACTCATCTATATAGAATATTTTTATGTAATTTAAGACATCTCTCGTATATCTTTTTATTCTTAGCCTTCTTATAAATCCAAACATACTAAAGCCCCTTTCTCGGTTTGTTACTTTGATTTCAATTCAAGGTATGATTCCACTTTAAAGGTCCCGTGAAAACGCCTTTTTCATAAACTCGATCCGTGCTCTTAGTGCCTTTTGCGTGGTGTCTGCTTTTTGCACGATATCAAAGCCGTGCATCGTGCCGCGCGTTTCGTTGAGGGTAACGTCCACGCCCGCCGCGCGGAGCTTTTCGGCGTAGAGAATGCCGTCATCGTGGAGGCAGTCGAACTCCGCCGTTTCGATATACGCCGTGGGCAAGCCCTCAAAGATCTCGGCCTCCACGGGGGAATAATATACGTAATCGGGGCGGCTTCTGTCGGCCTTCGTCATAGGCGCGATTCGCGACGAAAGGACCGAATTCCACATAGGCGTATCGGTAAATCTTTTGCAGGACTCGCTGTCGTTTCGGGCGTCGAGGAACGGGTACGGCAGCATCTGGAAGGCGAGCTTCACGGGATGCTTTCTGTCTCTGGCCATCATACACACGCCGACCGCAAGAGCCGAGCCCGCGCTGTCGCCGCCGATGCCGATGCGGTCGGGGTCTATGCCGAGCCTTTTTGCGTTTCCGTACGCCCAGCGCAATGCGGCATAGCAATCCTCGAAAAACACGGGATGGGGATGCTCGGGCGCAAGGCGATAATTGACGAACACCACCCGACAGCCAACCTCCTTGGCATATCGCATGGCGTTTTTATAGTGATACCCCGCCGCCGCCAGCACGAAGCCACCGCCGTGGATATAGACAAGACAGGGCGCATTTTCGCCAATGCCCGCAGGGGACATAAGAAAGCACTCGACACCCTCTCCGTCATAGCTTTTGATCCTGTGACGGCTGACCGTCAGCTCCTTATCCCTATACATAAATTTCGGAGTTTTCATATGCGGCACGGCCATTGCGAGGAATTTTTCGCTTATGGGCGGAGTGAAGTGCGAAAAAGGGAAAAACTCTTTGTTTATTTTGTATTTCATAAAAACAAACAACTCCCGTTTAAGTTTTAAAGATAATTTACCGCCAATATAACGGCGCTCGTGGCGATCATCACAATGCCGACCGCGCGGTTTAAGGTCTCGGCCTTGGCTCTGTTTGCGATTATCGCGGCGATCCTTGCCCATATCAGGGTAAACACAACGCACAGCGCAAGGCAAGGAAGGTCGGGGAGGCCTCCGATCATAAAATGGCTGACGCCGCCGGTCAGTGCCGTGAAGGCCATAATGAACACGCTTGTGCCGACCGCAAGATGCATGGGATACCCGAGGAAGGAGGTTAGGACAAGCAAAAGCATCATTCCTCCGCCCGCGCCCACAAAGCCGCAGATAAAGCCTACGAACACGCCGCCGACGATGGCCTTGATCAGTCTGCCCTTCGGAGAGCTTTTTTCCAACTGCTCTCTCGTTTTGTTGACGGGCTTCAAAAGAAAGCGCAAGCCGATAAAGATCAAGGCTATCTGCATCGTGCCGTTCATTGCCCGCTCGGGAAGGAAGCTTGCCGCAAAGCTTCCTATCATCGTCACGATAAGCACGCTGACAAGCAACGGCAGGCTGTTTTTTACATCCAAATTTCCGCTTTTTTTGTAGGTATAAGCGCTGACAAGGCTTGCCAAAACGTCGCTGATAAGTCCGATTCCCACAGCATCGTAGGCAGGAATGCCCAGAAAGGTTGCGAGCATGGGGCCTATCACCGCGGCGGCACTCATACCGGCAAAGCCGGTTCCGATACCCGCGCCGGCGCCTGCGATAAAGCATACAAGTATTTTTATCAGAATATCATCCATATTAATCTCCACTCAGGCAAATGAGCTTTCACGCTGACCGTCATTTTTTCTTGTAATTTAAAACAAGACAGTCTTTTTTGCTCTCGGCCCTTGTCAGCTCAAACGAGCGGATATCGCCGCCCGAAAACAGGGGCTTACCGTCGTTTCCTGCCGTCAGCGGGGCTTGCACCAGTGAGAGCTCGTCCACGCAATCGGCGCGCAGTAAGTGGCCGTTGACGATACTGCCGCCCTCAAGAAGGTAGAAGGCGGGCTTCAGGTGCAGGCTCAGGGTCTCCAGCGCGAGGGGCACGTCGATCTCGCTCTCGCCCGCGAAGCAGTAGGAGATCTCCTTTTCCTCAAGGTAGGCGAGATACCGTGGATCTACCTGCTCGGTGAGCACCTCGATTATGGCGGCGCCGCCGTAGCCCGGGTCGCTGTCCTCAATGACGTTCGACTGCCAGCCCAGCCTGCCCTTGGGGTCGAAGGCTATGGCAAAATAGTTTGCTTCAAGTGTCTTGTCGAACCAGCAATTCATATAATGCCCGCATTCGCGCGCCACGGGGCGGTAGCCCGACAGATCGGGATAAAAGCCACCCGTGAAGCTCTCCTCCATGGTCACGCGGCCGCAGATGAAGCCGCCCGAGCCCTGCTCCTTGTATTCTCTGTTGATCTCGTAGTATATTTCGGTAGCCGACTCGCACTCGGGTCGGCGCAAAAACTCGCCCGTGACCTTCCCGTCCACCGAGGTCACCATATGGCAAATGACGTAGGGTCTGTTCATAATTACCTCTCCGAGACGAAGACCTCGATCTCTCCGGTCAGGATGTGGGCCTTGAGAGAGATATATTCTCCGTCACGGCCGAAGGTCATCACGTTGACCGCGGGCTGATCGTACCATATGTCCGTGTCTCTTTCGCCGTAATTTTTCAAATAATATTCGTAGAGCCTTGCGCCCAGCTCTTCTTTAGTAAGAATTTTTTTGCTCATTTTTATCTCCGATCATATTGCGTCAGGTCTGACTGTTCAGAATCCAACCGCAGTCACCGTGGTAGATCATCTGCTTTGTCATACCGCCGTCGATGCAGATATTTTCGCCCGTAATGAAGCCCGCCATATCCGAGCAAAGGTAGAGCACCATATTGGCGATATCGGGGGGATTGCCCACCCTGCCCGCAGGCTGCTGCGCGGCATCCGAGCCCTCATAGACTCTGTAATTATTATCTATCCAGCCGGGCGAGACCGAATTTACGCGCACCCTCCCCGACAAGCTGACCGCCAGCGCGTGGGTCAGAGCGGCGATGCCGCCCTTGGCCGCCGTGTAGCTCTCGGTCTCGGGCTGGCTCATTCTGTCGCGAGATGAGGATATATTGACGATGCTCGCGCCCTCGGCAAAATATGGTGCGAAGAGCTTTGAAATGTAAAAGGGCGCGGTTACGCCCACCTTCAGGGCATACTCGAAGTCCTCGTAGCTGCCGCTCGTAAGACCGCACGTTTTGGGCGCGGCGTTGTTTATCAGAAAATCCACGCGGCCGTGGTCGGCTATTACCTTCTCGGCAAACCTTTCAAGGGTAGCCTTGTCAGCAAGATCGCCCACGAAATAATCATTTTCGAGCAGGTCGATGACGCAGACGGTGGCTCCCGCCGCCTCGAAGCTCTCGCGTATGCACCTGCCGATCCCTCTCGCGCCGCCCGTCACAACGGCTATTTTGTTCTTAAAATCAAACATTTTGTCACCTTGATTTTTTATCGTCAGTTTACTCATCCTCTTCCTCAAGCAAAGGAGAAATGCTTCCTTTTTCGGCCGCGATGACTGCTTCTATATTATCCATAACAAAGTGCTGGGCTTCTTCCGAAAAATAAATCACGGGCAATTTTTTGCCGTAATTTTCCCAAATCTTCAAAACAAGTCCGATTTTCTCCCCTTCTTCCGTGGGAAAGCGCTTGTTTTTTCCGTTTTCCCATTGGCGCCATTCGATCATTCCGATCTCGCGCAACCAGTAAAGGATCTTGCGATATGAGAATTTTTCCATATTATTATACGCGATATCTTCCATCATAAGCTCATTGATCTTATGTCCCAAAGCTGTTGACGAAATGGGGAACGAGGAATATTCGAACTGCTCAAGCTTTTCATCCGAAATCGAAAACGGAAGCTTTTCGGGTTTTGGGGGCTTTGGCGACTTTCTTCGCTCTCTGTCAAATTCTTTTTGAAGAATCGTAGAAACGTAGAAAAAGCAGCGCGACATACGCACGTTATTTGCAAGATCATCATCGGGAATAGGCGTATCGTCCAAGGGGTTTATTCCATTTGCTAATTTGTCTATAAAGGTTTTCGCGTATGCGATCTTTTCAAGCTCTGTCATTTTCTGTTCCTCCCTTATTACGGTTTAGTTTTATTGTACAGTAACGTTTTTCATCAAAAAGGCATACGCCTCTTCCCTGCTCTCAAAAACGTGTATGGTTTTATCGCTGTATTTTTCGAGAAGCTCAAGAACGCGGGGGCGGCTTTCGGAATTATAGCTTTTTATAAATTCGGTAAATTCCGCATCCTCCTCGGTCTCGATCCAGGGCATATCGCTTCGCGGTGTTCCTCGGCGCGCACGAACGCCGTCAAGGCATACGTCCGTGGGGTAATCGAGGAAAAACACCGTGTCACAGGCCGCAAGGCGAAGCTCCATGGTAGAGCCGTAGTTTCCGTCGATGATCCACTCATCGCCCTCGATAATGGCCGCGAGCCGCGCGCGAAAAACGCTTTTTTCTACCGTGGTCCTGTCCGCGTTCCAATATAGCATATCGAGATGATAAAGCGGAAGGCCCGTCTTCTCGCGTAATGCCCGGGCGAAGGTGCTTTTGCCGCTTCCCGGGCAACCGATCACTATAACTTTTTTCATTTTAAGCCCCCACGTTCATATATAACAATTATATCAAAATCACCCTCGTCTGTCAACAAATTCTCGCATAGTCGGCGCAAAAAGCGCATAAACTGTACTGAACATCTCGGATAGGAGGACTTATGAAGCGTTCCATCGGACTTTGGCAACTTATGGGCTTTGCCGTGACCTCTCTCGGCGGCACGATATTGCACTTTTTATACGGTTGGCTGGGCGACGCTCTGTGGGTCGCGCCCTTTTCGGGGGTGAACGAATCCACCTGGGAGCATATGAAGCTGCTCTTCTGGCCTACGTTTATTTACGCCATCGTGCAGAGCTTTTTCTTCCGCGACCGCGAGGACTTTTGGCACGTGAAGCTGCGGGGCATTCTGCTCGGCATCACACTGATACCCGTTATATTTTACACCTACAACGGTGCGGTGGGCAAATCGCCCGATTGGTTCAACATCGCCATCTTCTTTTTCTGCGCGGCGGTGGTCTATATTTACGAAACGCGGCTCTTCAATGAGGAAAGATTTCGCCACCGTTCGTCAAAGCTCCCGCTCGTCGCCCTCTCGGCCATCGGCCTGCTTTTTATTATCTTCACCTTTCTGACCCCCGAGCTGGGGCTTTTTGAGGACCCGCTGACCGGCACCTATGGAATATAAGCATACCGCCGAGGATCGTCGATCCTCGGCGGTATAATTTTATTTTACATTTTATTCTCAGCGCCGTTCACCGCACGGTCTACTATATCCATCAGTTCTCGCTCCGATACAATATCCTGAATATACGGATAAGAGCTTGCATATTTTTCAAACTGTGCGCGGATATCCTTGGCTTTTGCGAGATCGTTTTCGAAAAGGCTTGCAATCGCGTACTGCGTGCGTAGCACCGACGGGAACTTTTTCATTGCTCTCATAAATCTTTGTAGCTCCAAAGTCAGCATGGCCTCGATAACATCTCTTTTGTTGTCACCTATAAGCTCGGTATATATTCTATCGCATATAAGTAAATTACGGTGAAGATCCACCATTCCGCTATCTATTTTCAGCATATGATCCATCCGCGCGGCAGCGGCCTTGAATTTTCCTTCATCCATCAAACGGTTGCAAGCGAAAACTCCCTCGGCGGCAACCATACTGTTTTTCATTGCCGCATCGGGTGGAAACTCAAACCACTCCTTCGGCATATCCTTGAGTCGAACACCGTTCGAGGTCTGCTCGACCACCTTGAGCTGTACCCAAAAGGCTTTCACGGCCTGAGGATTTTTTGACAGCGCAAAAGCATTGTAGCCGTCGTTATCTACATTTCCCATACGCATCGGCACACCGTTCATAACCGCTACAGCAAAGCCGGCTATAGCGAACAAGGCAAAAACCGACGACAAAAGAGCAAGACTATAGCTGAGAAAATATGCGGCCAGAAAGATCGCGCCTGCAACGGCATTAAGGATCGAACCGCCGAGATTGTACAAGGCGAGCGGAAACTTACCGTTTCTGATCTGTGGCGGTACCATAAGGCATTGACCGCCCGTTCCCGCGAGGCTGTGCCGCTTCAATCTGAGCTTTCCGTTCTCCTTTATCCACATAAAAGAGAATATACGGAACGAACCGAAGGTATAGCCGCTCAGCTTTCCGAACACCAAATGCCCCATCTCGTGCAAAATAAGATGGAAAAATATTGCAATATACATTGCGGCAAGCAGAGCCACAAGTGATAGCAGCTCCTCGTGCAACGGTCTGCCATCGCCGAAGCGATCGACCAATACGGCCATAAATACGCCACACGCAACGCCTATAAGCACCATAAACAGCATTCCTACATACTGTTGCCATGCGACTTTCTTCTTTTTTTGATCCATTTTAATCTCCATTCCGCCGCCTTGCGGCGGCACAAACATCTACCTAAAAACGCGGACACATCGCGGATCGGATCTTTGATCCGAAAGCGTTTTTGCCTTGGGTGAACAGGAAAACCGCCAACAACATCAAGTGGGCTTTCGCGCTAAATTTCCTTTTTTACTTGCTACTCGATCCATTAGGCCCTCAGCTTCGCAAAAAGCATCAACGGCTTTGACGCCTTTTATTTCAGCACGGTTCGGATGGCGAAGAGCTGGAGGCGTTTGGGGAGGATATTCAGCATCAGAAGCAGCGGGTTGCGGTTGATCTTATAGGCGAATTTGGGCTTCTTTTTCGTGACGATCCCTGCGGCCTTCCTCGCCAGCCGCTCGGGCTTAATACGTCTCGCCTCCACCCGATCGACAATGCGCTTGAAGCGGTCGGCATTGCAGGTATAAAGCTCGGTCTTTTCGCAAAAGCGATCCAGCGCGTCGGTGGACGCGCCGAGCATTCCCGTATCTACCGCACCCGCGCGGAGCACCGAGACGCCAACGCCGAGGAGCTGGAGCTCCATTCGGAGCGAATAGGCGTATTTATCAAGGGCGGCCTTGGTGACGGCGTAAATGCCTGTAAAGGGCAGCGGATCCAGCGGTGCCAGCTCGCTTGTGGTAATGAGTATGCGACTTCCCCGACCGAGGAGGGGCATAAAGGTCTTATTGACCAGAAACGCGGCGCGGAGATTGACGTCGAGGATGCGGCGGAAGGCCTCGTCATCCATTTCCACCAGCGAGTCCAGCATATAGATGCCCGCAAAGTGTAGAATGGCGTAGAGGCTGTCGGTCTGCTCTGCGACTCTCCGGAAGGCGGCCTTGACGCCGCTCTCATCGGTCAGGTCGGCCTCGACGGGAATTATATTTTCCTCGGGCTCGGCGACCTTCCTGTCTACGGCGAAAACGCGAAAGCCGCGCGCTCGCAGCTCAAGGGCGGTGGCGCGACCCATACCGCCGTACGCGCCGGTTATGAGTACCGACCTCATTTCAGCTTCAGGCCGTCCGAGAAGGCCTGACCCACCTTTTCACCGAAGCTCCAATATGCGTGTGTGGAGCTGTCGTAAATGATGGGATCGAGCTTTTTAGCGTCCACCCTGCCCTTTTCGTCGAGGATGCTATCCTCGGCCGAGACGTTGACGATCCCGCCGATGCAGATGCCGTCCTCGTTGAATTTTAAGAGGCGGCACTCAACGGTCAGGGGCAGCTCGTCGATTATGGGTGCGTTGACGAACTCGCTCTTTGTGGCGTGGAAGCCCGCGCGGGCGAACTTATCGGGCGTATCGTTTGCCGACACGATGCCCACGTAGTCGCAGGGGATCACGGTCTTGCCCGTGGCGAAGCTGACGGTGAAAGCACCGTTTTTCTTTATATTTTCGGTGGTTTTGTGGTCGTCCGCAAGGCAGACCATCACGAGTCCCGTGTCATAAATACCGCCCCACGCGGCGTTCATGGCATTGGGGGTTCCGTTTTCGTCATAGGTGCCGACGATGAGCACGGGCATTGGATAAAGCCAGGTCTTGGCTCCGAAATTTTTACGCATAATAAATCCATGGCTTTCGATTTCGAAAGCCTTCCTTTCTGTGGGAGTTGTGGGTGGTTTTGCGAAGCAAAATCGACGGTGTTCAGCCGTCGAAAGCCACAAAACCTTTAGTTTGAAAATTTATTTTCAAGCTTAACTCCTTTTTATGATGGGCAAAAGCATTCTCGTTTGTTTTTTGTATTCGGCAAAGCCCTCCTTGCGGGACTGTCGGCCATCGGCCATAGGGATGCTGACGGCGAAAAAGAGCACGGTATTCGCCAGCGCACCCGCCGCCAGATACCAGACAGTCGGGTCGGCGCAGACCACGGCCAGCGCCACGCCCCACCACATAAGTATCTCGCCGAGATAATTGGGGTGACGCGAATATTTCCAAAGTCCGCGGCGGATGAATCTGCCATCGCGATCCTTGCGAAAGCGGTGCATTTCGACATCGGCAATTCCCTGCATTGTGGCCGCGCCCACAGAGAGGCAGAGGAAGGCCACCGAGGCCGCGTTCGGGTCAAGCCCCACGCGCACGGCGTAAACGGCGGGCAGGATGCAACCGTAGACCACCAACGTGGGCACCATATGTATGCCGACAAAGTTGATGACGGGATAAAACACGCCTGTTTTTTCCTTGAGCATCGTGTATCGCCAATCCTGATGAGTCAGGTTTCCGAAGGTGTAGGCCCAATTGGCTGTGAGGCGCAGAGCCCAATAGCAGACAGCGATCATAAGCAGCACGCCGAAAAGATTCAGGCCGTGAACTGCCGCGAAGGCCACAAGGATCACGGGTGGCTGAACGCTCCAATAGGGATCGTAGACCGAGGCATTGCCGAAAATCACACTGAATACGAAGGTTGCGACGGTGGCGACCGCGTCGGCTATAAGCAATGACAGCCACCAATCGGTATCAAGTGCCAAATAGGTCGCGATGCCGACTATGGTCGCGATCACGTAAACTGCCGCCACGACGATGAAGCTTGCCGCGCGGCTCTGCTTTAATCTGTTCATATCCTTCTCCCGTTTGTTCTTTTTATCCATTATAGCACACATTCTCGCATTTTGCAAGTTTAATAAATATCGCCCGACGGAAAACCGTCGGGCGATTGATTTTACGTTATTTTTCCTCTGCCGAGGCCTTTATCTCCTCGTACTTTTCTACTGCGTAGAAATTGTACATCTCCTCAAAGTCAGCCAGAGCGGACTTATCGGCGATGGCCTCGTATGCGGTGCGGAGAGATTCCGCGGAGGTAATGAAGTTCTGTACCGTAACGTCGTTATTCTGAGTGTAGCACACGTTATAGACCTCCTCGGTGATCATCAGGAGCATAACGAAATCCTGCTGCTCGGCCGTCATATCGGATGCCAGGAAGCCTGCCAGCGCATCGTAATAATACGCGCCGCCGCTGAGTGCCACGAATGCGAAGATAGTATCCTCGTCCAGTGTGCGGAGCTTATTCATCAGCTCGAGGGCCGAGATGCGGTCAAGACCCGTCAGATCCTGCTTGAAGCCCGCGTACATAAAGTCAACGGCTTCGTTGAAGAACTCGCTGAGGCCCGAACTATAATACACTCTGTAGGCGTTATAGCTTTCGTCCTCACCCTCTTCGTCAAGAGCGGAAACGGTTGCTCTGACGAGAGTGATATTATGCGCGGCTCTGATCTCGTCCATAACGTAATCAAGGGTGCGCGGCACGTTCTCCTCGGCCTCGTAGTTGAAGGTGTAGAGAGTGTGCAGATAATCGTAGCGAACGTTCTCATTTCCGTCTGCCAGCAGATCCTCTTCAAGAGTGAAGATGCGCTCGCTGACCGCGAAAAGGAGGGTGACTGCGTTCAGTCTGTCGGTTTCGGTGAGATCGTCACCGTTCGAGTAAGTCAGTACCTCGTAGTAGACGTTGATCATTCGGAGAAGCTCGTCGATCTTGTCCTGATATGCGGAAACGTCGACCTTCTTCGGGTTCATGCACTCGTCGTAAAGAGCTACGAGCTCGTCATACATAAACTTGAAGGACTCCATATCCTCGGCCTTCAGCTTCTTTGCATCCTCAATAGCCTCTGCCATCGTGGTCTTGAAGCTTTCAAACTTCTCCTCGTTGCGGTAACGCAGACCGTACATTTCGGATGCTTGGAAGAGCTTGCAGAAGAGGTCGAAGGCCTCCTCGGTGAGCATATTCTCATAAGCGTTGAGGGCCATATAGCCGAGCCAGTTATAAGCGGCAATTTCTCCTTCATCGGTTCTCTCAAAGTTGAGGACCAGATCCTCCATCTCGGTATATCTGTACTCACAGGTGATGGTGCAAAGGATAGCATAACGCTGAGTAGGAGTGAACTGCATATACGTCTCAAGAACCTCGCGAACGTCTGCCTGTACGTCGGCAGAACCAAAGTCCAGGCCGCCGTTAGCGGTATAATCGGCTATGACCTGAAGGTACTTATCCATGAAGGCCTCAAAATCCTCATTTCCGAGAAGAGATGCAACATGGTAGATGTACGCGATACCGTTAACTCTTTCGTCGTCACCGATGTGGAAGATTATATCCACGTTATCGGCAAAGCCAAACTCCTCATATATATCCTTAAGAAGCTGATCGTCACCGTTTACGATTTCATCCTGAAGCCTCTGAGCCTGGTCATAGTAGTACATAAACGGGCTGGTATCGGTTCCGACTCTCATATCCATAATGGAGCTGAGACCGTATCTGAGCATAAGGTAGAAGCTGTTGAGAGGCTCGGGCATCGGAACCTTTTCCCAAAGCGCGCTGATGGCATTATCAGCATCGTATTTCAGATAGTATGAGTAGATTATTCTGAAATAATCTCCGCCCTCGCGCCACTTGTCAACCTTATCAAAGAACTGAAGATAAGGCAGGAAGCTGTAAGGCTGATAGTCGGAATCGGTAATGCATATAACGGCGTTCTTGATCTCGCCCCTATATGCTTCAAGGCCTTCGACGGTCCAATCTGCAGGGACGTCCTTCAGATAGCCGTACATTTCTGTCATAAGAGAGAGCAGGCCGCGAACGGTCTCAAGTCCTTCCTCGGTATTGAGGATCTCAATATACTGATCCACGGTCTTAGAATCATTGACCTCAAGAGTACCGAACTCGGACTCTATATCTCTGAGCAGAGCGCCAAGCATAACGAAGGGCTCGTCCTCATCATAGAGGCGCTCAAGGTCGCTGACGGTGGTCTCGTAGGTTTCCGCTATGATATTAAAGATACCGTACACCTCATCGTCATCCTCAAGGGAGATCTGCTTTACAAGGCCGAAGGTTGCCGAGAAGGTTTCAAGTGCTTCGTTGAAGGAATCGTAGCCGTAAACGGCGGCAACCTTCGCGACTGCATTCTTTTCCTTGGTGGAAATAAGGCTCTTCTCGCTGGATACCAGCTCGAAATACGCTCTCATTGCCTCTACCGCTGCGTCTCCCTGCTCCTTGGTCACCGAGGTGGGATCGCTGACCGAGGAAAGCTGCGCTGCGCAGTCCTTCATCATGGATACGCCGCTGTAGGTCACGTAGATCTCAAAATCAGAGCTATAGCCAAGATACGAGATCTTAACCACCTGCTTCAAGGGCTCCTTTCGGTTCTCTGCCTTGGCGAGGGAGGGATCAAAGCCCGAGATCATGTCCTTGTTGAGCTCAACGAACTTCTCAAGGCTACCGTCCTCGGATTTTACGGTGAAATATGCGCCCGTAATATCGAACACGGTCTCGTGGCTGCTGTAGGTGCTTCTCTTGGGAGAGGCGGAGAGCTCTACGCTTCCCGCGTTATGAATGTTCACGGTGAAGGTATCGCTGTAATCGCCGTAAGAAACGGTTACCGTCTTTTCCGATCCGGCGGCGGTAGAATCAAATCCACTGACGGTCACACGGCTGTCGCTGATCGGAACTGTGGTGGTCTTGCCGCTGTCGTCGGCAACGACGAGACGTCCCTTCGACTTGTCAAAGGAGTCTCCGATAAAGTAATCCTTTACCGCACCCTCCACCGCAATGCGGGGGATAACGGTGATATCAAGGGTAGTGCTTACGTCCTGATAGGTAAAGGTTACGGTCTGCTTACCGAGAGTGTTCTTGTCGTAGCCGCTGACCTTGATCTCGCTCGCGGAGACCTTCTCGGTCTTGTCGCCGGTCACGGCGACGAGCACGGTCTCGTTAAAATCGAGCTCCTGACCGCGTACGTAAACCGTTCTCGGATTGTTTTCGAATTTGACAGCATCGATTCCTGCCGCGCAAGCCACAGCGAGAACTGCGGCAAGCACGAGGCCAAGAAGCAATACTATTTTGCACGTCTTACTCATTTTCTGTATTTTCCTCTTGTTCAATAATTTCTGCTATCTCCCATACGGCGTAAAGAGTCGTGCCGTTGGGGGCGTTCATTATATCGGCTGCGGAGTATGCGACCTCGCCGCCCTGCTCGGTTGCCCAACCCGAGAAGGTATAACCGGTGCGAACGGGCGCGGAAATGCCGTTGACGGCATCAAAGTTTGCGATGCTGTTCTTGGTCTTTACAAAGGACTCGACGTAGGTCTTATCCTCGGAAAAAGTGCATCCGTAAACAACGGGGCGGAAGGAGGAGTTCCATCTTCCATGCCAGCCGGAGGGATCCTTTTCGGCCTCGCAGTAGACGGTGACTCTCGAGTTTCCGTACATAGCGTGCTGGCCCATCTCGGTAACCGAATCGGGAATAAGCTCGGCCGTTGCGCCGAGATTTGCGCGCAGGGCAAAGTCACCGATACTCAGAACGGTTGTGGGAATTCGAAGCTGCTCCAGGGCTTCACAGCCGCGGAAGGCGTAATCACCGATAGAGGTAAGGCTCTTACCAAGATACACGTCGGTCAGCGACTCGCAGTTCTGGAAGGCGGCAAAGCCCACCGATCTTGCCGTATCGGCAAGAGTCACGCTTGTCAGCGACTTACATCCGCAGAAGGTGTAATCGGGAAGATCCTTGAGACCCGTGCCCACGGTAACGCTTCTCAATGACTCACAGCCGTAGAAAGCGCGTATGCCCATTTCGGTCACGCTGTCGGGGATCACGGCTTCGGTCAGTTCAGAGCACTTGAAGAAGGCGCGTGTGCCAATGTATTCGACGCCGTCACCGATGACGAGTCTGTTATGAGTATCTGCTGGAATACCGTCCTCGGGCTTGGTATCGAGCAGGTATCCCCACATATCGGTGCAGGAGAAGAATGCATAGTCACCCACGTACTTACAGCTTCCGGGGATGGTGATGCCGAGGATGTTATTCTGATAGAAGGCGGAGCGTCCGATATACTGAAGTCCCTCGGGGAGAACGAGATTATAATCCTCGCCGTATATGGAGAGCACGCAACCGTAGAACGCGTAGTCCTCTATTCTCTCAAGACCCGTGGGAAATTCGGAAATATATATCTGGGTGCAGGTCAAAAATGCACCGCGTCCGATATATTTCAGCGAATCGGGCATGGACACGTTCTGGATGGCCTCACAGCCGTAGAAGCTGTAGTTGGCTATACCGACGGTACCGCGCTTGATCGTTACGTTGTTGACGCCGGTGCTTGTTACACCGACCACCCAATCGTCCGCATAAATAACTCCGTCCACCTCTGCCTTGAGCTTATTGCCGTTAAAGGCCTGGCTTCCGATGTATTCAACGGTCTCGGGCAGGACGATCTTACTTATATTACAGCCGTCGAAGGCGAAGCTGCCTATGTGGGTCAGAGACGTATTATTGATGAGCACGGTCGAGAGTTGGGGGCTGCGGGCAAAGGCTGCATCTCCGATGCGCAGGGCGTTGGGGCCAAGCTTGACCTGCATCAGGCTGTCACATTTGTAAAATGCGTAGTTTCCTACGTATTTGATATCGTTGAGGGTTATTCCGGTGAATTCCGTGCAACCGGCAAAGGCATAATCGGCCACTCCGACAACACCGGGCTCGACGATAACGTCACCGTTGATGGTGTTGATCTCGGGGTTCGTGCAAACGATTATCCAGTTGCTGAGGTAAACGATATCCTCTGTTGCATTGTTGAGAAATGCGGTGTCGAGGAAGACGTTGCGTCCGATGGACTCAACGTTTTCGCCCATAGTGACGATCGCCAGGTTTTCACAGAAGGTGAAAGCGCCCCGGCTGAGCTCGGTAAGCGCATCGGGGAGAGCTATCTCAGTCAGGCCGATGCAATACTCGAAGGCGTTCTCACCGATATACTCGGTCTTATCGCTGAAATCGACCTTGTCGATGAGCTTGCAGGAATAAAAAGAGTAAGAGCCGATTCGCTCCACCGACTTGCCCATATTGAGCTGCTTTGCGCTCTCACAGCTTGAGTACGCATACTCTCCGATAGTTACCGTCGCATCGGGGATATCGATCCTCTCGAGAGCCGAGCAGTCGGAGAATGCGTAATCACCTATTTTGGTAACCCCCGAGCCCAGCGCGACGCTCTTCAGTGCGCGGCAGTAGGAGAAGCAATAATCGCTGATCTCCGTAACCGTCTCGGGGATGGTGATGCTCTCCAGTGCCTTACAGCTCTGGAAGGCCTTCGTACCGATGGTCTTCACGTTGTCGGGAATATTTACCGAAACTAACGCGCTGCAGTTATAAAACGCCTTTGCAGGGATCTCGGTAATCAGATTTCCCACCGTGAAGGAGGTGATGGTGCTGTTATTGGCCACCGCAGAGGGTGCGATGGAGGTGACCGGCTTGCCGCGGAACTCGTCCTCCATTACGACGTCTCCCGTAGCACTTCCGATACCTGCCAGCTGATACTCAGTATTATTGTTGATCAGCTTATAAAGCAGGCCCGATTCGGTCTCTCTGATAAAATCGTACTCGGCAGGAGCCGAATCTTCCGTCGTCTGGCCGTCGCCGAGAGCAACGATCTCGATCTTATATTCGCCGGGCTCCAGACTTTCCAGAGAAAAATAATTTGATTTTGTTGTTTTTACCTTGTCGCCTATAGTTACCGTATACGCCGTAGCGCCCGGAACCTTGTCCCAATGAAGGGTCTGCGTATCCACGTCGAGGCGGAAGCCCGAGGGCTTCTCAATTCCCGACGACCCGCAAGCGCTCAGGCAGAACAGGCACAGGGTAACAAGGCACATAACGACAAGCAACACACGAAGCTTTTTCATTATCAGTTCCACGGCTTTCCGTGACGAAAGCCTTCCTTATTTTTGGAAATTGCGGCGGGCTCTGTATACCCGACCCACGCAATGCACGGGTCGGGTATACGCCTTTGGTTCAAAGCCGCTCGGCGGCGATCATTTCATCGCCTTTTTGGCTTTGTAATCTCTTATGATCTCATGGGGCCACTTGAACTTGAACTTGCGAACCGCAACGTCAAGCAGGAAGAGCACCAATGCGATGATTATAAATACGATTCTGGGGTTGATGACGTGGTGAATGAACTTGACTACGTTATCAAACACCTCGTAGGTCTCGGTCAGGACGAAGCCGTCTCCGTCAGCGGCCAATTGCGCAAGGAAGGCCTGATTATCCTCGACCTCGTGGAAGGGATTGTACTCCTCAGAGTAAGAGAAGCTCTTGAAAATGCTGTTCTGAGACAGCACGTTGCCCTCTGCATCCTTCTTTGTGACCTCTACCGTGTATACGCCGGGCTGAGTGATCTCAAAGGAGATTCGGCTGAAGCCGTCACTCGACACGGGATAAAGGGTCTGTGTCTCCGCATTTGCGAAGGTGGGGATGATCTTGACCTCAACGCTTCCGCCTTTGGGAACGTCGGTAAAGATATTCATCTGAGTGTTATAGTTCTGCTCCTTCAGGGAAAGTCTGATATCCGAGCTTCGGATGCTTTCCGTCGGGAAGAGCGAGGAGACCATATTGCTGACAAGCAGCTTACCCGTCTCACTTCCGATGAACTCGGAGGACCAGGTGCCGTTCAGGTCGCACATAAAGCTACCTACGGTACCCTTGGCCACGTTCTTGCCGTCGGTGGGCTTCCACTGAGCGTAGATCGGAACGAATTCACCCATCAGGACCGCCTCGGCGTTTTCCTTCAGCTTTGTGCCGTAGAAACCGCTCAAAGTCGGGATCTTCGTGGTATCCACGCCGTTGAAAACGGTGTGGCCGGGCTTGTTCACCGTGGGAGTGAACTCACCGTAGTTTACGTCCTTGATCTCGGGAACCATCAGATCCTCACGCATAGTGGTGGCGACCTTATCGAGATCGCTTACGTCATGGAAGTTATCTCTGGGAAGACCTGCATAGTCCTCGAGGATGTCCTCCATATGAGTTTTTACGGGGCCTGTGCATTCGATACCGACGATGGACATGGTAATTCCCTTCTCGGCGTTGCGCTTCATAGCTGCACCGTACTTTTCCTCTTCCTCGTTAGGCTCACCGTCCGTGACCAGAATGATGTGGCGCTTTTCCACCGAGGTCAACGCGGTCAGCTTATTACCTGCCGACTCAAGTGCGTTGGTGAAGATGGTAGCACCGCCCTCCTGAGGGATATCGTCGATAGCGGCGAGAACCTTATCACGTCCGCGTCCTGCGACGGGGGTAAGCTCAAGAACCTCATTGGAGACCTCCTCGAAGGTCATAATTCCGATATAGTCACGCTCGGTCAGCGCGTCAAGGCAGGCCTCGACACCCAGCTTTGCGGCGTACAGCTTACTCTTTTCGTAAGGAACCGTACCGCCCTGATCGGGGGGCATATACATAGAACCTGAGGTATCGACCACGATAATGACCGCAACGGGAGGAGTATAGTTTATTACCTCCACGGGAAGCAGCTTTTTATAATACTCCGACTCGTTCATATCCTCACGGGTAAATGCATTGGCCATCCACTCGTCGTCATTGGGATTGGGGTCCTCCTCGTTACCGCAGATGGTAAAGAGGCCGCCTCCCACGTTATAAACGTAATCGTAAAGCAGTGCATCGAAGCCCGCGGGCATATCTGAATACGCCACGTTGACGAGAATGATCTCATCGTATGCGCGCAGCTCGTCCACTGTCTTGGGCATTTTCTCGGTGTCGCCGCTGTTGATAACGGTGACCTTCTTGTCGCTCATGATATTGCAGAGGCTTTGGGACTCTCCCGTTATGCTCTCAATGATCAAAAGCTTATCGAAGACCTCGATATTGACGTAGGTGTTGTATGCGTTGTTCTGCGCAAGGGTATCATTGTCTGCAAGGATCTCGAATGAGAGCTTGTGGAGTCCGGGAACCGGAAGAATAGCATCCAGCTCAACGGTCTGTGTGCCCTTGGTCAGCCAGATCGGCTGAGACTCGCCAATGGCGGTAGCATCGTCGTACATGGTAACGACGGCCTCGCCCTCATAGTTGCTCTGAACGTCCAGAGTAACCTTAAAGGTTTCGCCATGGCGAATGGTGTGGTCGGGCAGAGTTGACGATACTATACGCACCTCGTCTCCGTGCTCGTCGGGGAAATGAACGGTATCGACTTTAATGCCCGTAGCGGCGACGGCCTTGATAACGTTCTTGGCTGTTCCGTCGGTCTCAATACCGTCGGAAAGCAGGACGATACGACCCGCCTCGGGTCTCTCGAACAGAGTGGAGGCGTAAGTAAGAGCCGCGGCCACGTCAGTTGCCGTGGTATCGGGGGTCGGAGAACGCAGATACTGGTTATATACCGCATCCGTGTCATTGCTGAGCTCGGCGGCGTAGATCTGGTCATAGCCGAAGGTAACGACACCGACCTTGAAGTTCTCACCTGCCGACTTTATAACGTCGTAAACGAAATTATCCTTGTCCTCCTCGGACAGGGATCCTGAATCGGATTTATCCACCAGCAGAATAACCTCGTTTTCCTTATTGGGAACGTCATATTCAAAGGTGATACCTGCGAGAACCGTAATGCAAAGGAACATAAAGATCATATGCACGGCCATAGAGACTATGCGGTTACGGGTCCTGCGGTATTTTTTGGCGCTTCTGAAATACGGAATAAGCGTAAGTGCTATTGCGGGAATGAGGAGCAGAAGAAGCCAGGGGTTAGCGAATTTGATTGCAAAATTTATCATAGCCTATCCTCCTCCTTAATTATACTCACGCGATTTGAGCCACCACTCAAGGAACGCGATGCAAACAAGGGCGAGGGCGAAGTAGAAGACGTAATCTATATCTGCCTCCTCCTCGACGGGGGGATAGTAGGGATTTGTCAGGAAATCCACCTCTCTGACTATATTGCACTGCTCATCGGGTATCGTGACGTAGAAGTTTTCGACTATCTGCTGTCCCGATATCGGGATCTGAGTGACGGTGTAGATTCCGGGAGCATCGGCCGCCACCTCGGACGGGAATTCGGTAAAGGTGACGTTCAGATCATTGGGGCCTACAACGGTAAGCTTCTCGCTTCGCGAGTTAAGCGTGACCTTATCGTAGATCTCAAGAACGTTGCTCTCGAAGGTAGTGGGGATATAATAGTTTATGATGTTGTACATCATCATGGGAAATTCGGGGGTAATAGCCATATCGGTATGGTGAATATCCACCGACAGAACGAAGACCTTGGAATCGGGCTCGTTCTTCGCAATGGCGACGGGGGCACCGTTGACCATTATCAGGGGCGTGTATCCGCCATCGTAGGAGGTGATGGGCTTGTACCATGTCACGCCGATATTCGCCGGATTCACGTTATTCATTATCGGGTGGGTCTCACCGGGCTCAAGCGGGATCATACCGGTATACTTTTTCAAGCCGCCAATAGCAAAATCCGTGTTCTTCGGGAGGGTATCGGGATCCAGAAGGATAACGAGACCGTCCGTCGGAAGGGTCTTCGGCATATGGTGCTCGAAAATATACACGTCAAAGCCCTCAAGCTCGGGCTCCTTGCCCTGGCCCATTGCTACGGCATCCTCGGAGTCCTTGATCTCGACTATATCAAGATCCCAGTCATCCTTGACAAGGTTCTGTATAGCCGAAAGCACACCGCTGATGAAGTTGTTTGACTTTGTACTGTAATACTGTATTCTCATAGGCAGGGGCGTACCGCCGTAGAGATAAAAGGTATCGTCTATGCTGAGAGAATCCTCCAGCTGCACGTAGCAGAAGACGTTATCGTAGGCACTGACCTTGAGATCGGTCACGTCAACCTCCTCACCCAAGCCGAAGGTAAGGGTGGTAAGCTTATTGGCCTCAAGCATTGCGCTGTATTCGACCTTGACGGTTCCGTTGTTACGGATCTCGTCCTCGCTGCCGTAATATCCGTATGCGCCGTTGATCTCAAGAATGATCTGCACGGGAGCAGATCTTCCGTAAGAGGTAACGTCGACCTCGAATCTGTAGTTACCCTCATCGAGGATCGCACGGACGTTGGAAATGGACACGTTCCACTCCGAAACGTCGGAAACGTCCACAACGGTGACCTTTCCGTCGTCTATGTACTTGGTACCCGAGAAAAGCACCACCTCGGCCCCTGCGTTTTCCGCAAGAATGCCGTCAGCCAGAGCCATTGCTCCGTCAATATCTCCGTTACCCCAAGTGCATTTTACGTCCTCGGGATCAAGGAGCGAGGCGAGGGTGTCGGTTACCTTCTTGGTTTCGTCCTCCCCTGCCCTTTGAACAAGCATGGTGGCCTCGCGTCCGGCCAGAATGACCGAAACCTTTCCGCCGTTACCGAGAGTTTCCTCGGTGAGCTCGGTAGCCTTTGTCACGGCGCGCTCAAAGCGGGTCTGATCCTCCACCTCGGCGAACATATTTGCCGAAGCGTCGATAACAATTATCTTCTCCTTCCCCGCATCAACGTCCTCGCCCGCAAGATAGGGCTGTGCAAGGATGAGCGCGCAGGAAACCACGATAAGGATCTGGCACAGGATGAGCAGTATATTGCGCAGTTTGTTGAGAGGTCTCTTCTTTTTGCGATACTTCAAACTGAGCTTCCAGATAAAGGTACTGGACAAAAATTTATTCTGATAGTTGGGCTTGATAATGTAGATTATCAAAAGGACCAGAAGGCCCAAAAGACCCAAAAATCCAAGCGGTGTAAGCCAACTCATGCGATAACACCTACCTTCAGCAGTTCTTTGAAGAGAACACGTTCAACCGGCTGATCCGTTGAAATGGAAGCGAACATGGCGCCGCGGGAATTACAGAAGGAATTGAGCTCCCCGACGAAATCGCGCACTGCCTCCTCGTAAGCCAACTGCGAGCTGAGGTCTATGTTTATCTTCATGTTTTTGGGGTCGGAGATATCCTCCGCCTCGGAATCTATAAGGTTGACGCGTCCGGTGTAAGAGGGATCTCTCTCCTCCGGTGTCATTATCTGAACCAAGAGGACCTGACGCTTCTTATATGACAGGTAATCTATTGCGCGGCGCCAATCGGTCTCTGTGAAGAAATCCGAAACGATGACGGTCAGACCGTCATTGTTTCCGGTATCCTGACAGCCGACAACTGCCGCCTCTATATCAGCCTCGCCGTCAAACTCTATCTTTTCAAGATCGCTGATCGCGCTGAAAAATGACCTTTTTCCGACTATGGTGCCGTAAGGATTATCGGCCTTTTTCCCTCTTATCATATGATAGGAGACCTTATCCATATTATGTACCGACAGATATCCGAGTGCCGCGGCAACTGCGACGGCATAGCCCGCCTTCTCCGGGTTATCCTTACCCATTGATGCCGAGCAATCTATGAATATCTGAGTGTGCATCTGACGTTCGTCGGTAAAGAGCTTCAAGAAGAATTTCTCGAAGCGGCTGTACAGGTTCCAGTCGATTCGACGTATATCGTCACCGAGGGCGTACTCACGGTAATCGGCAAATTCTACCGTCTGACCGTAGGTTCGCACAAGATGCTTACCGCCGAAAAAGCCTGCAAGGTCAGCGCGCAGCTCCAAAGACAGTGTCTCAAGACGGCTGAAAAATTCGTCGTTTAAATACGAACCGTTCACTGTTTATGACCTTCGTTTTCGGTTCTCGAAAACTACCTTTCTATGCTTCTTGCTTTATACGTTTGGTTATATCAGCCCTTTTTGCGTCCGTGCTTTTTGTCGGTCGCATCCGCCTGCTGTACGGCGGGCTTGGGAGCGGCAAGGCCGCATCTTACGGAGAGCTCCTCGATGATCATTGTGATGATCTCGTCGGCAGAGACCTTCTCTGCGACGGCCTCGAAGGTCAGCTTCATTCTGTGGCGGAGAACGGGATATGCCAGAGCGTTGACGTCATTGTAGGAGACGTTGTAGCGTCCGTTCATCAGAGCCTTGACCTTTGCGGCGGAAATGAGAGCCTGACCCGCACGGGGGGACGCGCCGAGACGGACGTACTTCTTTGCGGCCTCGCTGGCGCACTCGCTGTCACCGTGAGTTGCCGAGCAGAGCATCATTGCGTATCTCATGACCTCCTCGGCTACGGGGATGGCGTTTGCGGTCTTTCTCATCTCGAGAAGATCGTCGCCGTTACAGGCGGCGTCGGCAACCTCGGCCATGGTCTTCTGAGTCATGTTAACGATATCCATAAGCTCGTCGAGGGAAGGATTCTTGACGATGATCTTGAACATAAAACGGTCCATCTGTGCCTCGGGCAGAGGGTAGGTACCGTCCTGCTCTACGGGGTTCTGGGTCGCGAGAACGAAGAAGGGCTCGCTGAGCTTTCTCGATACGCCCATTACGGTTACGGTGTGCTCCTGCATGGCCTCGAGCAGAGCCGACTGGGTCTTCGGGGTCGCACGGTTGATCTCGTCGGCGAGGATGATGTTGGAGAAGATGGGTCCGGGCTGGAACTCGAACTTGGAGTTGCCGTCGTCACCCTTGACGATGATGTTGGTACCGGTTACGTCGGCGGGCATCAGGTCGGGGGTGAACTGGATTCTCGAGAAGGGGAGGTCGAATACTCGACCGAGAGAACGGACGAGACGGGTCTTTCCAACGCCGGGAACACCCTCCAGCAGAACGTTACCGCCTGCGATCATTGCGATGACCGCACCCTCGATAACCTCCTTCTGGCCGATAACGTCGCGGCCGATCTGAGCAAAAATAGTTTCGCACTGCTTGCTGAATTTTTCAAGATTCTGTTCTGTAATCATGGTAGTTGTCTTCCTTTCATTATATGTGTTGTTCAATAAAGATCAAACTATGCCGAGATAGGACTCAATAATGGCCTTCTCTTCCTCTGTCAGCGAGTCGCCCTCTTTTTCAAGACGCTCTCTCAGAAGATCCTTGTAAATGTCGAGGACCTCGCGGTAATAGGTCTTGCCGTCGATGATCTGGTTCTTGTCCTCGTACTTTGCACCGTTGCCCGAGCTGCTTTGCTCATCGTCGGGCTGGCCGGTTTCGCTTTTTTCCTCGTTCTCGGTGGGCTCGTCGGAGGGCTTCTCCTCTCCGTCGCCGTCACCGTCGTCGTCGCCTTCCTCCTCGATGGGCTCGAAGATGGCAACGAAAACAACGTCGGAGCTTATGTTTCGGTCTGCTCTTTCGGGATCCTGATAGCCGTCGTCCCATTCAACGAAGATGAAGCCCTCGTCGGCTACGGCGCGAACCGGCTCGGCATCCGAGCCTGCAAGAACGAGCTGATCGGACTCGCCCTGAATGTATCCTCCGTCCTCTGCCTCGTAGGTGACCGAGATGTAGACCTCCTGAGCTTGATCTACGGCAGACCCGATGATCTCGTGACCGCTCGGCATAAGACCGAGTGCGCTGAGAATCGAAACCGTGAGCATGGCGGCAAAGAGCACACCCGTGACGATCAAAAGTATCAGGGTTCTCTTTTTCGGCTTAAAGCGGATCTGTGAGGGAGCAACGCTGCTGAGTGCTCTTTTTGCGTCCTCTCGCTGGAGATTTGCCATGACCGAATTCTCATTTTCGAGCTCGACCATGGTTAAGAGTCTTTCTTCAAGTCCCAAAGAGTCAATGCGCTTTGCGCTGCTCTTGACTGTGGGCTTGTGCTTGAAGAAATAGAATGCAAGGGTGCCGAGGATAGTGACACCCACCGTTACAGCGGCCGAGATGACGAGTCCGTCAAGGCTTGTGAACCACAGCACAAGCAAGGAGACGAATCCGCAGGCGAGACCGACGGTCAGGCCCCGCAGGAGCGATAGAAGTATCGCCTCACGTTTCAGCCGTATGTAATGCTTTTGGAAATGCGTTTTTGCGTTCATCAGATATCCTTTCTGAATTGAGTATTTTGACCCTTTGAGGATCAAACGAACGGGTCCGAGGCTTCTCGGGCCTGTTTGTTCGACACTCACGTGAGCGTGGGTGTCCCCCGACGGCATCGCCGTCGGGGGATATTGATTTTTGAGGATTAGCCTCTCATCAGAATTTTTTTGTACTCCTGAAGCTTCTGCTGCATACGCTCGGACCAATCGCCGGGATTGATACCGAGTTTTTCAAGGTTCTGATTGATGAACTCGATCTCGGCCTTGGAAACCTCGGCGGAGGTGAGGTTGTCAAGATAGCCAAGCTTCTTGAACTCAAGCAGAGCCTTCTTGAGGCCATCGGCATTGTTGCCAAGCTCCTTGCTGTACTCGGCGATGAGCTTGTCGATGCCCGCTTCCTCGTCCTTGGTCAGAGTGACCTCGGGAGGCTGGGGAGTAGAGGCCTTGATGATGGCTTCCTTATAAGCTCTGAGCTTCTGCTGCATGCGCTCGGACCAATCGCCGGGGTTGATGCCAAGCTTTTCAAGGTTCTGGTTGATGAACTCGATCTCGGCCTTGGAAACCTCGGCAGAGGTGAGGTTGTCAAGATAGCCAAGCTTCTTGAACTCGAGCAGAGCCTTCTTGAGGCCCTCGG
>JAFTOB010000166.1 GCA_017451545.1 Clostridia bacterium | reverse complement strand
GGGTAGGGATAGCACACGCATAATTGGTTGTTTGACGGTTTTGGTGAAACCTGTTTGAATCCGTCAATTTCGATCTATCGGTTTCGTTTCCATTGGGGATTTTGAACGGTATCTTATATCTTGTATCTTTCATTTTGAAAGGATTTTCTTTACATGAATATTCTCGTTATCGGTTCCGGCGGCCGTGAACACGCCGTGATCAAAAAGCTCGCACAGAGCGCGGGAGTGGAGCGGATCTTCGCACTCCCCGGCAACGGCGGTATCGCCGCCGACGCCACCTGCGTCAACATCGGTGCCACCGACATTGATGCCATCGTTGAATTCGCAAGGGGAGAGAAGATCGACTACGCCGTGGTCACTCCCGACGATCCGCTGGCTCTCGGAGCCGTTGACCGTCTGACCGCTCTCGGCATCCCCTGCTTCGGCCCCACCGCCGCGGCGGCGCAGATCGAGGCCAGCAAGGTCTTTTCCAAAAATCTTATGAAAAAATACGGCATCCCCACCGCCGCCTTCGAGGTCTTTGACGACGCAGAGAAGGCTTTGGCTTATCTTGAGGATGCTCCCATTCCCACCGTTATCAAGGCCGACGGTCTGGCGCTCGGCAAGGGCGTTATCATCGCCCAGACCCGCGACGAGGCGCGCGACGCCGTTCGCTCCATGATGGAGGACAAGATCTTCGGTGCCAGCGGAAGCCGCGTGGTCATTGAGGAATTTCTTGAGGGACCCGAGGTCTCGGTGCTCGCCTTCACCGACGGCGACTGCGTCAAGCCCATGGTCTCCTCCATGGACCACAAGCGCGCGCTGGACGGCGACGAGGGTCTGAACACCGGCGGTATGGGAACTATCGCCCCTAACCCCTACTACACCGAGGCTGTGGCCGCAGAGTGTATGGAGACCATTTTCCTGCCCACTATCCGCGCCATGAAGGCCGAGGGTCGCCCCTTCAAGGGCTGTCTCTATTTCGGTCTGATGATCACGAAAAACGGCCCGAAGGTCATTGAGTACAACTGCCGCTTCGGCGATCCCGAGACCCAGGTGGTGCTCCCCCTCCTCGAGAGCGATCTTCTGACCGTTATGCAGGCCACCACCAACGGCACGCTTGCCGAGACCGAGGTCAAGTTCTCGGACGGCGCCGCCTGCTGTGTGGTTCTTGCCTCGTCGGGCTACCCCGGCAAGTACGAAAAGGGCTTTGAGATGACCCTTCCCGAGACCGGGGCGGGCGAGTATCTCTTCGTCGCGGGTGCGAAGCTTGACGGCGACCGCCTGCTCACCTCGGGCGGACGTGTCATCGGTGCCGTTGCCACCGCTCCCGATCTTCCTGCCGCCGTCGCCCACGCCTACGAGGTAGCCGGCAAGGTCCATTTCGGGAACGCCTACTGCAGAAAAGACATCGGTAAGCGCGCGCTTGCCGCACTTAAATAAGGAGAAACAGCATGGTTTACAGAGTATACGTGGAGAAAAAGGCCGAGCTTGCACACGAGGCTTCGGGTCTGCTCTCCGAGCTTAAAAATCTGGTTGGCATCAGCGCACTTGAGAGTCTGCGCGTGATCAACCGCTACGACGTGGAGAATATCGACGCCGCCCTCTTTGAGAAGGCCGTGCGCACCGTTTTCTCCGAGCCCCAGCTTGATATCGTTACCGACGAGGTCGACCCCCGCGGCGGCATAGTCTTCGGCGTCGAGCCCCTGCCCGGTCAGTTCGACCAGAGAGCCGACTCGGCCGCGCAGTGCATTCAGCTTCAGAGTCAGGGCGACCGCCCCACCGTCCGCTCCGCCAAGATCTACGTTCTCGGCGGCAAGCTGACCGAGGCCGACGTTGCCGCTGTCAAGAAATACGTCATCAACGCCGTCGAGAGCCGCGAGGCCTCCCTTGAGAAGCCCGAGACTCTGGCCGTTGAGTACGCCATTCCCGAGACCGTTGCCACCGTTGAGGGCTTTGTTGACCTTGACGCGCAGGGTCTTGCCGAGCTGCTTGACACTCTCGGCCTCGCTATGGACATTGACGACCTGACCTTCCTTCAGAATTACTTCAAAAACGAGGAGAAGCGCGATCCCACCATTACCGAGATCCGCGTGGTGGACACCTATTGGTCGGACCACTGCCGTCACACCACCTTCTCCACTCATATCGACAGGGTGAAGATCGACGATCCCGCCGTTGCCGCCGCTTACGAGCGTTATCTCGCCGCCCGCGTTGAGGTCTACGGCGAGGAGAAGGCCGCGCGCCGTCCCCAGACCCTTATGGACATCGCTACCATCGCCGTCAAGACGCTGAAAAAGCGTGGCGCTCTGCCCGAGCTTGACGAGTCGGAGGAGATCAACGCCTGCTCGATCCACGTCACGGCCGAGGTGAGTGGCGAGGAGCAGGATTGGCTTCTGATGTTCAAGAACGAGACCCACAACCACCCCACCGAGATCGAGCCCTTTGGCGGCGCGGCCACCTGTATCGGCGGCTGCATCCGTGACCCCCTGTCGGGTCGTGCCTACGTTCATCAGGCTATGCGCGTGACGGGTGCGGGCGATCCTCGCAAGTCTCTTGCGGAGACCCTGCCCGGCAAGCTGCCCCAGAGAAAGCTCTGCCAGACTGCGGCGGCGGGTTATTCCTCCTACGGTAACCAGATCGGTCTTGCTACCGGTCACGTTGCCGAGGTATATC
>JAFTOB010000165.1 GCA_017451545.1 Clostridia bacterium | reverse complement strand
GAGCTCAACGGCAAGCTCATCGGTTCCGCACAGCGTGTTCCCACCTGCACTGGTTCCACCACCATCCTTGTCGCTGTTGTTAAGGGCACCGACGTTACCGTTGACGGTATCAACGC
Source organism: Clostridia bacterium (assembly GCA_017451545.1). Lineage (GTDB taxonomy): Bacteria > Bacillota > Clostridia > Oscillospirales > CAG-272 > RGIG3994. Next base: position 8,198 of record JAFTOB010000165.1, on the reverse strand, counting down.
TGCTCTGAAGGCTGCTGCTTCCGAGTCCTTCGGTTACAACGAGGCTCAGATCGTTTCCTCCGATATCATCGGTATCCGCTACGGTTCTCTCTTCGATGCAACTCAGACCATGGTTGCTAAGATCGACGACGACACCTACCAGGTACAGGTTGTTTCTTGGTACGACAACGAGAACTCCTACACCAGCCAGATGGTTCGCACCATCAAGTACTTCGCAGAGCTCAACTAATCGACTCTTACGAAATATTTCAGCCGCGCCCGTTGGGCGCGGCTTTTTTTGTTTTTACATAAGCAGTCCGGATTCTACCGATCGTATCATTTTCAACGTTAAAAAGGCATAGCCAAAGCAGCTATGCCCTTTTAGAAATATAATTTATTAAATACTATGCTTTTATTTTCACAACGATCTTTCTCACCGGTGCGGGTGTGCCGAGGCAGAGGCCGGGGCGGTGTACGTCCTCGGGGAAGAAAATTGCGTACTCCCCTGCTCTGACAACGCAGCGTGTCGCGCCCTCACCGCCTTCAAAGAAGGCCACGTCCTTCGCTTCGTCGTAAGGAACGGTCTCATCAAGGCTCGAAATGTGGGCAACGTCCATTACCTCTGCGCCCGAAACGATATACTGCACGTCGATATATTTACGGTGGGCTTCCCATTTGCTCTCTGTCTTGGTCTCGTATTCCTGAATAAAGGCGTAATTCCCCTCGCCGTCAAGCTCGTAGCGCGCGGCGGGCAAGCTCTCGCGGACGGCTCTTTCAATAAATTCAAATGCGGCGGGCAGCTTTTCGTTTACAGAAAAGTAGCGCTCGCGGTTTTCAAAGCTACCGAATATCATATTTCCCTCCGAGTTTAAGTCGGGCGGGGATCTTCCCCGCCCTTATTTTTATTTAGAAATCTTTCTGCGTTTTTTGGACTTTATCACAATGCGGTAAAGCTTTTCGACGGCATTGCCGAAGTTGACCTTGTCAAATCTTGCCGAGATCACCTCGCTGCGGCGTGCGGCCTTTTCGCGCCACTCGCCGTCCGAAAGAATGAAGTCGAGCTTTTTCGCAAAATCCGCATAGTTGACGTAGGTGTAACCGTTGTCACCCTCAAGCAGGATCTCGTCGAGGCAGGGGTCGCGGCGGCAAAGCAGGGGCAGACCGTTGGCCGAGGCCTCAATATAAGTCAGGCCCTGTGTCTCACTTGTGGACGCGCTGACGAAAAGATCGCCGAGCTGATAATATTTCTGAACCTCAGCGGGGTTGACCATTCCCGCAAAGATCACGCGACCTGCAACGCCGAGCTCCTGTGCCTGAGCCTCAAGCTCCTCGCGGGCGGGGCCGCCGCCGACGATAAGGAAGCGGAGCTTCGGGTGCTTTTTGTGGGATCTTGCGTAAAATCTGATAAGCTCGTCAATATTTTTCTCGGTTCCGAGACGGCCGAGGTTTACAAGCACGAATTCATCGTCCGCAATTCCGAGGGCGCGGCGCTTTTCCCGTCTCTCCTCGGGAGTAATTCTCAGCTTATGCTGATCAAGGCTGATTCCGCTGGGAATAATAGCAATGGGAGGACGTACGCCGTAGGACTTCAAGGTATCCTTTACCTTGCCCGTGGGCGCGATAACGCACTTTGCGCTCTGAAGTCTCTTTTTCATAGCCACACGCACGGCCGCGCGACCGAATTTCTCGTAAGGAATAACGTAGCCGACGTACTGCTCGTACATGGTATGGAAGGTGTGGACGATGGGCGCTCCCGTGTGACGTGCCACGTAGGTGGCGAAGAAATATGTAAAGAACTCGCACTGGCTGTGAATAACGTCGGGCTTCCAATCAATGAGATCCTTTATAAGTCTGTGGTGAAGCGAAAGGGGCATACGCACGTCGGGATAAATGGGGAAAGAGGCAGATCGGATATAGTAAACCTTGCCCTCTCTGTAGCTGTGCGATTTCTCGGAAAGAGTGAGAATGCGCACGTCGTGGCCCTTTTTCTTCAGTTCATCCCAAAGGTTTTTCACCGAGGTAACGACTCCGTTGGTTGCCGTGGTAAAGAGATCGGTTGTAATTAAAATTTTCATCTCGTTATCGTCCTTAAAGCACGAAGGTCTTTCACTTCGTTTTTTATATACACAGACATTATACCAAACTTTTTTCCAAATGTCAACAGTAAAAATTCACATCTGTGCAAGCAAAGCTATACAAGGCGGCAAAGCTTATTTTTAGCAAGCCTTGCGTGGCCTTGCCAATATTCTCTCTGCTTTTTGGTGAAATAGATCTCAAAATATTAGCACTCGTATTATTAGACTGCTAATATTTACATTTGAAATACAAATTCTTAATTTTTATGAAATATTTTGGGCTTATCATTATATTGAAAACAAGGCGAGATCTCACGCGATCAGTAAGCCTTAATTATCTGCGCCGCCGCAGGGCGGCAGAACGGAGGTTTTTATGAATATGGAAAAATTTACAAAGAAAAGCATAGAGGCTCTGCAGGACACTCAGTCCCTCGCCCTGCAGAACGGCAATCAGCAGCTTGAGCAGGTCCATCTGCTCTCCGCGCTGGTCTCGAAAAGAGACGGGCTGATCCCCAGCCTGATCACCCGTGCGGGTGCGTCGGCACAAACGGTGTCCGAGCTTTGCGAGGGCATTATCAGTTCCCTCCCTAAGGTGGCGGGACTCGGGAGCGACAGACTTTATCTTTCCCGCGAGCTTGAGAGCGTTCTCACCGAATCCGAATCTCAGGCCAAGAAAATGAAGGATGAATACGTTTCGGTCGAGCATCTTATGCTGGCGCTCTTTGAAAAGGGCGATCACCGTATAAAGGACATTTTCCGCCGCGCAGGGCTTGATCATGGCTCGTTTCTGAACGCTCTGCGCGAGGTTCGCGGCAACCGCACGGTCACGGGCGACAACCCCGAGGAGACCTATGACGTGCTCAACAAGTACGGTCAGGATCTGGTGGCCCGCGCCAAAGCGCAGAAGCTTGACCCCGTCATCGGGCGCGACGAGGAGATCCGAAACGTGATCCGCATTCTGTCGCGAAAGACCAAAAACAACCCATGCCTCATCGGCGAGCCCGGCGTGGGCAAGACCGCCATAGCCGAGGGACTTGCTCTGCGTATTGCGAAGGGCGACGTTCCCGAAAATCTGAAGGAGCGCATCATCTTTTCCCTCGATATGGGCGCGCTCATCGCGGGCGCAAAGTTCCGCGGCGAGTTTGAGGAGCGGCTGAAGGCCGTGCTTGAGGAGGTCAAGAACAGCGAAGGCAGGATCATCCTCTTTATCGACGAGCTCCACACCATCGTGGGCGCGGGCAAGACTGACGGCGCAATGGATGCGGGCAATCTCCTGAAGCCCATGCTCGCCCGCGGCGAGCTCCACTGCATCGGTGCCACCACGCTTAACGAATACCGTCAGTATATAGAAAAGGACGCCGCGCTTGAGCGCCGCTTCCAGCCCGTAATGATCCCCGAGCCCACGGTTGAGGACACCATTTCCATTTTGCGAGGGCTGAAGGAACGTTACGAGGTCTTCCACGGCGTCAAGATCCACGACGGCGCGCTCATTGCCGCCGCAACCCTCTCCGACCGCTATATCTCCGACCGATTTCTCCCCGACAAGGCCATTGATCTGGTGGACGAGGCCTGCGCCCTCATCAAGACCGAGATGAATTCAATGCCCTCCGAAATGGACGAGGTGGCTCGGCGGATAATGCAGCACGAGATCGAGGAGGCGGCGCTGAAGAAGGAGGACGATAAGCTCTCCCGCGAACATCTGAAGGAAATACGCGCCGAGCTTGCCGATATGCGCGCAAGCTTTGACGAGATGAAAGCAAAATGGGACGCTGAAAAGCAGTCCATCGAAAAGCTGCAGCACCTTCGCGAGGAGATCGAGCAGACGGGCGCCGAGATTGAGCGTGCCCAGGCAAGCTACGATCTGGCGCGTGCCGCAGAGCTTCAGTACGGCAAGCTCCCCGAGCTGAAAAAGCAGCTCGAGGAAGAGGAAGCCCGAGCAGACGCGGCAACGTCTGGCAATTCCCTGCTCCGCGACACGGTCAACGAGGACGAGATCGGGCGAATCGTGGCAAGGTGGACGGGAATTCCCGTTTCCAAGATCATGGAAAGCGAACGTGAGAAGCTTCTCGGGCTTGAGGATATACTCCATCGCCGTGTGATCGGTCAGGACGAGGCCGTGACCCGTGTCAGCGAGGCCATTCTCCGCTCCCGCGCCGGCATCAAGGATCCGCGCCGCCCCATCGGCTCCTTCCTGTTCCTCGGCCCTACGGGTGTGGGAAAAACCGAGCTTGCCAAGGCTCTTGCCGAAGCGCTCTTTGACGACGAAAAGAGTATGATCCGCATTGATATGAGCGAATATATGGAGAAATACTCGGTCTCCCGTCTCATCGGAGCGCCTCCCGGATACGTGGGCTACGATGAGGGCGGTCAGCTCACCGAGGCCGTGCGCAGAAGGCCCTACGCCGTCGTGCTTTTTGACGAGGTGGAAAAGGCGCATCCCGACGTATTCAACGTGCTTTTGCAGGTGCTTGACGACGGACGCATAACCGACAGCAAGGGACGGACGGTAGATTTCAAAAATACCGTCATCATCCTGACCTCCAATCTCGGCTCGTCGGCGATCCTTGACGGCATCACGAAGGACGGTGAGATCAGCGAGTCGGCACGGCAAACGGTCACCGAGCTACTCCGTCGCAGCTTCCGCCCCGAGTTCCTCAACCGACTTGACGATACGGTGTTCTACAAGCCCCTGACGAAGGAAAACGTGTTCGGCATCGTGGATCTTCTCGTTTCCGATCTCAACCGCAGACTCAAAGACAAGCAGCTCCGCGTGGAGCTGACCGAGGCGGCGAAGGATCTTATCGTCGATTCGGCCTACGATCCCTCCTACGGCGCGCGCCCGCTCAAGAGATTTATTCAGTCAAAGCTTGAAACGCTTCTCGCCCGCGCGATCATAGGCGGACAGCTTGACCCCGATCAGACCCTCACTATCGACGCCGATGGAGGTAATCTTGCCATCAAAAAATAAAGGAAAGGCCGCTACGAAACCGTAGCGGCCGATTTTGATTTATCAAACGTCTTCAAAAACAAGAGTTCCGTCGGGTCGGGCGGTTGCGGCCTTGAAGGTCATCCTGCCCGCGTAACCTGCGCCCTCCTCCTTGACGAATCCCGTGAAGATCATACGGTCTCCCCAAATGGCGCATTTTGGAACAACCCCACAGGGAATGACCGAGTCTTCAGGCTCGACAAAGCCATCAAAGGGACGGTCGGAAAAGCTGTAATGCGCAACACCGCCGAGACTGTACACAAGGTAATACCTGCCACCGAAGAAGAAATAGTCGGGGCATTCGGGCGAGGTGTTGTCCTGTGCAATATATATGGGCTCTCCCGAATCGCGCCAGGAGTCGAGATCCGCGGACACGTAGTGCGCAAGACATCCTCTTTCCTCTTCCACCAGATTGGTGGTCAGAAGCATATGAAAAAGTCCGTCCTCTCCGCGCAGGATCTTCGGGTCGCGCGCGCTGACTCTGTTGTACCGCTCGGAAATCACAAATCCGAAATCCCGATCCTTCTCAAAATGATAACCGTCGGTGGATACGCTCCGCAAAATAGGCGAGGCAACGCCGTGGCCGCGGCGAATGGAATAGAAAAGATACTCTCGCTCACCGTAACCGAACCAAGAGCCCGTGCAGATTGACCACTCTGTGGGGTCGGTGATGGGAACGGCCGTGGGATGAACCGACCAGATCTTAAAGTCTTTAGTGGAAATATGCTCCCACTGGTGTCCGCCGTATCCCCATTTAGAGTAGTGGTGACGGCGATCCTTCAGATAGAGAACGTGGTACTCACCGCCTTTAACGTACGGCATACAGTCTCCCACAAAAGTCCCTTCGGGACGCCAGCCCTCGGCATTTTCAAAGGTATAAAGCACGTCGGGCTGACTCTCACGTTTTTCTTCGTACTCTGCAAAAGTGATCCCTATATTCGGCTCAAACGCATCCTCGGGATCAAACAAACATTTTCCCGCGGGCCACTCCTCGTCGCAGAGCTTGCTATTTACGTAAAGCTCGATGCGGTGAGGCATCAGTATCGCTTCAACAGTATCTCCCACCGCTACGCTCCCGCGCAAAACAAGGGGGCGCGGATCTGCATCGTATTTGACAAAAACCGACAGCACGCCGCTTGAAGCCTCGATAACGAAGCTGTCTTCCCCGCCCCTTTCCGCAACCGAACGGAGGGGCATATTTTTAATTTCAAAGGATATTTTTAAATTTTTCACAGCTGAAATGCCTCAATAATCAAACCGTACATAGCACGGTATCCGTCGTTGTTGGGATGAAGGCCGTCGCAAAGCAACGAATCAAGTGCGATCTGATTGTTTTCGCAGTACGCGGTAAATGCCTCGTACAGACTCACCACGGTGGCACCGACCTCGCGCTCAAGGCGGCGGTAGGCATCGTTTATATCGCACATATGCAGAATGCGCCAATAGTCGGCGCCGTCTCGCTCGTTGGCCTCGGAGGCGGGAATGTTGGCCATAAATATCACGGGAATGCCGCGCTCGGCGATCATTCCGTTCAGCTTTTTGACATTTCTATAGAAATTCTCGGCCATCTCTTCCCTTGTCCGCTTCGCGCCGCTCGAAAATCTTTGGTGGCGGTTGTTGGTGCCGATCATACATACTATAAGATCGTCATCCGCGTCCACCAGCTCGTCAAAATGCTCGATGATAAACTCAACGTTCGTGCCTGTGCAGGCCTTGTTGACCACATTCGCGCCGTATTTTTCCTTCATATAGTCGCGCAGGCTGTTCGCCCAGCAGTAGCTGTCGGGGCTCTGCGCCCAGCCCTTGACTATGACCTCGCCCTTCTGCTCCCAGCCGTCGCCGCCCACGCCGTGGGTGATGGAATCGCCGAGGAGCTTGATCCTCGGGGCTTTTTTCGCCGCCAAAACCTCGCCGAACACTTCGGCCGCTGTCTTAATCTCCATTTTTTATCTCCTTATTTGTTTTAAAATTCGTCCTTGTGCTCCACAAAAAACTCGAAATATTTCCGCACGTTTGGCAGCTCCGTCCAATTGCAGATCGACGCGGGGCGGCTGTCAAGATTATATATCTTCGCGTTTTTCATAGACAAAAGTATGGGTGAGTGGGTCGCAATGACAAACTGACTCCGCGTTGCCCGAGCCGTGGCGGCAATATACTCCGCAAGCTGTATCTGCAGCTCGATCGATAGGCTGTTTTCGGGCTCGTCGAGAAAATACAGGGCATCCTCGTCGATCCGATCAAGGAAATAGCGCATGGCCGTTTCGCCGTTGGAATGCAGGTCCACGTCGCGCGCCACCCGCTTTCGCACGAAGCTCGATTGGGAGCGCCGCGGGGAGAGGATCTCCATAGTCTTGCTCCATCTTTCGTAATCGTCAAGCCCCTTCAGGTGCATGATCTCGGGGTTTCCGATCACCTCGCGCTTGGTGGCAACGTATTCCTCAAAAAGCTCGTTGCGGCGATCGTCAATATTTTCGTTCACCGTTCGGGCGTTCAGAACGTAGTCAAAAACGTCGTCGCTGGTCAGCACGCAGCTCTTTTCGGGCCTGCGTGCGTACTCCACGGAGCACATACCGACGTATTTATCAAAGAGGGGGGCGTCATTGAATTCGGAATAGCGGTCGGCATCCACCTTTCGCGCCGTAACGTTGATCAGCGTGCTTTTTCCCGAGCCGTTACCGCCGTAAAATATAGTGACGTCATGGAAGCTGACCTCGGATAGCCCCTTATCGGGAAAAATTTTGAAGGGGTAAAAGGTGTTGAAGCAGGTTCGCGTTTCAAGCTCTATTGTTTTAAGCTCCGCGCGATCGCTCGGCAAAATAATTTTTCTTACGTATACCAACTCTCCACCTCCAAAATCTCTGTTACGAACACATTATATCATACCGTCATCGGGCTGTCAACAAAAAAACACAGGGCCGATTAATTTTTAACAGATCCTTGCTTGAAAAGCGACGTCACCGATAAATCGGAGTTTGTTTGAATGCGTTTGCGAAATTTAGACCGCTAAATAATCGAACTGCGACTCACTCAAAGCCTCCCCCATTGGGGGAGGTGGCGCGGCTTGCCGTGCCGGAGAGGGCTTTTTTACCCTCTCAGTCGCTTCGCGCCAGCTCTCCCAAAGGGAGAGCCATTGTCTTAACCGCTTCCGAGGTTGGTTT
>JAFTOB010000164.1 GCA_017451545.1 Clostridia bacterium | reverse complement strand
GTCGGAGGGTTCGTCGGCCACAGGTTCTTCGGCCGTGGGTTCTTCGGCCGCAGGTTCGGGCTTGGCCACGGGTGTGGGTGCGACCTCAACGCGAGGTGACTCCACGTGCTTATAGTTGTAAATTATCATATCGGGGGCCTCGCCGTGATCCTCGCCGTCGTTTCCGTCACCGTAAACGTACACGGTTGCGGGGGCGGCAGGCTCGTGGGCGGCCTCGATCTCTTCAATCTCTTCTGTTTCTTCGATTTCTTCGATTTCTTCGATTTCTTCGATTTCTTCGGGTTCTTCGATTTCTTCGATTTCTTCGGGTTCTTCGATGACCTCGACGTCCTCGAAAGAATCGAGCTTTTCAAGCTCTTCAAGTCCCTCAAGGTCTTCGGGTTCTTCAAGCTCTTCGACTTCCTCAACCTCTTCGGGTTCCTCGACTTCTTCGACTTCCTCGACTTCCTCAACCTCTTCGGGTTCTTCGACCTCTTCGGGTTCTTCGACTTCCTCCGGCTCGTCGATTTCTTCGACCTCTTCGGGTTCGTCGATTTCCTCGACCTCTTCGGGCTCGTCCTCGGTCACGAAATCCGAGGTGTCGATGCCGAAAATGTGCTCGGCACTTCCCTTTTCGGTCGGCTCGTCCTCTGCGGTCGCGCCCGACGCGGGGGGATCCACGTCGTCGTAATATTTGCGAAGCAGATTCCGAACGTCATCGTCGGTCATTTTCTGCTTTTTATCCTGCTTTTTCGACGGCTTTTCGCCGACGGGTGCCTCAGCAACCGTTTTTTCGCGCAGCTTGTCCAAAAGCTCGGATATTTCTCTGTCCTTATTCTCGGCCACTCGGCACACCTCACTTTTCGGTAAAATTTAAATTTATTTGCGCTGTCCGCGGGCGGCGGCGTAGAGCAAAACAGCCGCGGCAGTGGACACGTTCAGCGAATTGACGCGTCCGTACATAGGAATTGACACGGTCATATCGCATTTCTCCTTGACGAGGCGGGACACGCCGTCGCCCTCACTGCCAAGCACGATGGCCACGGGGCAATCGAAAGCCACCTGACCGTAATCGGTTCCGCCTGCCTCGGCGGCGAAGGTCCAAACGCCCTTCTCCTTGAGCTCGTCGATGACGTTCGCAATATTCGGCACCTTGGCCACGGCCATATGCTCGATGGCACCTGCCGACGCCTTGGTCACGGCGGGGGTCAGACCCGAATTGCGGCGCTTGGGAATGATTATGCCGTGTGCGCCCGCGCCCTCGGCGCAACGGATGACGGCACCGAGATTATAGGGGTCGCAAATGCCGTCCGACACCACGATCAGCGGCTTTTCTCCCCTCTCCTCGGCGATCTTAAGTATATCGTCCACGCTGACGTACTCCTTCTCGGCGGCCATGGCGATAACGCCCTGATGGGGCACACCGCCCGAAAGCGAATCCAGCTTGCCGCGCTCGACCTCAATAACGGGAATGCCGCGCTCGATGGCCTGCGCCACCATGACCACGATGGAGCCCTCACGCTCGCCCTTGGCAACCATGAGCTTGTCCACCTCGCGACCCGAGCGGAGCAGCTCGCGCACTGCGTTGCGGCCGATGATACAGCCCTCGGCAGGCTCCTGTCTCTCCTCGAAATTTCTGCGCGGTCTTTCGTTTCGGTTGTTTCCGCCCTTGCCGCGGCGGTTGTTTTTCTCGTTAAAATCCATATTATATCCTCAATTTTCGTAAAATTACGTTACATACATCTTATTATAACATATTTACGCCGTTTTGTACATATTTTACGCGCAAATTCTCCTAAAAAAGAGTTCGACGGCGTTCTTTTTTTGCCGTCAAGACCTGCGTCATACCGCCGAATAGGGGCAAATTTCGCGCCCGCTCAAAATTTTTGTTGACAAAATCGCGATTTTATAGTAAAATGCAATCAGCAAAAATTCAAAAACAAAAAGGAGAAACACATGAAGACAAGAATTTTCGCAATCATCCTCTCTCTTTGCCTCTGCTTGCTTCCCCTTGTGTCCTGCACCGCCGATGACGGCACGTCCGACACCACCGCTCCCGAGGGGAACGCAAACACGCCCACCGAAAAGGCCATGACAAAGGCCGATTACGCCGCCGCCTTCAACAGCGTCAGCGAGAAGTGCCTTGAGCTCACCTCCCCCGGCGCAAACGCCAAGCTCTCGGTCTACACGCCCCTGGCCGCCACCGATTACGTGGAGGCTAACAGACTCGATATCGTCCGCGCCAGCGTTTGGTACGTGGGCTTCCTCGAGAACGTTTGCAAAAACGAGACCTACGAGCTTACCGACGATTACTCCGAGTGCTACGCCGAATTTATGGGCGACTACTTCAACATCCGCTTCAAAATGAGCTATGCCGCCGATACGGGTCGCATCCTCTCCACCTGCTATGCCCTCGACCTTGAATCAAATACGGTCATACTGCTTGAATTTGATATCAATTACGATACCGCGGACAAGAAGCTCAACGATTTTTATCTTAACGCCTATCTCGGCAGCACGGATCTCTACAAGTTCAGCTACGACGGCGAAAAGCTCTACCAGCTTGATGCGGCCGCGCCCGCTTACGCGGAGTTTTCCGACTACATTCGCTCCTTCGTGACCACCCACAACTCCATGACCTGGGGCGAAAATCTCGTGGATTACTCAAAAGAGTACTCCGACGCCTGCCCCTACGAAATGGCAGGTTGAGGTAACAAGGAGTACCTGCGATAAATCAGGTTTTAATCTACTGAAATAATAATCTTGTAGGGGCGTACGATGTTGGCTTCGCCAAATCGGATGTTGGCTTCGCCAAATCGGATGTTGGCTTCGCCAAATCGGATGTTGGCTTCGCCAAATCGGGTGAACGCCCGCGGGCGAACACAGTTCGCCCCTACGTCAAAAAGGACAGAGAACGTGAAATTTCTCTGTCCTTTTTCACACGCCTTGCTCTACAAGGTATAGCGTGTTATACCTTGTAGGTGTACTGTCGGCGGTAGCATAGCCTCGCCCTATGGGAGAGGTGGCAGCCGAAGGCTGACGGAGAGGGTAATATTCACGCCCTCTCACCCGCTATTGCGGGAGCTCTCCCAAAGGGAGAGCCTTTGATTTGTGCGCCCCGAAAGACTGTCTTCTTTTCCGGACAAACACCGCTTTTGTGGGCACAAAAGCCAAGCCCCGCGCAAGGCAAAGATGCGAATATCCTCAATTACATTTTACCAATGCTTTGCCAAAGGTTCAATTTGATTTTTGATAAGGTTAAATTCCACGTTATCAAATAAAAACTCAAACTCTTTGGATTTCATAGTTTCAATTAAGAACAGCGCATTGTTTCGGGTATCGTTTGTTGAAAATTTTCCTCGGCGCATTCCTTTGAAAAGCAAGCAAGTATACTCGCCGCCCTGATCCCAATTCAAAAATGCCACGGCATGCGCTGCTGCTTTTTTTAAGTGATGCAATGTTTTTTCAACAGACTGCAGTCCTGCATAGTATTTTGCTTGATCGGAATGTATATCTGTCAAATGACTATGATAGAAACCATAGTTTCCGTCTTCAAATATAATCTCCAATAATGCAATGGATTTATCCCTCAAAATACTATTTTCTTCATCACTGTACCTCCATTCGCCGTTGTCCATCTTTGTATCCATATGCCAAATACCTGTTTCAAGGAATTGCACATATAAATGCATTTCTGTCTGTTTTGCGCGCAGTTTTTCATCTCCGGTAGCAATTCTTGACATTAACGCCTGTTGGCATACTGTCATGTGAGGCATTTTTCGTGCCAGGGCTTTGGCTTTTTCGTTTTCACCTGCGTCTCTGTAGGAAAAGCACAGTATCTGTACAGCATCATTTCTAATTTCGTCTTGCGTGCAAGAATTCAATATTTTTTCTCCCAATGTAATGGCTTCTTGCCTAAAAAGCGTCCTTTGTTCAGCATTATAGTCAGTATCATCACTTTGATCCGATGCAACGTACATAAGATCATGCATTAACAAATAGCTTTTTGGAAATTTACGTAAGCCGTCTTCCAATATTTCCCGTGCTTCTTTTGTATAACCGCGAGATGATTTTTCATTTGCTTTTTTACGTATCTCGTTGATTTCTTCTTCCTGTTTTGTAACATCTATTCCAAGTAGCTCGTCTGCGGAGACGTTGAATACGTTACAAAGTAACGGCAACAAGGATATGTCGGGCATCGCGGAATCGGTTTCCCAACGGCTGACCGCCTGAGAAGAAATTGATAATATTTCCGCAAGCTCCTCTTGTGTCATATCGGCGTTTTTGCGTAGTCTTTTGATGTTTTGTCCAATCGTCATAAAAATATCCTTTCGAGATTATTCAGACGGTACCGTTTCTGTAACTATATTCTATCATTGCACCAAATAAATGTCAACCCCTCGGTAATTGAGAGAAAATCAACTGTTAGTTTCAAAATTATGATTTGTTGTACGCTATTATACAAAAAGACATGCTCAAAATGAACATGTCTTTTTCAATAAAATCTGCTCTATCGTAGGTACGCCAAGGGGTGCTGTTTTTATTTATTTGAGTCCCTTGCCGATGAAGGCCACGCGGCGAAAATCGTCGGGGTTATGGCGGATGATGTAATCGATGTAGGAATCGATCATTTTGGCCGTCATAATATAACCCATGGGATTCAGATGGTTATAAAGATTGAACTTCTCTTTATACTCGGCGTCGTAGTAGGGGCCGTATTTATAAAGGTCGATGACGTATGAATTATCGTAATATTCCGCGAGCTCGTAAAGCGCCTCGGCGTGACGTCTTCTCTTTTCGTCGCGCTCGGCGGCCTCATCGTGGTGGAGCATGGTCACGAAAAAGAACTTGGCCTGCGGCTGGATCTCGGCTTTGATGCGCGCGATGATCTGAGCGTAGTAGCCGATAAAGGTGGGCTTATTGTTGCGCCAATCCTCGGGGTCGATGTCGGCCACGGAGCCGATCTCCATACCCGAATTTATGACGTCGTTGACTCCAAGCGCCATAACGTATGCCTGGCAGGCCAGCTCGGGATCCCAAAAGCCGTTCCTCTCGGCAAATTTTTCAACGTACGCCTGGCCTGTCATACCGCCCTTTGAGAAATTATATGCGGTCAGGCCGTTCTTGCGGGCGATATACTGACCCCAGGAATACTCGTAATAATCGTGCCAGCCGGGCTTTCCCTCGTCGCTTCTCGACTCGAACTCGCCCGAGGAGAGGCTGTCGCCGATAAAGGCGATCTTGCGGAAGATGGCCGTGTTGCTGTAGCCCTCAACGAAGCGGTCAAGGGGCTTTTCGTCCGCGCTTGCGTAAATTTCTTTTTTCCAGTCCATTTTGATCTCCTTTATTTTGCTAAAACCTTTTCAACTACCTGCCAGAGAGTCTCCACCGAGGAAAGCTCGAGGCGTTCGTCGGGAGAGTGGATGTCGACCTCGTTGGGGCCGACGGAAATGATATCCATATCGGGGATATTGTCGATGATAAATCCGCACTCAAGGCCCGCGTGGATCGACTCGATCTTGGGTGCGCCCCCCGTCACCTCTGCGTATGCGGCGGCGTAGCTGTCGCGCAGGGGCGACTTTTCGGCGAAATCCCAGCCGCCGTAGCGCTCGTTGTACTCGACGGTGGCGCCGCAAAGGTCGGCCAGCGCCTCAAGCTCGGCGCAGGTCTGATCGAGCTGAGCGTTGATGCCCGAGCGGAACATAAAGGTGTAAATTATGCTCTCGCCCTCGGTGCGGATAACGCCGAGGTTGCTCGAATGCTCCACAAGTCCCTGCATTTTATAGCTCATCTTGAGCACGCCGTTGGAGGCGATGCCGAGGAGCGAGACTGCGCGACGGGTGGTGTCGGCGTCGAATGAGGTCTCGGCGGGCTCGGTCTCGCATATCTCAAGCGCGAAGGCCGCGTCGCAGGCGGCAAGCTCGTTGCGGATCTTGGCCTCGGTGTCCTTGGCCACGCAGACTGCCTTATCGGCACAGTCGCAGGCGATGACCGCCACGCACTCACGGGGGATGGCGTTGGACTTGCCGCCGCCCGTCAGCGACACCAGCTCGTACTCAAGCCCTGCGGCGCGGAGAGCCAGCAGATATCTGCCCATCAGCTTGTTGGCGTTGGCTCGGCCGTGGTTGATATTCTCGCCCGAGTGGCCACCCGCAAGGCCGCTGATCTTGACCTTCAGGGTCTTCTCTCTCTTATTCGCGGCCGTCTTGCCCGCAAGGGTCAGATTGCATCTGACGCCACCGGCGCAGCCCGCGATGACGGTATCCACCTCGGCGGCGTCAAGATTGATCAGCCGCTTGGCGGAAACTGCGGAAAAATCGAAATTAGTCACACCGTCCATACCCGTTTCCTCGGAAACGGTGAAAAGGCACTCAAGTGCGGGGTGGGATGCCGCCGCGCCGTCAAGAGCGGCAAGCATAATGGCAACGCCGATGCCGTCGTCAGCCCCGAGTGTGGTTCCGCGCGCGTGGAGCCAGCCGTCCTCGACGTAAAGATCGAGGGAATCTTTGAGAAAATCGTGCACCGTGTCGGCGTTTTTCTCGCAGACCATATCGGTGTGCGCCTGCATCATCATGGGCGGCTCGTTCTCGCGGCCTGCCGTTGCGGGCTTTTTTATAAAGACGTTGTGAACGGCATCGCGCTTATATTCGAGCCCTCTCGCCTCGGCGAAGGCCACGATGTAATCGGCCACGGCCTTTTCGTTGCCCGAGCCGTGGGGAATGGCGCAGATGTCCTCGAAAAATCTGAAAATATTTTCGGGCTTTCTGCCCTCGATAACGTATTTCATAAAAACTCCTTTATATCTTTAAATTATGGGGATCCTGCGATCCCCATAGTATTATTATCTGTATCGTGAGAAATTAACCGAGCCCTCGGGGATGGCGTTCAGATGCTCCAGCGACTCGCCCGTGCCGATAGCCACACAGCTTACGGCGTCGTCGGCCACACGGGTTCTGATGCCCGTCACGTCGGTTATGAGCTTGTCAAGGCCGTAAATGAGGCTTCCGCCGCCCGTCATAGTAATTCCGTTTTGCAGAATGTCGCCCACAAGCTCGGGCGGTGTGCGCTCGATGACCGAGCAAACGCCGTCGAGAATGGCCGAAATGGGATCCATCAGCGCCTCCAGCATCTCGGTGGAGCTGATAACGATCTCGCGGGGCAGACCCTGAACCAGATCGCGTCCCTTGACCTTCATCAGCTTCGGGCGGTTGTGCTCGTAGACCGCGCCGACGGTCATTTTAATATGCTCTGCCGTGCGCTCGCCGATGAGGATGTTGTATTTTCTGCGGACGTAGTACATGATCGCCTCGTCCATTTTGTCGCCCGCCACCTTGATGGACTCGGAGACCACGATTCCGCCGAGAGAAATTACGGCGATATCGGTAGTTCCGCCGCCGATGTCGACCACCATATTGCCTCTGGGGCCCGAAATGTCAAGTCCCGCACCTATGGCGGCGGCCACGGGCTCCTCGATCAGATGGGTCTGCCGTGCGCCCGCCTGATTTGCGGCATCCACCACCGCGCGCTCCTCTACCTCGGTGATGCCCGTAGGCACGCAGATCATAACGCGGGGCTTGAAGAACATATTTCCGCAAGCGCGACGAATGAAGTATTGGAGCATTTTGAGGGTGACCTCAAATTGGCTGATAACGCCCTCTCGCATGGGGCGGATGGCCACGATATTTCCCGGTGTGCGGCCGAGCATCTGCTGTGCCTCGTGCCCCACCTTGAGGATCTTATCGTTGGACGTATCGATAGCAACGACCGACGGCTCCTTGAGCACGATTCCCTTGCCCTTGACGTAGACGAGAACGGTAGCCGTGCCGAGGTCAATGCCGATATCACTGCTGAACATTCGCTTTACATTTTCAAACATATGCCCTCCTTGACACGGTTAAACCTAATATATATTAATTATACTATACCCGCGCCAAAAATGCAACGGTTTTTGAAATTTTTATAATATTTTCGACAACGGTAATAAAGCAATGGTTTTTTGATATCGAAATCGTGAAGACCGATAAATCGCCGGCAACGGCCGGAGCGAAGGCACGGGTGACGTGACCTTGCAACGCACGCGATCACCCGACGGTGAAGCGACCGATAAATCGGAGTTTATCCCCAACGGTTTGCGAAATTCAGGGTGCAAAACGAACGGCGCAAACCTAACGAATTGTAGGGACCGGCGTCCTCGACGGTCCACGAAGATGTGCAAGGCAAAATGGCGAAAAACCATTGATTTCATTGGTTTTTTGTATAATGGACCGTCGAG
>JAFTOB010000163.1 GCA_017451545.1 Clostridia bacterium | reverse complement strand
CAAATTTTTGTTCGTAATATGTAGAAAGGGAGCGCCAGGAGGAGTTTTCACCTGACTGCGCGCATGCGAGAGAGCGATAACTTTAGCCGAACTAATCACTCAAAATTTTCTACCGAGCAAATATTGAAGTATAAACTGCCCGTTTAAATTAACCAATGCATTAAAGTTTCTTGGAGAGCTCGAGAACCTTCTTGCAAGAAGGTTCTTGAAAAAAATCTTTCAAATAAACTCTAATTTATCGGTGTGTTATCTTTATTTCGTAAACTCGTCGAGGGAGACGACGCGGCCCTCGGTGCGGGCGCGCTCGGCCGCGAAGACGATCATATGATTCTTGCAGGAGACCGAGATATCGCAGAGAGACACGTCCTCGCGGCCGCAAAGCAGCTCGTAGAAGGCGTGCATAATGCCGTTGTCTCCGCCTCCGTGACCGCCGACGATGGAGTCGTCAAAGGCCGCATCGGCCACGCGGATCTCGGTGTGGGTCTTGGTCTCAAACTCGTAGAGATCTACGGTGGCGTCCTTGAACTCGCCGCGGATCTCGCCCTTGGTTCCCATTACGCGGATACTGCGCGCTCCGTTGCCGAAGGCGCACATGGTAAAGCCGCAGGTGATGCCGCCCTCAAACTCCAGATTGACCACCTGATGGTCGACCACGTCGTTATCACAGGAATAAACACAGCGTCCGTAGTTGCTTGTACGAATGGCCTTTTCAACGTCGGCGTCGCCCGGCTCGTGCATATGGGTGGAGGCGGTGCGGAACCAATCGTTGCCCTTATCGTCCAGATAGAGGCGGACGGCGTTGTATGGGCAGGTCTCGCCGTGTGGGCAGCCCTCGATGCAGAACTCGGGTGCGCCCTCGGGCTTATTTGCGCGGCAGAAGTGGGTCAGCGAGCCGAAGCTGGACACGCGGCGGCACTCCTTGCCGATGAGCCACTGGAGGATATCCATATCGTGGCAGGATTTCTGGAGAAGCATGGGCGAGCTGCGATCCGAGTTGCCCCAATTGCCTCGGACGAAGCTGTGGCTCTGGTGGACGTTGCCCACGGGCTCGGTGAGCTCTATGTTGACAAGCTGACCGATCCTGCCGCCGTCGATAAGCTTGCGCAGGGTGCGGCAGAAGGGCGTATAGCGCAGGACGTGGCAGATAAGCACCGAAACTCCCTTTTTCTGCGCCGCCTCGGTGAGTGCGCGGCACTCCTCGGGCAGGGGGGAGATGGGCTTTTCGAGCAGGAGATCGTAGCCCTTCTCAATGGCGGCCATGGCGGGAGCGAAGTGGTCGCGGTCCATAGTTGCGATTATAACGGCGTCGGCGAACTTTTCCTTTTCGAGGACGGGCTCCCAGCTCTCGAAGCAGGCCGACTCGGGCAGTCCGTGGATGCGGGCAAGGACGTCGCGGCGCTCGGCAATGGGCTCGGCCACGGCGACGACCTTGAACTTTTCGGGCATTTCCAGCGCGATATCGGTATACCGCTTGCCGCGGTTACCGCCGCCCACAAGTATGAGCTTTTTGACGTTTTCCATTATGTTTTCTCCTTTTCGGGTTTTCTTGTTTTCGGGCCCCTTTTGCGAAAGGGGAACGGTAAATCGGAATTTGAAGGTTTAAGCTGAACCCCTCTCCCGAAAGTTTTGATAAAACTTTTTCAAAAGTTTTTCGGGAGCCGGCGCCGAAACGCCGGTCGCGCTCCGCAGAGCGCGAAATACTCTACGCGGCCCTTGCTTTAGTGAAAAAGAAGCGAAAAATTGGGTATGCAGCACCGATACGGTGCAAATACCTAATTTTTGGCTTGTTTTTCAGGCCGCGCAAACGATGAGGTTGGGCAAAGCGATATTTATGTTCGCCTATCCTCGCCGCTCATCCACCCGCTAACCCCCACCCACTCCCCGCAGTTATCCGAAGGATTACTGCATACCCCATCGCGCCCCCCGAGGGGTTGGGATGAGACACCTGTGGTTAATTGTTTAGCGGTTGTGGTAAAATTTGTTTGTTGTCAACGCAGGGGACGGTTCTCTGCGTTTGTTCAATTTAACTTGTATTTTTCTCTTTTTTGATTTTCGGACTTGACATTCATCTCTTTATATAATATAATCAAATCAAGCCGATGTCAATTGATTATTTTATTGACAACGTGTATTTTTTTACTTTTTTGGAGCATTATGAAGAATCGCAGCTATTATGCCTTCGACGATGACACGCAGGGCGCCTTTGCGCGCTGCAGTACCGAATCTCTGACCGCTCCCCTGGCTGTCAACTGCGCAGGTGAGATGCAATCGGCCTTTCCCTTCAGCACCGACAACGCCGAGGGGCGGCTCGACTACTACCTTATGTATATAAAGAGCGGAGAGCTTGAGGTCTCTTTTCCCGACGGCGACCGCACTCTCGGCGCGGGCACGGCGGTCATCTTCCCGCCCCGACGCCGCTACCGATACCGCTTTGCGGGCGGCGGTCAGATCAGCTATCTCTGGTGCCATTTTACCGGCTCGGACGTATCCCGTCTCCTTACCGAGCTGGGACTCGCCCCCCTGCCCTTTCACCGTCAGATCGGGCGCGAGGGTGCTATTCTATCCGAATTTGAGCGCATTTTCTCGGTCTTTTCCGAGGGCGGTGTCTTCCGCGATCCAATTCTTGCCCACACTCTTGAGGGACTCCTGCTCACGGTGGCGCGTGCCTCAGCCGAGCCTGCAAGCCCCGCGCCCCTCTCGCGATCGGTCGGATATATTAACGAAAACTACACCCGAGACATCCGCATTCCCGATCTGGCGCGGATGGAAAATCTCAGCAATTCCCGTTACCACGTGCTCTTTTGCGAGGCCTTCGGTATGCCGCCCAGCCGCTACGTGACCAAGCTCCGCGTACAAAGTGCCTGCGAGCTTTTGCTCACCACCGACCTGCCCGTCAAGCAGGTGGGGCTTTCTGTCGGCTATGACGATCCCCACTTTTTCAGCAAGATCTTCAAGGCTTACGCGGGTGTTTCGCCCACCAAATATCGCAGTAAATAAACGCGTGTATAAAAAATTAACCGAAAATACACAAAATTTCACTCTTTGTCCATTGACTTGGCGGCCGAATGAGTTATAATATTTACAGAAACTAAAAAAGGAAGCCTCAAATGGGAAAACTCAAAGACAGATTATTGCCAAATTACACCTTCGGCGAAGAACTTTTCAACATGATATCGCATATTGCCGGCGCATTTCTCGGCATGGTGGTGCTCACCATGTGTGTGGCGCGCTGTGCGGTGCGTGACAATGCCTTCGGTATGGTCGGCTCGGCCATTTACGGCGGCACTATGATCGTGCTTTACATTATGTCCAGCGTCTATCACGGTCTGCCCCGTAACAACGTCAAGAAGGTCTTTCGGGTGCTTGATCACTGCACCATATATTTTCTAATCGCCGGAACCTATACGCCTATTGCGCTGAGCGCCATACGTGAGATCGATCCTGCGGCCGGCTGGATCATTTTCGGCATCGAGTGGGGCTTGACCGCCCTTGCCGTGACGCTTACGGCCATCGATCTGAAAAAATTCGAGATCTTCTCCATGTGCTGTTACGCAATTATGGGCTGGTGCATTATGATCGTGCCGTGGCTGGCCATTGAGGCTCTGACTATGACGGGCTTTATTCTCGTGCTGATCGGCGGTGTTATTTACACCCTCGGCGCGGTGCTCTACGCCATCGGCAAAAAGATCAAATACATCCACAGCGTATTTCATCTTTTCGTTTTTGCGGGAAGCCTTGTGCAGTTCCTCGGCGTTTATATGTACGCTCTTTAAAAAATACGGTGCCGACCCGTTGAGTCGGCACCTTTTTTTAAATTCTTCCCGTAACGGTAAGGATCGCGGTTCCCGGGGTGACGGTAGTTTCACCCGTTGAGGGATCGGTCGAGTAGGTTGCGGCGGGGACGGTTATGACGCCCGGCACGGTGGCGAAGCTTCCGCTTGCCTCATCGTAGGTATAGCCGTCGGGCGAGGTGAGGGGCGTGCCGTTCAGGGTGACCGAGGTCACGGTCAGCACGGGGTCGAAGATATCGGTGACCGTCAAGTCATCGGTGGCCGTGGCGTCGGTATTGCCGAGGTTGCGGATGACGAAGGTGTAGGTCAGCTCGCCGTTTTCGGGGACGACGGCGGGTGTGACCGACTTATCGATGGAGAGGACGGGAGCGGCTGCGACGGGGAGAGTGTACTCGTCTGAGGTAGGGGTTGCCACGCCGGGGCCGCTGACTGTGGCGGTATTCGTCAGCGTACTGCCTGCCGCCAGCGGTGCTCTGCCGTTAACCGTTGCCTGATAGATCAGCAGTGCATTGCCGCCCGCGGGGACGTCCACGCCCGTAACCGTGAGGGGCGAGGTATCGATGACCGGGGGGCTCGGCTGTCTTATGCCGTTTATATAGAGCGCGACGGTGCCGTCCACGTAATCGAGAGGAACGGCGGTGGTATTTCCGACGGTGTAGGCGCCAAGATCATCGGTGACCGTGAGACCCGTGAAGGGTGCGTTTCCCGTATTGATTATGCTGACCGTATAGGTCAGGGTGTCGCCTGCGGTATAGCTTGTATCCACCGAGCTCTTCGCTACCGAGAGCACGTCGACGATCTCGCCGCTGACGATATTGGAGCTGACAGCTCCGCCGTTATATGTAAGTGTTGCCTGATTGTAAAACGTTGCCATAGCATTTCCTTTCTTGTCTGTTTTTGGGGTTTCCCCATTACAGTTTATGCCGTGGCGCGCAAAAGGTCACATCTTGCGGCTTCCTTATTATATATTATACAAAAAGAGAACGGCTGCCCGAGGGCAGCCGTTCTGTATATTGGTATATTACGAATACTGATTAAGGAACGCCTTGATGTCGCTCTCTGCGGTTCCGCTGAAGCCTCTGTAGAGAGAGGTGAAGTCGGCGCTGCCGCTGTAAACGAGGGCTCTGTATCTGGAGGCAAGCTCGCCCCAGTTATAGTAGATACCCATATCGTAGGTTGCGGAGTTAAAGATATCCTCGAGAACCTCGGGGGTGACCAGGTCCTGAGAGTAAACGCCCTTCATGCAGTTCTCCTTATAAACGGGAAGAAGGGTCTTGCCGGACTCGTATGCCCATGCATCGATGATCTTGGAGATCCGAGTGGTATCCTGAGTTGTGGTGGGCACTGCCATTGCGGTTGCGCTGGAGGTTGTGGTGCTGTAGTACTCCTTCTGTTCCTTGTTGAGCTTCGGAACGGGGAGAACGCCGGCCTCGATATCGTAGTTGGAGAGCTCGGCGAGGGTGGAGAGGACCTCACCCATAAAGAGGGTGTGACCGGTGGTGAAGCACTCAACGATCTGAGGATAGTTATCGCCTGCGACGAAGCCGAAGCGCTCATCTGCGCCGGGGTAGTCGCCCTTCAGGTTAGCAGAGTAGAGAGGATAACGGATCCAGTAGGGACGGAACTTGAGAGAAGCGGTGATAACGTCACCGATTCTGGAGGAGTTCATGGTAAGGCTGATCTTACCGGAGGCATCTGCCATTGCGATCTTCTCGCCGGAGCCTGCGTAGAATGCGGTCACGTTGAAGTCGTGGCCTGCAAGACCCCAGTAATTATCCTTGGTCATTACGTCGGCATCCTTATCGGTTACGATCTCGCACATCTCGAGCATAGCGTCGAGAGTCCAGTCGCCGCTGGCGAGGAGCTCGTAGGGAATGTCGAGCTGATACTTCTCGAGAACATCGTAGTTGAAGAAGTAGACCCAGATAGCGTCAAGGTCAACAACGGTAACGTCGGTGAAGAAGAAGAAGTTGAGACCGTTGATGGCAAGCTCGCTGAGAGCACGCTGGTTGTACCAGGACTCGTCGGTCTCGCAGTACTCAAGCTCCTGAACGGGGATGAGCAGACCCTTCTGTGCAAGCTCTCCTGCCTCGGAAAGGTTGGGGAGAATGATATCGTACTGATGTCTGTTGGTGACAAAGCCTCTCTGAATGAGGTTGACGAGACCGCTCTCTGCCACGTTCTGGAAGGTTACGCCGTAGGTCTCTTCCATTTTATCGTTACGGGCTTCGATGGCGGCGGCTATGTTTGCATTCTTCTTGGCCTCAAGGTTTACTGCCTCGTAGCCGATAACATCGTAGCTCTCCCATGCGCTTCTGTGAGAAAGCACGGTGACCTCATAGTTGATCTTTTCATTGGGAACGTCGCACGTTCCGTCTCCGCCGACGGGAAGAGTTGTTGTCGGGGGGGTGGTGGCTGCGGGATCCGTGTCATCGGTGACGCCGGGATCCGTGGTTGCATCGGGCTTCTCTGTGGTAACGTCGGGCTTTGTTGTTGTGCCATCCGTTTCGCCCTCTCCCGAGCCGCAGGCTACGAAGAGAGGCAGGACCATCATAATAGCCAGAAGAAGAACAAGGATTCTTTTCATTTTTATTACCTCTTTCTTTAAATTTTACAATTACCGCATGGTATTTGTAACCTAATTATAGCATTGGTAAAACAAATTGTCAATAGATTTTCACTTGTGCAAAAAGTACATTATCGTTAATACCGAGGGGTCGGGAAAATAAAAATAAAATATTTTTGAAAAATATCTTTACTTTACAGAAAAAGTGTGCTACAATTAGTTTGATTTGGGATTTTTGACAAGAAAATCAAAAATCAAATAAAATATACTGTAAGGAGTGAGAATATGGTATTTGGACTGGCAAATGCTGCCAACACCGTAAATGAGCCCGAAACCTGGATGGTTTGCCTGCTCGGCGTCTCCGTCGTTTTCGTCGGACTCATCTGCATCATCGCAATCGTTGCCCTGATGAATGCTCTTACCACCCTTAAGGTGGCAAAAAGTGTGGCACCTAAAGAGAGTGCCGCTCCCGCTGCAGTCGCCCCCGCTGCGCCTGCCGCAACCACTGCCGCAACACCCGTTGCCGCACCTATCGAAAACCGTGGCGAGGTAGTCGCCGCCGTCTGCGCCGCTGTCGCAGAGGAGCTCGGAACCGACGTTTCGGCAATCCGCGTTGTTTCTTTTAAGAAAATTAATTAATGAAAGGAAGATACATAAAATGAAAGCATACAAGGTTACAGTTAACGGAAACGTTTACGAGATCACTCTCGAGGTCATTGACAAGGCCGACATCAAGGCCGCTCCCGCAGCAGCTCCCGCTGCCGCTCCTGCCCCTGCCGCTGCTCCTGCTCCCGCCGCAGCTCCCGCTGCCGCAGGCTCCCAGAGCGTCAACGCTCCTATGCCCGGTACCATTCTCAAGGTCAACGTTCAGAACGGCCAGGCCGTTAAGAAGGGTGACGTTCTCATGATTCTCGAGGCTATGAAGATGGAGAACGAGATCATGGCTCCCGCCGACGGTGTCGTTGCATCGGTCAACGTTGCAAACGGTGCATCGGTCGAGTCCGGAGCTCTTCTCTGCACTCTTGCCTGATCGGAGGATAACATTCCATGCAAGGAGTTATTGATTTTCTCAAGGAGACGGGTTTTTATCAGATCTATGATACATTTCTCGAGGGTGGCTGGCAACAGCTTGTAATGATCCTCATTGCCTGCCTGCTTTGCTATCTTGCCATCGTTAAGAAGTTTGAGCCCCTCCTCCTTCTCCCTATCGCTATCGGAATGCTGCTTACGAACCTTCCCGGTGCGGGAATGTTCCACGAGGAGTTTTTCGCCGGCGGTCACGTCCATTGGGATCTGATGGGAAGCGGCGGTGCCGGTCTCATCGACATCCTTTATCTCGGCGTTAAGCTGGGTATCTATCCCTGCCTTATATTTATCGGCGTAGGTGCTATGACCGACTTCGGCCCCCTGCTTTCCAACCCCAAGAGCCTGATCCTCGGTGCGGCGGCACAGATCGGTATTTTCGCGACGGTTGCCGGCGTTATGGGTGTAAATGCTCTCGCTACCGTTTTCGATTGGGAGCTGCTTAAATTCGATCTTCTCGATGCGGGTTCCATCGGTATTATAGGCGGTGCTGACGGCCCTACGGCTATCTTCACGACCTCTATTCTGTCCCCTGAGCTCCTCGGCCCCATTGCCGTTGCGGCTTACTCGTATATGGCCCTCGTTCCCGTCATTCAGCCCCCCATTATGAGAGCTCTGACCACCAAGAAGGAGCGCGCCATCGTTATGACCTCTCTGCGTCCCGTTACCAGAACGCAGAAGATCATTTTCCCCATCGTTATCACTATTTTCGTTGCATTTATCGTTCCCAGCGCGGCTCCGCTGGTCGGCTGTCTGATGTTCGGTAATCTGCTCCGCGAGTGCGGCGTTTGCGAGCGTCTCTCCAAGACCGTTCAGAACGAGCTTATGAACATCGTTACCGTTCTTCTCGGCATTTCGGTCGGTGCTACCGCTACCGGTTCCACCTTCCTCAGCCCCAGAACCCTCATTATCATCGTAATGGGTGTTGTGGCCTTCGGCGTTGCCTCGGCTTCCGGTGTTCTTATTGCCAAGTTTATGAATCTCTTCCTGCCCGAGGGCAAGAAGATCAATCCTCTTATCGGCTCGGCCGGCGTTTCGGCAGTTCCCATGGCTGCCCGCGTTTCTCAGAAGGTCGGTCAGGAGGAGAACCCCGGAAACTTCC
Source organism: Clostridia bacterium (assembly GCA_017451545.1). Lineage (GTDB taxonomy): Bacteria > Bacillota > Clostridia > Oscillospirales > CAG-272 > RGIG3994. Next base: position 11,535 of record JAFTOB010000163.1, on the reverse strand, counting down.
TGCTTATGCACGCTATGGGACCCAACGTGGCCGGTGTTATCGGCTCGGCTATTGCCGCCGGCGTTCTCATCGCTATGCTGACCTGACCTTGATTTCTCAATGAAAGGAAGGATTTTGAATGTCTAAGAAAGTTTTAATTACAGATACTATCCTGCGTGACGCGCATCAGTCTCAGGCCGCTACGCGTATGAGACTTGAGGATATGCTTCCCGCCTGTAAGGCTCTTGATCAGGCCGGCTATTGGTCTCTCGAGTGCTGGGGCGGTGCAACCTTCGACTCCTGCATGAGATTTCTCGGTGAGGATCCCTGGGAGAGACTCCGCGCCCTGCGCCGCGCTATGCCCAACACCAGACTGCAGATGCTTCTCCGCGGTCAGAACCTGCTGGGATACAAGCACTATGCAGACGACGTTGTCGATGCCTTCGTAAAGAAGTCCATCGAGAACGGTATCAACGTTATCCGTATTTTCGACGCGCTCAACGACGTGCGCAACATTGAGGCCGCCATGAAGGCCACGAAGAAGTACGGCGGCCACTGCGAGGCGGCCATCAGCTACACCGTCAGCCCCGTTCACAACGAGGAGTACTTCGTTGATCTGGCCAAGAAGCTGGAGGAGCGCGGCGCCGACACCATCTGCATCAAGGACATGGCAAACCTGCTCCTGCCCTACGATGCATACTCGCTGGTCAAGGCTCTCAAGGGAAAGGTCAGCGTGCCGATCCATCTGCACACCCACAACACCACGGGTACGGGCGATATGACCTACCTTATGGCTATTCAGGCCGGTGTTGATATTATCGATACCGCTCTCTCGCCCCTTGCAAACGGTACCTCCCAGCCCTCCACCGAGGCTATGGTCGCCACGCTCAAGGGCACCGAGTACGATACCGGCATCGATCTCAACGTTCTGAGCGACATTGCCGCCCACTTCCGCGGCGTTGCCCAGAAGCTGAAGGGTCAGGGCAGCCTTGATCCCAAGGTTCTGAACGTTGACCCAAACACCCTGCTTTATCAGGTTCCCGGCGGTATGCTCTCCAACCTGATCTCCCAGCTCAAGCAGGCCAAGGCCGAGGATAAGTACTACGACGTGCTGGCCGAGGTGCCGCGCGTTCGCGAGGACTTCGGTTATCCTCCCCTCGTTACCCCCACCAGCCAGATCGTCGGAAGCCAGGCGGTGCTCAACGTCCTTTCGGGCGAGCGTTACCGTATGGTCACCAAGGAGTCCAAGGGTCTCCTTCGCGGCGAGTACGGTATGCTTCCCGGCACCGTGAACGAGGAGGTCAGAAAGAAGGCTATCGGTGATGACGAGGTCATTACCTGCCGTCCCGCCGACCTGCTCCAGCCCGAGCTTGAGAAGTACCGCAAGGAGTACGCCGACATCACCAAGAGTGAAGAGGACGTTCTCTCCTGCGCTATGTTCCCTCAGGTTGCTCCCAAGTTCCTTGCCGAGCGCGACAAGCCCGCTCCCGATCCGAACGCAGTGCGCGAGCTCTTCGTTGAGGATATTATGGGCTGAGTTTAAAATTCAAATTATAAAGAACCGCTTTTTTTCGTCAGGCTGACGGAAAAAGCGGTTCTTTATTTTTCTCACCGATAAATCGGAGTTTTAAGTTTAAGCCTAACCCATTTTTTGAAAGTTTTGATAAAACTTTTTCAAAAGTTTTTCGAGATCCAACGTCGAAACGTTGGTCGCGCTCCGCAGAGCGCGAAACCCTCCCCACGCGGCCCTTGCGTATGTGAAAAAGAAGCGAAATTTTGGGTATGAAATACCTAAAATTTGGCTTGTTTTTCAGGCCGCGCAAACAAATAGGATGAGCAAGGCAAAATCGCCGCCTGCGGCGGGAGCCCGCCCCCTTCCCCGCTGCTTCGCAGCAGCCCCCTCCCCCAGACCCGGAGGGGGCAGGGACGACACCCATAAAGTAAACCTTGCCCCGTCATACGGGCGCACACAGTGCGCCCCTACGGTGAACATTAGATTCTTCAAACTCCGATTTATCGGTGCGTTCGGTGCGTTAAGTTTAAAGAACGAGGCCGCCGAGGTGCTTTTGAAGCTCGGCGCGTGCCGCCGCGAGGCTTTCCTCGGCGGGGACTTTGATATCTGCGGGGGCGAGATAGCCGAGGGCGGCGTATTTGCCCTCGTAGTACGGGTGATAGGGCAAGATCCGCACGCCGCGCAGATTCTTCAGCGGTGCCAAGAGCTCGCCGATCTTTCCCATCTCCCCGTCGTTATAGCCGGGAACGTAGGGAATTCGAATCTCGATGGACTTATCAAGCGAATCTATATACTTCAGATTTTCGATAATGATCCCGTTGCTCTGCCCCGTACAGCGGATATGCACATCCGCGTCCGCCGCCTTTACGTCATAGAGAAAAATATCTGTATACGGCGCGACCTTATCGATCGCCGCCCGCGGCACAAAGCCGCAGGTATCCACGGCGGTATTGATGCCGTTTTTCTTCAGCTCGCAAAGGAGCTCGGCGCAAAAATCGGCCTGCATAAGACATTCGCCGCCCGAAAGGGTCACGCCGCCGTTCTCGCCGTAAAAATCCGAGTCCTCAAGCAGCTCGGGCAAAATGTCGCCAACCGTCACCTCTCGGCCGTAGACTACCCGCGCCCCACCGAGGCAGTCGGTCTCGGCAAAGCCCTCTTCCCTGCACCGCCCGCAGCCGATGCACTTGTGTGCGAAAAAGGCGGTCTGTGTTACGAACTCAAGTCCCTCGGGGTTGTGGCACCAGGCACAGCGCAGAGGGCAGCCCTTGAAAAAGACGGTGGTGCGGATGCCCGGCCCGTCGTGTACCGCAAAATGCTTTATATCAAATATTTTTGCCATTTTTTCTCCTGAAATTTACAAATACGATGCCGAGCGCGATGAGCCCCAGCGACACGGGATAGTTCCATTTGAGGATATCCTCGCCAAGCACCAGCCCCGACAGCACCACGCCGAATATCGGGATCAGCAGGTTGTAGACCGAGACCTCCGAGGCAGGAAAATAGCGAAGGGGTAAGAGTGACAGCACGTATGCGACCGCCGAAATGGCGGCGAGGGCGAAGAGCAGAGCTACACCCGCCGCGCTGACCGAGGGAACTCTCGCGCCCAAGATGAGCGAAACTATCACGAGCAACAGACCGCCCACAAGCTGACCGTTACCCACAAGGCGCACGGCGCTGAGTCTGTCGGCGCTCCGCGCGGCGATGAAATACGCCCCCGTCTGAAGCGCGGCGGCGAGGATCATCATACCCTCCCCGAGAAAGCTGAAGGAAATACCCGCGGGCTCGGTATTGACGGCCAGCACGCCGACAAAGCCGAGAACACAGCCGATGACCTTCATCACCGTCAAAGAATCGTTTTTGAGGAAGATGCCGCCAAGCAGAATGATGAAGAACACGCAGAGCTGATCGAAGATCGCCCCGATGCCGCCGCCCACGCGGGAAAGCCCGATATAGGTGGCGGCGTACTGCAGGGCCGTACCCATAAGACCGTAGCCGAGGACCGTGACGGTGTCTCTTTTTTCGGGCAGGGCGCGCCTCTCGCGCAGACCCACGAAGAGCGACAGAGCCGCCCCCGATATGGCAAAGCGGATGCCCGCCACAAGGCATTTGTCAAGGTCGCGGACAATACTCAGCTCGGTCATACATAGCTTGACCAGCGGGAAGGCCAGCCCCCACAAAAAGGTATAGATCAGGGCGACGACCGCAACGCCCCATTTTTTTCTGAGCAGGCCCTTCATTATCCGTTCCCCAACCCCTCGGCTCTTATGATATAGGCCTCCTGCTCCTCGGGAGAGAGATCGTTCCAGAGGATGCTCCAGCCCGAGATCCTGACCTGCAGATTCTTGTATTTTTCGGGGTTTTTCTGCGCGTCGCGGAGCATTTCGGCGTTATACACGTTGAACTGGATGGACACGCCGTCCCGTCTCATATAGCTTTTAACCAGCTCACGCATGGCGGCAAGTCCCTCCTCGCCGCGGGCGGCCGACGGATGGAGCATTACGTCAAGCACGTAGGCCTCGGAGTTCAGGGACGGTAGGGTCTTGAGTGCCGAATTTATCATCGCCGTCACACCGCGCCGCTCCATTCCGATGACGGGAGCCGAGTTTTTCGAAAGCTCCTCGCCCATTCTGCGGCCGTCGGGAGTGGCCTTGGTGGTCTTTCCCTGCTTGATAAAATGCAAAGTGGAGGGCGCGCCGGTTTTGTACACGCCGCCGCGGCTGTTCTTCTGACCCGTTATGTACATAGAGAGCCAGGTGTGGAGGGCGCGGGCGTAGACGTCGGCCTCGCCATCGTTGATGCCGTACTTATGCTCGGCGCGGAGCGCCTTTTGCCGCAGCCATTCGTAGCCCTCCCAATTGCTGTCGAGGGCGGCCTTGAAGTCGGCAAGGGTGGCCTCCCTTTTGTCAAAGACCAGCTCCTTGACGGCAAGAATACTGTCCACGGTGGTGGCGTATGCGTTATAAAGGATGGACGAGGTGGGATACTTGACGCCGAAGGCGTAGGCGTCCACCTTTTTTTCAAGGGCGCGCTTCATAGTGGCCGAGAGCATCACCGACGGGTTGACCTCCGCCACGTAGTGCTCGTATTTTCTCGCCATACCCAGCGCCTCGTCAATGAGGTGAGTCAGCTGTGCGATGACCGCCGAATAAAACTCGTCGAAGCTCGCGAACTTAGTAACGTCGCCCGTACGGATACCGATCTGCTTGTCGTATATCACGTCGTAGCCGTTGTCGAAAACGTAGCTCACGGCCTTCGATACGTTGAGAATGCCCGAGATCATATTGGCCTCGTCGGCACGGACGTGCATCTCGTTGCAGCCGCTGATATCGCAGTCCCGTGCCTCCTCGTACGTGGTGCCGTAGCAGCCCATCAGCGCGCGGATCATACCCGGCACGCAGCAGAAAACGAAGCTGCTCTTACCGCGGCGAACGATATCGAGAGCCTTATCGAGCACCGCGTCGGGTGTACTTTCGTCCACCTTGATCTGGATCTTCGGGTTGTAGATGTCAAGGGAGTCAAAGACCTCAAGAATATCCAGCGTCAACTCCGAAATATCGGTAACGGCATCGTAATCGGTGGAGCAGAGATAAAGGGGCTGACCCCAATAATTGCCGATGGCCGAAAACTGCATGAAGAAGTACGCGATGAAGGTCTTGATCTCCTCGCGTGTGAAGCGACCGCTCTCAATATCACGCACCCAATAGGTGTAAAGAGCACGGTCGAAGCCGTTACCCATGGAGCGCACCTGATAGTTGTCGATTGACTCGGAGCACATAAAATAGATATACATGAGCATCAAGACCTCAAAGGTATTCTCTGGCGGGCGGCGGCGTATACCGTCGAGAGCCGCCACGGTCAGCTCGGTCTTGTCGCTCCTATGTTCATTAGCGTAGTCGATAATTCTGCCGATAAGGCGCAGAATGGCCTCGTACTCGATCTCCATGGAGGTGAAAAAGGCCTCTTGTTTTTCGTCAAGCGAGCCCTCGTCCTTGAAGCGGGCGTGATACTCGCGCACGCGCTCGAGCATTCCCGTAAAGCCGAGCCCCAAAATATCACGCCAATCGGGGACCACGTGGGCGGTGTCAAGCCACATATCGGCAACACCGGCACGTCGGTAGTCGCGGATCTGCTCGGTCAGACCGTCGATGCCCGAAAAAAGCTCATCTGACCACTTGTTTATGATGGGCGCCTCAAGAGGTCTGCCCCAGTTGTAGATGCAGGGAAAATAGTCCTCTGCGCTGACGTTTATCTTTGCGTGATCGAGGACAAAGGCAAAGGCCTCGGCCTTGACGAGCGCGCGGTCGCGCCCCTGCCCTTCCTCGTAAAAGCGGTCCATCTCGGCTCGCATTTCGGCATCGTCAAGGCCCTCCGAATACTCGCTGATCGTCCCGTGATATTCAAATTTATGGTGCGGATTGAAGGGAGATTTCGTATCGTGATACTTGTTCTCGATAAACTCCCTGTCCGTGTCGCATATATATATTTTTTTCATATTAATCTCCAACAATCTTTGCGTTGAGCGGATACACTGCCCGTACGGTAAAATGAGATCTCGCGCTATATTCCTTGAACGGGGACGTATACGTCGCCGCGCTTTATGTAGCATTGGTTGTCATTTTTGTACTGTGTTTTCACAAACTTTTGCGGGTCGGGCGGCGTAAGGCTCGACGGATCTACGCCCAAAGCCTCGCAAAGGACGGAATTAACGCGGTCGCCCATAAGACGGGTGGCCTCGGCGGTATAAAAATGGGTCTGGTCGGAGTGATAGCTGTCGGGGGTGTCCTTCATAAGTGCGTACAGATCGTTGACGATCACACCGTTTCGCTCCATCACGCGCCTCGCCACCTCGTTGTAGCGCTCAACGTCGGCGTTATAGCGCATCTCGTAGTCGGCAATGTAACCGCTCTCAAGAACCGGCGTGGAGGTGGCAAAGATCTGCACCGCGCGGGGGCAGACCCGCTTTATGCGAATCACGATGCGTTCAAGCAGACGCTCGTATTCGTCAATCGGCACCAAGCAGTCGTCGCCGTAGATGCGGAGGGTGTCCCAAAGCCCCGTGTTCCAATGAACGGCATCGAAATCAAAGGTCCCCTCGCGCTCGCACCAGACGTGGAAAAATCGGAGGATATAGGAGGCAAAACGGCAGTTTTCCGAGGGAAAGCGCACGTCTGCCACGCCCTCCATGCTCTCCTTTACGTAAAGATCGTATCCGTTGCGGATAGAATCGCCCACAAGCATAATTTTTTTCATAAGCCACCTCATAAGTTTTGATGTCTCCATTATACCGCAACGCGGGATTTTGTAAATGACGCCACGCGAACAATTTGTGTTTTTGCGAACGGATTTTTCGAAAATCCTTGCTTTTTTCCCAAAAAATTGTTATAATTGGGAAAAGAGGTGAGCTTATGAGCGGCATTAAACGGGTGGAGGAGCTTTGCATACGAAGCATCCCCCTTGTCAAAATATACAGCGTAAATAAAAACGGTTATCCGATGAACAACCGCGGTCGGTGGCATCACGGGCTTTTGTTCCCTCTCGAGGGAACCGAAATCTACCGTTTCCGCGACGGCGTGATCGCCGCGCCGCCGGGATCTGTGCTCTTCATCCCCGACGGAGAGGTATACCGCATTGAGCTTGAAGGCGAGAAGAGCGTGGTCGTCTGTATCGATCTTGAGACGGTGGAGTCGGCCGAGCTGCGCCCTGTCGCCTTCCCCGCAGAGAAGGTGAACGGTCTGAAATCCCTGTTCCTCGAAGCACACAGCATATGGAACAGAGGCGGCCCGTGGCGCGATGCCTCTGTCAAGGCCGTCGTTTACAAGATCCTCTCGGCTCTGATATCGGTCGAGGTGCACTCGCCGAGCACCCGCAGGCTGTCCACCGCCCTTGACTATCTTCACGCCCATTACACCGACCCCGATTTTCGCATCGAGACCCTTGCCGAGGTCGCGGGAATGAGCCGGCGGTACTTCGAAAAGCTCTTTTTGGCCGAGCACGGGATGACGCCGCGGGACTACGTCATCGGTCTGCGAATGGATCTTGCCCGTGAGCTTCTGCTCAATGAAAAGCTGACGGTGGCCGACGTGGCGACCGAGCTCGGATACGCCGACGTTTACCACTTCAGCAAGCTCTTCAAGCAAAAAACGGGTCACACCCCCGCAGAATACAAGCGGAGAAGACCCGACGTCCGTGACGAATAAAATCTTTAAGAAAAACAAAAATTAAAGCAAACTCAAACAAAAGCTTAACAAATCGGTGTTATAATAACGCAAGTAAGCTGAAAGGAGACGGCAACGTGTTCAAAATTCTCGTTCTTGAGGACAATACAGACCTCAACCGTACGGTTTGCGCCTTCCTCGGGGGTGCGGGCTACGAAACCGTGGGCTGCATCTGCGCCGACGAGGCCTACGACGCCATGTATGAAAACGTATTCGACCTTATTATTTCCGATATAATGCTCCCCGACGTGGACGGCTTTGAATTCGTGCGCACCGTCCGTGACCTTAACAAAAATATTCCTATTCTATTTATGACCGCCCGAGACGATCTGGCCGCCAAGCAGCGCGGCTTCCGCCTGGGTGTGGACGATTTTATGGTCAAGCCCATCGATCTTGAGGAGCTCCTGCTCCGCGTTGGAGCTCTGCTCCGCCGCGCGGGTATCGCCTCCTCGCGCCGCCTGACCGTCGGAGCCTTCATAATGGATGCCGACGAACACACGGCCTACCTCGACGGCGAGGAGATCGCCCTGACCACCCGCGAGTTTGACCTGCTCTATAAGCTCCTGTCCTACCCCAAAAAAACCTTCACCCGCACGCGGCTGATGGAGGAATTCTGGGATGCCGACACGGCCTCGGGTCCCCGAACCGTGGACGTATATATGACGAAGCTCCGCGCGAAGCTGTCAGCCTGCACCGATTTCGAGATCGTGACGGTTCACGGCCTCGGCTACAAGGCGGTGATCAAGCAATGAAAAAGCAAGCCGTCAAAAAGGGGCTTGGTCGGTCGGTCGTGTCCTTCCTTCTGCACTTTTTCAGCTTCTTTGCCCTTATTGCGTTCGTTGTCACCTGCTCGGTGCTGCTCTTTCTGTCGGGCATTGAGTTCACATCCGACGAAATTCGCGCCATTGCACCGGTGGTTTTCTTCAACGTCATTCTGCTCTCTCTGCTTTTCGTGGTCATAGACTTTCTCCGCCGCCGCTCCACCGTTCACCGTCCCGTGAAAAAGATCCAGCGCGCACTTGAACGCCTCGGGCACGGGGATTTCTCGGCACGGGTCGAGTTTTCCTCCCTTGAGATCGGCAGTGTGTCGGCATTTTCGGAGATCGCCGAAAGCATCAACCTGCTGGCTGAAGAGCTTTCGGGGCTTGAGACCCTGCGCTCGGATTTCATTGCCAACGTGTCCCACGAGCTGAAAACGCCGCTGTCCGTTATGCAGAATTACGGCACTATGCTGACCCGCCCCGACCTTCCCGAGGCCGAGCGTATGGAGTATGCCCGCGCCATTACCGAGTCTTCGCGCCGTTTAGCCGCGCTGATCACCAATATATTGAAGCTCAACAAGTTAGAAAATCAGCAGATCTTCCCCTCTGCCGTAAAATACGATCTTGGTGAGCAGCTCTGCGAGTGCCTTCTCCTGTTTGAGGACGCGTGGGAGAAAAAGGAGCTTGAGATCGAGACCGACATTGAGGAGGGCGTCGTCAGCTCCGATCCCGAGCTTCTCAGCCTCGTCTGGAACAATCTTTTCTCAAACGCCGTGAAATTCACCGACAAGGGCGGCAGGATCGCCGTTTCATTAAAGCGCGACGGCGAGCACGTCACCGTTCGCATCAGCGATACGGGCTGCGGAATGACTCCCGAGGTGGGCGCGCACATATTCGAAAAATTCTATCAGGGCGACACCTCCCACGCCACTCAGGGCAACGGGCTCGGCCTCGCTCTCGTTAAAAAGGTAGTTGACATTATGCACGGTGAGATCAGTGTCGAGAGTGCCTACGGGCAGGGCTCGACCTTCACCGTCCGCTTTGGAGATATTTATGACTGACCTGAAAAAGCTACTCAACAAATTTTTATATCCGCCTATATGGGTAATGCTGATCCTTACGGCCGTCAGCGCCGCCGCCCTCACGCTCATCTTCGTAAACGGGCTTGAGGAGCACCCCGTGGCCTACGCCGCCTACGTGGTCGCCTTCTACACCCTTTCGGTGCTCTGCCTCTTTTTCATCTTCAAATTTCCGGCAAAGTACCGCGCCATCAAAGAAAAGGTCTACGCCAACAAGTACGGCAACCGATATATGACCGACATAGAATACCGCACCCGTGTGTCGATCTACGTCTCATTGACCTTCAATCTGCTCTACATCGCGGTCAACGTCATCTCGGCCATCGTGTATCATACCGCTTGGTTTGGGCTTTTGGCGGGCTACTACTTTATTCTTGCCATCATCAGGCTGATGCTCGCCAATTATACGGGCAAAAATTCAATGGGCGAGAGGCTGATCGCCGAGCACCGCCGCTCTCGCGCCTGCGCCGTCGTCCTTCTGACCGTGAACCTGTCGCTGAGCGGCGTCGTGCTTATGATGATGTACCAGAACCGCGGCTATGAGTACAGCGGCATCCTTATTTACGTTATGGCGGCATACACCTTTTATATCACGGTCAACGCCATAGTCAAGCTGATTCGTTACAGAAAATACAACAGCCCCGTTATGATGACCACGAAGGTTATAAGCCTCGCCTCGGCCCTCGTTTCCATGCTGGCGCTGGAGACGGCGATGCTCTCGCAGTTCTCGGGTGAGGCAGATCAGGTCGAAAACTTTGACAAGATAATGATCGGCGCCACCGGTGCGGGCATCAGCATCGCCGTCATTACAATGTCTGTGCTGACCATACGTCACGCCAATCAGGAAATAAAAAAAGAAAAACTCAGGAGAAAAACAAACAATGGAAAACAATAAAGAAAGCTTTGCTTACACATATTCGGCCAAGGAGCGCGACGAGGTGCGCAAAATACGCGAGAAATACGTCCCTCAGGTCGAGGACAGAATGGAGCGGCTGCGCAGACTTGACCGCCTGGTCACAAGGCGCGGCACGGTGCTGTCGCTGATCGTGGGTATCTTCGGCGCGCTGATTATGGGCGCCGGAATGAGCCTCGCCATGACCGACCTCGCCGCCTACGTTGGCATACCCGAAAACCAAGCTATGCTGATAGGCATTATCATCGGAGTGGTCGGAATGGCCATCGCCGCCGTGGCGTATCCCATTTACAGTGCCGTGACCAAGCACGACCGCGCCCGCATCGCCCCCGAGATCATCCGCCTCACCGACGAGCTTATGAAATGAAAAAAGGCTGATTCGAAAGAATCAGCCTTTTTGCTTCTGAAACAGCAAAGTCACCGATAAATCGGGCCCGTCGATCCTCGGATCGACATCGCCGAGGCAGCGGAAAATCGGGTGACGTAACCTTGTATCTGACACAATCACCCGATGGGGAACTCACCGATAAATCGGAGTTTGAAGGGTTAAGCCGAGCCCTTCTTTGAAAGTTTTGATAAAACTTTTTCAAAAGTTTTTTGCGATCCAACGGCAACCCGTTGGTCGCGCTCCGCAGAGCGCGAAAAGCTCCACGCGGCCCTTGCTTCAGTGAAAAAGAAGCGAAATTTTGGGTATAAAATACCTAAAATTTGGCTTCTTTTTCAGGCCGCGCAAACGAACAGAACGGGCAATGTAAAATCGCCGCCCGCGGCGGGATCCCACCCCTACCCCCACCGCTACGCGGTTGCAGCTATCCGAAGGATTGCTGCACCCCTCGTCCCCGAGCCCAGAGGGGGCAGGAACGATACCCATAAAATAAATCCAAATCCATCGGACGGGCGCACAAAGTGCGCCCCTACGGGTATATATTAAAAACATTGTATTTTAACATACCAATAAATCGGTATTTGAAGGTTTCAAACAGGTTTTATTGCAACCAACTTTGGAAGCGGTTAAGACAATGGCTCTCCCTTTGGGAGAGCTGGCGCGAAGCGACTGAGAGGGTAAAAAAGCCCT
>JAFTOB010000162.1 GCA_017451545.1 Clostridia bacterium | reverse complement strand
CCCCTCGCGCCCCCCGAGGGGTAGGGATGCGGTACCTGTAGTTTGATTGTTTAGCGGATGCCGTGAAATCTGTTTGAACCCTTCAAACTCCGCTTTATCGGTCTGTCAGGCACAGAGGACCGTCCCGATGCGTTGCACTTTTTGTGTGCCTTTTTCGTACTTTTTAAAATCTTTACGAATTTTTTTGCGAAAGTTATTGAGAAATTCCGAAAAATATTATATAATTATAAGGATAATACTGAAAAACACGGAGAATTAAATGAGCAATTCTAAAAAACAGGAGCATTTGCGCAATTTTTCCATTATCGCGCACATAGACCACGGTAAGTCCACCCTTGCCGACCGTCTGCTTGAGGCTACCGAGACGGTTGCCAAGCGCGATATGGAGGAGCAGGTGCTCGATAATATGGATCTTGAAAAGGAGAGAGGCATTACCATCAAGGCGCGCGCCGTCCGCCTGCGCTACACCGCGCCAGACGGTGAGGTCTATATGCTCAATCTGATCGACACCCCCGGACACGTTGACTTTAACTACGAGGTCTCCCGCTCGCTCAACGCCTGCGAGGGCGCGCTGCTTGTGGTCGACGCTACCCAGGGCATCGAGGCGCAGACCCTTGCCAACGCCTATCTGGCCGTCGACGCGAATCTGGAGGTCCTGCCCGTTATAAATAAAATAGATCTGCCCAGTGCCGATCCCGACAAGGTCCGCGGCGAGATCGAGGACGTTATCGGCATCCCCGCTGAGGGCTGTCCCGCCATCTCGGCCAAGACCGGACTGAACATCGAGCAGGTGCTTGAGGCCGTGGTGCGCGACATTCCGGCTCCCGAGGGCGATCCCGATGCACCCCTGAAGGCTCTGATCTTCGACTCCTACTACGACAGCTATCTGGGCGTCGTGGTTTACGTCCGCCTTATGGACGGCACCGTGAGGTCGGGTGACACCATTCGTCTGATGAGCAACGGCAAGGAGTTTGAGGTGGTCGACGTGGGCTACATGGAGCCCTTCGGCCTTTCAAAATGTGAGAAGCTGTCTGCCGGCGAGGTCGGATACATTACCGCCAGCATCAAGTCTGTGGGCGATACTCGAGTGGGTGACACCGTAACTCTCGCAGAGAACCCCGCAACCGAGGCGCTGCCCGGCTTTAAGGAGGCAAAGCCCATGGTCTACGCGGGTATTTATCCTGCCGACGGCGCGCGCTATGGCGACCTGCGCGATGCCCTTGAAAAGCTCCTTCTCAACGATGCCGCCTTGGTATTCGAGCCCGAGACCTCCATCGCTCTCGGCTTCGGTTTCCGTTGCGGCTTCCTCGGTCTGCTCCATATGGAGATCATCGAGGAGAGACTTGAGCGCGAGTTCAATCTCGATCTGATCACCACCGCTCCCAGCGTTATTTACGAGGTGCAAAAGCGTGGCGGCGAGCTTGTCCGCATCGACAACCCCTCGAACTTCCCAACCCCCGACGAGATCGACGAGGCCCGCGAGCCCATCGTCAAGGCCAACATCATCACTCCCACCGAATTTGTGGGCGGTCTGATGGATCTTTGCCAGGATCGCCGCGGAACCTTCATCGATATGAAGTACCTCGATGACACCCGCGTGGATCTTCACTATGAGCTTCCTCTCAACGAGATAATTTACGATTTCTTCGATGCTCTGAAGAGCCGCTCCAAGGGCTACGCCTCGCTGGATTATGAGCTGCTTGAGTACAGAAAGTCAAAGCTCGTCAAGCTCGACTTCCTGCTCAACGGCGACCAGGTGGACGCTCTGTCCTTCATCGTTCACGAGGAGAAGGCCTACGGACGCGCACGTCGCATTGCCGAAAAGCTGAAGGATAACATTCCGCGCCAGCTCTTCGAGGTGCCGATCCAGGCTGCCATCGGCGGTAAGGTCATCGCCCGCGAGACCGTCAAGGCCATGCGTAAGGACGTTCTCGCCAAGTGCTACGGCGGCGATATCACCCGTAAAAAGAAGCTGCTTGAAAAGCAGAAGGAAGGTAAAAAGAAGATGCGCCAGCTCGGCTCGGTTCAGGTCTCGCCCGAGGCCTTTATGGCCGTTCTGCGGCTGGATGACGATAAGTAATATTTACGGAAGGAAGGCTTCGTTTGAAGCGTTAAAGGATATGTCACACATTTCAAAGCTTATGGCAGTTGGTCTGCCTGCGGATGCTCTGCTCGTTACCTCGGAGATCAATCTTCGTTGGCTCACGGGCTTCGATTACAGCGACGGCTGTGCCGTGGTCACCGATAAGGGTGCGTTCGTCCTCACCGATTTTCGCTACATCGAGGCGGCGAGGGCAGAGATCTCCGATGAGTTTGAGATTTTGATGCCGAAGGGCATGAAGAGCGGACTTTGCGAGCTGCTCGACGTTCCGTCGATCCGCCGCGTGGCCATTGAGGAGGCCACGCTTTCGGCCGCTCAGCTTGAGGGTCTGCGCCGCATTCTGCCCGATACGGAGTTCGTTTTTGGCGGCAGTGCGCTGCTCGACAAGCTCCGCGAGTGCAAGGACGAGGGCGAGATCGAGAAGATACGCGCCGCTCAGGCCATTACCGACGCCGCGTTTTTACACATTCTTGATTTTATAAATCCCGACCGCACCGAGACCGAGGTTGCGCTTGAGCTTGAGTTCTTTATGCGCTCCCGAGGCGCGGAATCCACCGCCTTTTCCACCATTGCCGTTTCGGGTAGCGCTTCCTCGCTTCCCCACGGCGTGCCGCGTCCCGTCAAGCTTGAGCGCGGATTCTTTACCATGGATTACGGCGCACGTGTGAACGGTTATTGCTCGGATATGACGAGGACCGTGGTCATAGGCAAGGCCGATGCCGAGATGAAAAAGCTCTACGGCACGGTGCTTGAGGCTCAGACCCGCGCCCTTGAGGCCGCCGCGGGCGGCGAGCGCAACTGCTTCACTCTCGACAAGATCGCCCGCGACACTATAGAGAATGCGGGCTATCACGGTTGCTTCGGCCACTCGCTGGGGCACGGTGTGGGAATGTACATTCACGAGTCCCCCCGTCTCTCCTTTGCCGTGGATAAGTCCCGTATGCTTGAGGTGGGCAACGTTGTTACCTTTGAGCCGGGAATCTATATTGCGGGCAAGTACGGCTGCCGCATTGAGGATATGGCTGTTGCCACCGAGGGTGGAATCTATAATTTCACACAGAGCAAAAAAGAGCTCATTGAGCTT
>JAFTOB010000161.1 GCA_017451545.1 Clostridia bacterium | reverse complement strand
GGCCATCATTCCCGTCCGCGGAAAGACCCTGAACTGTCTCAAGAGCTCCTACGAGAAGATCTTCAAGAGCGAGATCATCACCGATCTTATTAAGGTCATCGGCTGCGGCGTTGAGATCAACGGCAAGGTCAAGGGCGACATTCCTCAATTTGATCTGAACTCCCTGCGTTGGTCGAAGATCATTCTCTGTACCGATGCCGACGAGGACGGCTTCCAGATCCGCACCCTGCTCCTGACCCTTTTCTACCGTCTGCTCCCCACCCTTATCAAGGAGCGCCGCGTATTTATTGCCGAGTCCCCGCTTTTCGAGATCACGGCCAAGGATCAGACCTATTTTGCCTACGACGAGTTTGAAAAGGCAAAGATACTGAAAAAGCTGGAGGGCAAAAAGTACACGCTCCAGCGCTCCAAGGGTCTTGGCGAGAACGAGCCCGAAATGATGTGGCAGACCACAATGAACCCTGCGACACGCAGACTTATTTCGGTCGACCCCGCCGACCCCGTAGCCACCGAGTGGATCTTCAACACCCTCCTCGGCGACGATCTGCCCGCCAGAAAGCAGTTCATCACCGACCACGGCTCCGAGTACGTCAAGGACGCCGACATCTAAACCGAAAGGACGATCAAAATGTTCAGAAATCTCGTTATGTTCGGCCCGCTCAGATATCTTCTGAGCCTGTACTCCGTTCCCGGGGGAGTCGAAACGGCAATTATTGCGGCCGCTTTCCTGATCTGCATGGTAGTTCCCTACCTGCTGGGAGAGCTCAATTTCGCCATCATAATTTCAAAGAAAAAATTCGGTGCCGACATCCGTGATTACGGAAGCGGCAACGGCGGTACCACCAATATGCTCCGCACCTTCGGCAAAAAGTCTGCTGTTATTACCCTTGCGGGCGATATGGGCAAGGC
Organism: Clostridia bacterium; assembly: GCA_017451545.1. Taxonomy (GTDB): domain Bacteria; phylum Bacillota; class Clostridia; order Oscillospirales; family CAG-272; genus RGIG3994. Next base: position 3,308 of record JAFTOB010000161.1, on the reverse strand, counting down.
CATCCTTTCCTGCCTGATCGGATACCTGCTTCTCGGCCGTCTCGGTGCCTTCCTTGCAGGACTTTTCTGCATCCTCGGCCACACCTTCCCCATAAAGTACAAGTTTAAGGGCGGTAAGGGTGTTGCCTGCGCGGCCGCCGTCATTCTTATGACCGATCTCGGAAACGCGTGGTATATTCCCTTCATCTTCCTCATTCTCCTGATCATATTCGCCGTCATTGCTCTGGGTCTGAAGTTCGTGTCATTGGCCTCGGTCATGTGTATGCTTATCTATCCCCTCTTCCTTTACGAGGTGGAGAAGCTCTTCCTTGACAAGGTCACCCGCCCCGACGGCACCGTGGTGGTCAACAAGGAGGTGGGACTTTACGTTCTCCTCGCTTTCCTTATGGCAGCCATCATCGTCTTTATGCACCGTGAGAACATCAAGCGACTCTGGCAAGGCAAAGAGCCCAAGCTTGATCTGTCCAAGAAGAACAAGCCGATCTTTGACGAAAATGCCGCTCCCGAGAGCACCGAGGCTCCCGCCGCGCCCGTTGAACACGTTGAGCGCAGTGAAAAGCCCAACCCCAACACATCCAAGAAAAAGCAAAAGAGAAATAAGAAATGACGAATATTGAAAAGGCCGCCGAGCTTATTCTGCTCTGCGCGCAAAAACAGATACTTAAAAAGGCGGTGTTTTCCAAGCCCGAGGGCGAGGATACTCTGCGTATGACCGCCACTCTGCGTATCATCAAGGGTCGCCCTGCCCTTCAGGCCGAGCGGCTGACCCGCGACAACAAGGCACATCACCAAAATATCTCTCTTGACGGCGGCGCGGCCGAGCTTTGCTCTCTTGTGTCGGAGTTCCGTCAGGTCAATATCATCACCACCGTCGGCGACAGCGAGTACCGCCGCTCGGCCTCGGGCAAGGATACCCTGCTCGGCGGCGACAAGCTGACAGCGGCTGCTCAAAAGAGCGAGGGTGGAACGGTGAACGTGGGCGGCAACGATAAAAAGAAAAATTATATTCTGGACGGCAGTGAGAAATTTCTCATTCTCCTCGGGGTCAGCGACAAAAACGGTCGTCCCCACGACAAGAAGCTGCCCAAGCTGCGCCAGATCAACCGCTTTCTCGAGTACGTCCGCGACGTTGAGAAGCATCTTCCCACCGAGGGCGAGCTCCATATTTGCGATCTCTGCTGCGGCAAGAGCTATCTTTCCTTCGCCGCTTACTATTATTTCACCGCCATTCGCGGCCGCCGCGTGGTCATGACAGGCGTGGATCTCAAGCCCGACGTCATGGAGTATTGCAACTCTGCGGCGCAGAAGCTGGGCTTCTGCGGTCTGCGCTTCATCTGCGGTGACGTTTCGGCCTTTGAGCCCGAGGTTCGTCCCTCGCTTGTGCTCTCTCTGCACGCCTGCGACACGGCCACCGACCTTGTGCTGAACAAGGCCGCCGCCTGGCGCGCCAAGGTGGTGCTGTCCACCCCCTGCTGTCACCACGAGCTGAACCACACCATCAACTGCCCCGATCTGGCCTTCGTCACCAAGCACTCCATGCTCCGTCAGAAGCTCTGCGACGCGGCCACCGACGCGCTGAGGCTCAAAAAGCTGGAGTCCGAGGGCTACTCGGTTGAGGCCGTTGAGCTTGTCGACCCCGACGACACCCCCAAGAACATTCTTCTCCGCGCCGTGTTGACCCGCGACCGCGACCCGAAGGCCCTTGAGGAATACCTGCGCGCACGCGCCTATCTGCTGGGAACAGATTAATTTCGAAAATAGAAAGCTTTTTTATGACATACGTTAACGCAATAAAGTATCTGAACGCGCACGTGGGCGGCACGCCCTCCCCCGAGCGCATGAGATTGCTCTGCCGCTATCTCGGCGATCCGCAGAGGAATATGAAATTCGTTCATATTGCCGGCGGGCGGGGCAAGACCTCCTGCTCGGTCATGCTTTCGGTCATTCTCACCGAGTCGGGCTTTACCGTCGGGTCGCTTATCTCCTCCCACATTGAGGAGCACCGCGAGCGCATCCGCATCAAGAACGAGCCCCTGACCCACAAGGATTTTGCCGAATATATTCACCGCGTTTCGCTGGCGGCGGCAAAAATGAAGGCCGACATCGATCTGGCCGCCGAGCTTTCGGCATCCGATCAGGAGCCTGCCGAGGGCGCGATCCAACACAAAATAACGAAAAATCTGCTGGACGGCAAGATCGCTCCCGAGCCCACGGAGGAGGAGATAATCTGCGCCGCCGCGCTGCTGGCCTTCGTGGACAAGGGCTGCGGAATCTCCCTGCTTGAGTGCGGCGAGAGCCGCGCCGACCCTACGGGAGTCATTGAGCCTCCGCTTGTCTCCTTTATTTGCGGCGGATCGCTCGATCAGGAGCAGCTCCGCACCGCCTGCGGAACCATTCGCCGCGGCACCCGCGAGGTGGTCTGCAGTGCTATGGGAAAGGAGTCCTACAACACCATTTCTACCGCCTGCGCCAAGACGGGCAGCCGAATGACCGTTCCCGCCCACGGCGAGCTTACCATGAGCGAGACGGGTCTGCGCGGTATGAGCTTTGACTACCGCGGCAAGACCTACACGGTTCCCTTCTGCGCCCATTATCATATGGCCAACGCGCTGACCTCCATCGAGGCCATTTACGCCCTGCGCCGCAACGGCATCGCCCTGCACAGCGCGGACGTGGTGCGCGGCATCGCCAAGGCTCGCATTCCTCTGCGGTTTGATTTCGTTTCGCTGTCGCCCACCATCGTTATCGATTGCGCGAGGACCGACTCCGACATTTCGGTGCTCTGCGAGTCGCTTGCCGAATTTAAGGAAAGCATCGGGGGACGCATCGTTCCCGTGCTCGGTTCCGATTTTAACGCCGATCTGCTCCGACGTGAGCTTGAAAGCCGCGAGTTCGAGTGTGCCGAGCCCGTGATACTGTCGGCCAAGGGCGTGACCAAGCAGCTCTCGACCGCTCTTTCCTCACTTGGCGAGGGCGACACCCTGCTTGTAACCGGCTCCCCCGAATTTTCGGGCAAAGCAAAAAAAGAGATCCAACGCATCCTCGCGTGCGTTATATGAAAGATTTTTTTCGAGAACCTTCTTGCAAGAAGGTTCTCGAGCTCTCCAAGAAACTTTGAAAAAAGGGCTTGCTTTAAAGTGAAGTTACCTTTTCAACCCTCCCTCGGCCGGTCGGGTTGAGACAATGTGTCGGCCAACTTTTACGCGCTCACGCAGGCCTTAGTCCGGCGTTACCGCCTCCTAACGGCCACGACAGATATATTGCGATCATTTTTTGCTTGTAATATTTAGAAAGGGCGCGCCAGGAGG
>JAFTOB010000160.1 GCA_017451545.1 Clostridia bacterium | reverse complement strand
CTTGAGAACCTCGAGGAGAACGAGGACGTTCAGGACGTCTACCACAACTGGGAGAATTGCGACTGATCTCCAACCGAATAATAAAGCCACGGAAAACAGAAAAATTTTCCGTGGCTTTTTCTATTGACTTTTGATGAGGCGCGCTATATAATTGTGGTAATATCATAAGGAAGGTAAAATTATGGTAAACGTAAATGATTTTTTGAGAAATACCGACAGCGAAAGCTTTGAAGCTGCTATCGCCGCCCTCGGCAATGACAGAATACTCGTCATTCCGCCCCGCGTGTCGGAGATCGAGCCCGAGCGCGATTTCTGGCTCATTGACAGAGCAATTCTTCTGCCCGAAAATATAACGGTCATACTTCAGAATTGCACGGTAAAGCTATCGGACAAATGCCGCGATAACTTCTTCCGCTCGGCAAACTGCGGCCTCGGCATTACAGACCCCGTGCCCGTCAAGAACATACATATCCGCGGAGAGGGAGCGTGTACACTCCTCGGCGCAGATCACCCCCGCGCCGTCGGCGACAGCTCGAAGATACTCGCAAATCCCTGTCCTTATGAAGTAGAGGATCTTTGCCGCCCCGATATTGCGCCTTGGGTAGACGAGGACAGAAAAAAGTCGGGTCAGCTCCGCTTTATGCGCGACCGCCACTCCCATTCCTTCGGAACTGATGCGGGCAAGGAGGGCGAATCTCAGTACGGCGATTGGCGCGGTATCGGCGTTCTGCTTGCCAACGTAGAGAATTTCTCGATCTCGAACCTCCGCATCGTGGAGTCCCACGGCTGGGGCATTTCGCTTGAGTCCTGCACCTACGGTCGCGTGGAGAGGATCGAGTTTGATGCGTGTATGTCCAAGATGATCGACGGTATGCGAAACAATATGGAAAATCAAGACGGCGTAGATATCAGAAACGGTTGCCATCACATCGTTATTTCGGATATTTCGGGTCACACGGGTGACGATCTCGTGGCGCTGACCGCAATAGCACCCGACGACGGGCTTGTGGGCGGCTCGCTTTGCTCCACCCACGTTATGGGTCACGATTGGACCCGCCGCGAGAGCGGAATCCACGATATCGTGATCAGAAACGTGGTCGGATATTCCCACCTTTGCTTCAACGTCCGCCTGCTGCCCGCATATACGAAAATATATAACGTAGTGATAGACGGCGTTGTAGATGACAGGGCTCACGGTGCGGATCATTTCGGAACCGTCCTTCTCGGAGCGAGCGACGGAAATTACGGCAAAAACCCCACAGACGGAATGACGAATATCACGGTCTCAAACGTCATAAGCCACGCAAAGAGTGCAATATCCGTCAGCGGATATCTGCGCGACTCGGTGATCACAAACGTCATAAACAACAATCCCGATTGCGAGGCCATTACGGTCGACCGCGAAAACGGAATGATCAACGTGGCCGTGAGCAACGTTATCACCGTAGGCAAAAACTGAACACAAAAAAGCCGACAGCCGTCGGCTTTTTTGCTTGCGCAAGCGTTGCTTGACAAAAATGCCAAATAAATCAATCAAAAATCATCCAAAATGCCAAGTGAATTTTGCTTGACCCTGCCCCCCAAATATGGTATCATTGAAGCAGAGGAAAACGAAAAAAGCACAAAATGGAGGGGGAACAAATGAAAAAGCTTTTAGCACTCACTCTGGCGATGATCTTCGCCGTCGCGCTGCTCGGGGGATGCAGCGCAGAAAACGGCTCGGGCGACACACCGAGCACCACAGCACCCGATACGTCGATACCTCCCGAGCCTCTGCCCGAGGGCTTCGACGCCGAAAAGATCAAGGCCGAGCCCTATTGGGATTGTCCCGAGATAAGCGTCTGGATAAGCGTCTGGGAATCCTGTGAAAACGAATTTTACGTTTATATCAAGGCGTGGAATGCCTACCGTATCATAAACGTATCAAGCACTTTGAGCGGCGGCGGATACGGTACCGCCTTCGGCAACACCTGCGCGGTAGTGGGGGAGAGCACCGCCACCCTCGCACTCTACAATCATGATTTTGTAGACGTGGAGGCAACCGTTTATACCTTCAAAAGAAACGATCAAAACACGGAGGTCTATCAGGGCAAGTTCCACGCGGGTGGCCATTTCTACGAGTGCCCCGATGTGTTTATCAATACCTTGGACGTAGATCACGTCTCCTTGTTCTATACGACGGAAGACAGGCCGAGCCTTGATGTCCAATTTCTGCGTGTCGACACGGAGGACGGCGGCAAGACCTGGAGCGAGCCGACCGAAACGGGAGTGGGAACGTCATTAAAAGAATCTCCTACGGACATAATGGAGTTCTTGACTCACGAGATCGGTATTATAGGATACAGATGTTGCTATACAAGTGATCTTTCGGATCGAACCTGCCTGACATTTGACGGCGGCAAGACCTGGGAGAGAATGAGCAAGCTGACCTATCCCGGTAAATTGCAAGAGGCAGTTGACGATAGTAACGGCTACGGTTACAGCGAGATACGTGACCTTGAAAAGACCGAGGACGGATATCTTTTGACCGTCAGAATGCGATACTCCGGTGCGATGGATATTATTTATTTTACCTCGGAGGATCTCAAGAATTGGAGATTCGCGGCCTTTGAAAATTATGACTCTGTAGTCTCCATTTACCGAAAAATAGTTGAGCTTTGTCCGCGTTACCCATACGAACCGGCCGGAATAAACAATTATTTCGGCTTGACCTACGAAAACGGCCGTGAGTATTATGATTTGATGTTTTACTCCACGTTTACGCTCTATCCGCGAAAGGACGGATTTGACGGGCTTGACGGAAACTGCTACGATCGATTCGGATATTCGGTAAGCGATATAAACGGCGACGGCAAGGACGAGCTTGTTCTTTACGTGGACGATATTCTAACCTCGGTCTTTACGGAGAAGGACGGCAAGCCCTTCATACTCGGCAATTATTGGAACAGAAGCAGCTGCCGTATAACGAAGGACGGATATCTTTACACAGCAGGCGGCAGCGGCGCAGGTCGCCACTCGAGCGAGATATATAAAATTGATCCCGAAACGGCCGAGCTTGTTCTGCTGTACGGCTTCGGAACCGACGGCTACGATGCCGAAAAGGGTACTGTTAAATATTATAAAATGAAGGACGGTCAGATGACCTATATTTCCGAGGCCGAATATAACGAATGGGTAGCAAATTGCCCGTACGATCTGAGCAAAAACGAAGATATCGAAATAATTCCGCTTTTCGATGACGAGCATCCCGCACCGCCGCCCTTCGTGGCACCGCCCGACAAGGGTTAATTTGATTTTTAAAACAGAGGGGAACAAATGAAAAAACTTTTCGCACTTTTATTGGCGGCGATCTTTGCCGTCACGCCGCTCTTTGGATGCTACACCGAGCCGCCCGAATCTTCGGGGAAAGAAGAGAAAAAGCCCGGCAACGAAAAATACGAATACTTTTGGGAAAGGGCGGAGCAGAATCCGTACGATAAATGGCTTGCGGACGAGCTTGCCGTAGGCGCACGAAGCGAATACGTGATCTACGCGGATTATCTGAAGCTCTGGAAAAACGAGCTGAGCTTCAGCATTGAGGGCGCGCAAGGGATTTTCCGTTACTCCTATGAAGATGATCAATGGGCGGCGGCACTTTTTGAGTGGCTGACCGCGACAGGGGATGTGCTGAAGCTTGAAATGAACTCGGTAACCGGTACTGTGACACAGCTTGAGGTCATAATTCCGCATTGCGAGCTTGTGCGCCAGAAGGTGCTTGATACGAAATACTTTATTTACCTTCGTCAGTACGAAAAATACGTTCAAAAGCAGGAATCAAACGGCATTCCGAGCACCGACGCAGAAATAAAAGTGCCGTGGGCAACCGATAAAAGCACCGTTCAGGAGATACTTGAGGGCGAAAAATCGCCCAAGCTTTACCATATTCCCGAAAAATTCTTGGCTGTAATAAAGGGCGAATCCACATTCAATGTGGGCGTGAAATCCATCATTTTGTCCGAATACGTAACAGAGCAGGGACATAAATTTCAGCCCAAATACTTCACGAAGATCTATGAGGACGGTGTAATGAAGCTGATCCTTATCGACTACTCGTGGTCCGGCGGAAGCCTTTACCTGTCTTTGTATGAATATGACGGTAAGATACTCGGTTATTTAAGCGATTACGGCGACGAAGTCTACAATTCCGTTAAATATCGCTTGAACGAATATCTCGAAAGCCTTGATGCCGATCTTGAGAAGTTGCAGACTTTGTATGTAAAAGATGACAATCATACATTCTGTAATTTTATAAATGACAGTGTGGGCTATTTCTTCGTTGCCGTAGGCGAAGAGCTTCATCTGATGTTTAAGACCGAGGACGGCGGCGAGAGCTGGGTTTCGCAGGATATTGAGTATTTTCCGTCCTACGCCCACTGGAAGGAAAGAGCTCTCCACGCCGAGATGATGGACGAAAACGTGGGATTTTTCACCAACAGCTTCTATGCGGCTGATGGGAGCCTTGGCCGCAGAGTGTATCTGACTCTTGACGGCGGCAGAAATTGGCACGCGCTTGATCAGTCCTATTTCACCGAAGCGCACCAAAGCTATGAGGCATACGATTTTTCGTACGAGGACGGCAAATACGTGATGCATTTGAGAACGCCCTATTTCTACGACGAGCAGAAACAAGTGAAATATTACTCCGAGGATCTGATTAGTTGGACACAGGAAAGCTAAAAATTCAAGCAATATTCCGAACAGTAAATGTTTTGATGATCTTTGATTAAAAATAGAGGGGAACAAATGAAAAAACTTTTAGCATTTATTTTGGCTGCGATCTTTGCCGTCACGCCGCTACTCGGATGCGGCGCGCCAAATGACGGCGACACACCGAGCACCACAGAGCCTGAGGTCTCGGGCGATCCAGAGGGCGACCTGCCGCCACTCTACGCGGGTGAAGAGCCTCAAAGGCCCGAATACATAATTAATCCGTTCATGATCCCCGACGTGTATCTCACTTTGCTTACGGAGAACGGGAGCTTTGAGCTTGACGGCGCGGAGATCAGAATAAACGATTACCGTTTCCCGACAAAAGAGACGCCGATCAATAACCAATACGTAAAGTTTTACACCCTTGATATGGACGGCGACGGAGAATATGAGCTTATACTTTCCGATTCCATTGAAGGTGACGAGCTTCTTTTGCACGAGGACGGCGGCAAGATCAAAGGCTATAGCTTTTCCGGAGATGAAATGTACGGGATACATTTGAACGGAAGCTTTGGTCGCTATGGGGACAATCTATATAGCAATGTCCGCTTAAAGTTCACCGAGAACGGCATCGAATACGTGGAGCTTGCGCGCCGCGAGAGCGTATTTGAAGGTGAAGACAAATACTTTGTCGGCGGCGAGGAGGTTACAGAGGATGAGTATGATGATTACGTTTACGGCGTGCCATACGCCGTGTATTATCCTCTGAACGCCTATCTTGAATCCTTGGGCGCCGATCTCGAAGCTCTCATTGACATATTCGCGGGCAGATACAATTGCTTTTACAATTTTATCAATGAAAATGAGGGATACTTCTTTTGGTTTTATGACTCAATGCTTAGGTTCGTGCTGAAGACCGAGGACGGCGGAAAGAGCTGGAAATACGAGGAGCTCTGGAACGTTCCGGACATATCATGGCATGAATATATAATATGCGCCAAAATGGTAAATGAAGACGTGGGCCTGATCTCCAGCCAATCCCGGGCAGACAGTAATTTTTCTAACTGTACTTACATTACGGTAAACGGAGGAAAGGCGTGGGAGCAGGTGGTTTTTACTCCCGACAAATATTATGCCAAGGGCGAGTCCAACGAAAAAGAGACCTACAATGAACTCGAGGCCTACGATCTGCGTTATGAGGACGGGGAATGGATAATCTGCTGCAGAGGCAACGGGGTCACGTACGAAATAGGGAAAGTGTACGTCGAATACAGCTCTCCCGACCTGAAAAAGTGGACCTATTGCGAAAAGTCGAGGATCAACACAGAAAGCTTTAAGGATTATTCGGATATTCTCGAGGCGATGAACGATATGCTGCACGGCAAGGCAAAAGAGGACGTCGACGTCTCGGACAACGAGTACGACAAAGAAATACTTGATGCCATTGATCATTCGGTAAACAGTCCATCCTCCGACAAACCCTTGTGCTATGTCGAAAAGGATGTTGACGGCAACGGCACGCGCGAGCTTTTGATACTTAGCTTCAGAGGCACTCTGCTTTCGCTTTTTACTATGACGGAGAAGGGCCCGAGGGCGGTCTGCGGAAATCTTGTAAGTCTCGGAACAGACTATGATCCCGTCTGTATAATCGGAAATGACGGCAAGCTGTATCTCAGTTCCTACGGTTGGGGTGAGACATCGAATTATATGGTTTGTACTATCTCTCCGGGCGGTGACCACCTTGATATCGAGTGCGGTCTTTGGGTCTATGATTATTCTGATAACAGCGACTCGAGTTATTACGGCTTCAGCAACAATATGATGTATGGCATAACGCGCGACGAATATAACCGGATATACAGTGAATACGGCTTTGCCGAAATATTCAATTCGGAGAAGAATTATAATAACATCGAAAGATTGGATCTTGAACCGTCATATTTCCCCGGAATGACTCCTCAAGGAAAATAAGCACAGCAAGGAAGGAATGACATGAAAAGATTTTTAATATTGCTTGTGTCCGTTATTCTCGTCCTTTCAAGCGTGGGATGTACACCGCAGGAAACGGAAATTCCCAAAGTCGAGCAAAAAAGCGAGAGGTTTAGAGAGTATTCCGATATAATCAATGCTTTTGATGACCTTTGGCTCTCGGAAAACTGTGGGAAGAGCGAAGAAGAACTCTACAAAATATACGGCATTTCAGACAGCGAGCGCGACCGCGAGATATTTGATGCCTTGCACCATATGAGCTCCTTTGATTGCTGGTTGGAATATGCGGAGCAGGACATTAACGAAGACGAAATCCCGGAGCTGTTCATAATAAAGCCGACAGATCACGGAAACTGTTTCGTATATGCGGTGTTTACCACCGTGGATAATCTGCCCAAATTGGTTAAAGGGAACGGTAGCTGTAGAATATCAAAATTCAATGAGGTGATCATCACTAACAAAACCGCCGATCCCGAGGATTGGGACGTTGATGTTTATGAACTGTCTACAGTCGGCGAGCTTTTGCTGAAATTCAAATTCGGCCGAATTTATGGGACAAGGGAGCATTATAAGATTGAAAACGGTGTTAGGAAAATTATAACCGAGGATGAATTTAGCACGCTCCTCGATCTTTATGCTGTGGTGGGGTGCGAGATGCACCTTGGAGGCGGAGGAATATTCTCAAGCCACGCCGATCGCAACCCTAACGGAAAATAAAATAAGCTCCGCGTGCCTGCGTGAAATTGCCCGCAAAGGGATAATTTGATTTAAAAACGGAGGGGAACAAATGAAAAAACTTTTAGCACTTTTCTTGTCGGCGATCTTTGCCGTCACGCCGCTCTGGGGATGCGGCGAAAGCACGGGCGACACCGAGCCGCCCAAAACCACCGAGCCGCCGAACCATGAGGGCGAAGAGCCCCAAAAGTTCGAAAGCGCAAGAAATCCGTATATGATTCCCGAGCCGTATCTCACTTTGTTTAAGGAGAACGGGAGCATTGAGCTGGACGGACGTGAGATCAGAATAAACGATTACCGTTTTCCATCAATCGATACGCCCCTCGACAGTAGAAACGTAATGTTTTATACCATTGATATGGACGGTGACGGAGAATATGAGCTTATACTTCACGATTATGTTTATTATAGCGGTGACAAGCTTCTTTTGCGAGAGGACGGCGGTAAGATAAAAGGCTATAGCTTTTCAGACGAAGAAATGAATGAAATATCGGTAAACGGAAACTTTTTTCGTTTCGGGGATAACCTATATAGTGTTGTCCGCTTGAAGTTTACCGAGGACGGCATCGAATACGTCGAGCTTGCGCGTCGAGAAGGAGCTTTCGGCGGTGAGAAGAAATACTTCATCGGCGGCGAGGAGGTTACGGAGGAAGAATATGAGAACTACGATTGGTGCGCATATGCCGAAGGTTATGCCCTGAACCCGTACCTTGAAGCTATTGACGCCGATCTTGATGCCCTCATCGACATATTCGAGCGCAACGAAGAGCCCGTCTTTTACAATTTTATCAATGAGAATGAGGGATATTTCTTTGCATTTGAGGATCGCTCATCGCTTGAGTTTATACTTAAGACCGAGGACGGCGGCAACAGCTGGACTGCCGAGGAGCTTTGGAGTGTTCCAAGCATAGGGTATCGCGAATCGATAATATGTGCCGAAATGATAAACGAAAAAATCGGCTTTATTTTCGCAAGCTGCGGGGTGGAGGATAATAATTTTTCGAGTCGCACCTATATCACGGTAAACGGCGGAAAGACGTGGGAGGGGGTAGCTTTGCCCTCCCGCGAAAATACTGATTGCTATGACCTTGAGGCATACGATCTGCGTTACGAGGGCGGGGAATGGATACTCTGCTGCAAAGCTCCCGGATATGCGTACACCTCGAGTGATGAGTATGTAGAATACACCTCACCCGATCTGAAAAATTGGACCTACTGCGAAAAGGCGAGAATCAGCACTGAAAGATTTAAAAATTATTCGGACATTATCGAGACGATGACCGCCATGCTGGACGGAAAGAAGAAGGAAGACTTCGATGTTGGGGACAACGCCTACGATAAAGAAATACTTGGTGCCATTGATCATTCAAAAAGCTCTTGGTCAGTCCACCCGCTCTGCTATTCCGAAAAAGATATAAATGCTGATGGGGTGCAAGAGCTTTTGATACTTGACTCCGTTGGCACTCTGCTTTCGCTTTTCACTATGACGGAGAAAGGGCCGAGGACGATCGGAGAATTTGTAAGTCTCGGAACTGCCAATTATCCGGTCTGCGTCGTCGGCAGTGACGGAAAGCTCTATCTAAATTCCTACGGTCGGTACGGTACCTCTGATTACAGGATTTGCACTATCGCTCCCGACGGTGATCACCTTGACGTTGAGTACGGGATTAGTGTCTATGTTTATGATGAGCACGGTAAGGATGTGGCTTATTACGGCCACCGGGATAACCAGATGTTCGGCATAACGGGCGAAGAATTTAACAGTGGTTACAGTGAGCATGGCTTCAACGAAATATTCAACACCTCAGCAAATTATGATTGTATCAAAAGATTAAATCTTGAAATCTCCTATTTCCCCGGCATGACGCCTCAGGGAAAATAAAACTAAAGCTCCGCGCCTCGGCGCGGAGCTTGTTTTATGCTTTTTGATAAACTGTTCTGAAGCTGTCTCGGTCGGTCACAACGCGGTCAAGCAAAGTCTCAAAGCTGACCCACTCGACGCGGTCGAGAAGGTGCTCGTTTATTCTCCGTGCCACCTCGCGCAGGGCGCGAAGGCCGGTGAGCGCGCCGTTTGAGCAAAGGCTCTGCCAATGGGTGCAGAGAATGGGATACGCCCCAAGCTCAAGCTCCTTTATAATGTCGCCTCCCTTGCCGTCCTCGGTGATATAGGCGTCGGCAACCTTCCGAACAAGCTCGTCGCCCGTTTCGGGAGTGTCCATGGTCTGCCAGATATGATCTCGGACGGTTGCCGGGATCGAGACCACGCAGCGGTCGTCCTCCTCGTGAGCGATCCAGGGCTTCGCGTTCTCTGCGTCCCTGCGGCTGTGCAGAAAATAATAGGCGTTTTTGTGACCGTAAACGTTATAAAGCGCCGCCGAGAGCGCGATATTGTACTCCTTTTCGACCTCAATGCCGAAATTCCACGGCGAGGTGACCCCGTGGGAGTCAAAGCCCGCCGACTTTATAAGCTCGAATGCGCGGGTGATGTAGGGCGTAAGAGTCGTGCGATCCTGACGGAAGGACCACTCGTCCTCGCGCTCCGATAGAGCCTTACCCGTTTCGAGATCCACCGCCTTGCAGTGGGAAAGGATCTCGGGGCAGATGGAAAATGCGGGATAAATGCGCTCTCTCACACAGCCCAGCCACGCGTCGCTTTCGGCCTTGTCGATGCCCTCAAAGCCGTTTATTATGTCGCCCTGATTGCCCGCCATGGGTACGATGCTGAACTTTCCCTTTATGCCGTGCTTTTCAACGATGTCGGCAAGATCAAAGATCGCCTCGTTGGGGTAATAGGGAACGAGCGGCCGCCCGTCGCCCGTGACCTTGGGCTCGCGGTTAAAATAGGGCGTGGAGATAAAGGGCGCGCTGTCGTCGATTATAAGTGTGATCGGGATTTTTTTCATACTCGCCTCTCAAATAGTAAAAAGTCCGTTGTATTCGTAAAGGTATCCCCCCGAAAGGTAGACCTGCTTCAGCGCGCGCTGGAGCGAGGTGTCCTCGGGCAGGTCGGCGTAGCTCGTGAATTTCAGCTTGAAAACGAAATTCAGCACGTCCTCGCCTCGCGTTTTCACGGGGTATTTAATATATGGACGTTGGAATTCAAGGAGATTTGAGCCGGGCTTCAGCAGACCCTCAAGCTCGGGCGCCATCATCCAGGAGTGACAGCGGAAGGCCTTGAAATCCCGTTCGGGATAAAGCTCGGAGAAAATTTTCTTCGCCCGAGCGTAGCTTTCCTCGCAGGCCTCGCGGGTCAAAGCTCCCTTGGCGGGAATGTGGACCGATATGCAGTCCGCTCCCTCGGGCACGCGGAGAAAATGCCCGTCCTTCGAAAGGCGAAGGGGCTCTTTGACGCACCTGCCGCGCGAGTCGGCGGGCGTACCCACAAACTCGGTCTCGGTCTCCTCAAAGAAGGCGTTAAAGCATACGTCATCGGCCTTTTCGGGCGGTGTGCCCACCAAAAGCCCCGAAGAATTCATCTCGCCGCCCGTGACGAACAGAGTCTGCTCGCCGCTCTCTCGGTTCTCGACCACGCAGGCATCCTTGACCTTGTAGATCTCAAAGCGGAGCCGACCGATATTGAGAATACGCATATCAACGTAGCGTTGCATATGGTCAAAATACCGCTTGGCAAAGCCGAGCCGACCGAATCGCTCCTCGTGAAGAAAAATGCAGTCCTCAAACTGCCGCAGAGTGTCGCGCAGAACGTCGGAGGGCAGAGAAAGGGCAGTCAGTCTGTCGAAAAGGCGGTCGATATGTGGCAAAAAGCAGAGCAGAGCCAGCATCGGGTGCTCGTCCTCGGGGAAGGCGAAAAGCGAGAGATGCTCGTTAAAGCTCGCACGATCCTCCATGGCGAGGCTGACGAAATGGGCGTATCGCGCCGCCTCTGTGTCTGCCGCCGCGGCTTTCGCGGATTCGACTATTGCGTCAACCGTGTTCGGGAACGCGTCGGTCTTCGCCTGCAACTTGCGGATATAGGACTCGTCGAAAAAGCAAGCCCGACCGTCGGCGCGGCTCAGAGCCTCCTCAAAGCATACGGGAATCAGCTCTTTTTCAATTCTTTTCATTCTTATAGAACTCAAATCGGCTGTCGAGATAGCGACCCATGTCGGCCATAAACCGCAGAGCGGGGAGCATCATCTCGTCGGGCATACGGCCGTAGTATCTTGCGGTCTCGTAGGTGAACTCGCCCACATAATCCACGTCGGCCAGTGCCTTCATAATTGCCTCAAAGTCCATCTTGCCGAGGTAGGGCAGGGTGTGCTGGTCGGCGCAGTAATCGTTATCGTGAACGTGGAGCGCGCCGAGGCGGTCGTGGCCGAGAATGCGAATGGCATCCTGCGCTTCCTCGCCCACCATTCCGCTGTGACCGAGGTCAAGGCAGGCGGTGAACATACCGTCGTCAAGGGTGTCGATGTAGCGCACGAACTCTGTGGCAAGGGAGCAAACGTCATAGCCGGGGCGCTTGCGCTTGACCTCGTTCTGCCACATATTCTCAAGGGCGATCTTCACGCCGAATTCCTTGGCGTAGGGAAGCAGATCGCGGTAGAATTTAATGTTCAGCTCAAACTGCTCCTCCTCGTGACCGATGTACTCCTGATGGTGGATCGGGTGTACCACGGCCTGCTTGCAGCCGAGCAGAGCCGAGATCTCAAGGGTGCGGATCATGCCGGGCATAAAGCGCTCCTCATACTCGTTCGGATTGTTCTTCCAATTATAATGGAAGGGCGCGTGGGACTGATTGAAGCTCATACCGAGGCTCTCGGCGTGCTCGAGGAGCTCGGCAGCTCTGTATTTATAGGTGCTGTCCCAGAAAACAGAATCGTCCTTTTCAAGAACGCAAAGATCCATATCTATGGCATCGAAGCCCGCTTTTTTAAGAAGCTCGGTGGCGCCCTCAAAGCCGTATCTCTGGTGAAGGCCGCCGTTGGAGGTGGAAAGTATCATAATTGTCTCCTCAAATTTAATGTTACTTTAATTCTACCACAATACGCCCGAACTTTCAAGCGATTTGGAAAAATAATTAAATTCAGTTTGAAAATGCGAAAAGAGGGCAAAAATATAAGCAAAAAAGGAGGTTGGGGTGGTAATTTTGGAGCTTGAGCTCAGAAGGAACAGCGCCGAGGCGCTGTGGTTTCACCGCGGCGTGTCCACGTCGGCGTACAAATATTTCGGGGCGCACCGAACGGGGGAAAAAGACGGTAAATTTGCATACGTATTTCGGGTCTACGCCCGCGCGGCAGAGTCGGTAGGGCTGTGCGGCGACCTGAACGGCTGGGAGACCGAGCCGATGGAAAGTCTCGGTGACGGCATTTGGGAACTGTACCGTGAAAGCGATATCCCGCTTGAGGGCACGCGCTACGCCTTTGACATAAAAGGCGGCGGAGCGATCCGTCGCAAGGCCGATCCCTTTGCCCGAGGCTACGAGCAGGGCGCGGCTCGGGCATCGGTCATCACGCCCGAGGAGGAATACCCGTGGGGAGATCACGCTTGGATGAGCAAAAGGTCACATTTTTCGCCCGACCTCCCTATGAATATCTATCTGCTCCATCTCGGCTCCTGGCGCACGCGGGAGGGCAAAAGCACCTCGGGCGGCGACGGATATCTGAATTACCGCGAGCTGGCCGTCGAGCTCCGCGATTACCTGCGCGATATGGGCTACACCCACGTTCAGCTGACACCCGTATGCGAGTATCAAAAGGACAGCAGTCTCGGCTACGGCGCGTCGGGGTATTTCGCGCCCACCTCGCGACACGGGAGCGCGGAGGATCTTAAATTTTTTGTGGATACTTTGCACCGTGCGGGCATCGGCGTAATTCTTGAATGGAATCCCGTCAGCTTCGCGCGCGACCCCTCGGGGCTTTGTGAGTTTGACGGCGGCGCAATGTTCGAGATCAAAAAGGGAAGGGGACAGGTCTGCCGCTTCGATCTTTCCTCCCCCGAGGTACGCTCCTTTTTGCTTTCAAGCGCAATGCTTTGGCTGCGCGAATTTCACGCCGACGGTCTTGCGGTCAGAACCGACGGTGTGAATCTCGGTGATGCAGAGCGCGAGGCGGCGACATCCTTTTTTGCCGCGCTGAACGGCACTGTCCACGGTGAGGGAAACGGCGCATTCACCGTTCTTTGCGAGCCGCGGCTCAGGGCCGCCTCGGCGGTCGGTCGTGATTCGGAAAAATTCGATCTGCTATGGAATACGCCCTTCACCGACGGCCTGCTCGATTACGTGTCGGCCGAGCCCTATATGCGCTGGAAAAAGCACACGGGTCTCACCTTTTCTGCCGTGGGAAAGAGCCGCGCCGCCGTTCTGCCCTTGGCGCGGCGCGAGAGCTTGCCGAGTCTGATCTACGGCAGCTACGAGGATAAATTCGCAACCCTACGCGCCCTTTTCGGTTATATGATGACCTGCGCGGGGAAAAAGCTGACCTTTATGGGATCGGAGTTCGGTCAGCTGAGAGCCTGGGATCACGAAAATCAGCTCGACTGGTTCCTTGAGGACACCGACTCCCACCGAGCCCTCAAAAATTACGTTCGCGCCCTCAACAAATATTACCTGAAAAGACGTGAGCTTTGGGAGCGCGAGAGTGACGTGTCATCTTTTCGCTGGATATATTCTGACCGCGCGGATGACAATCTCATTGCCTTCAAGCGCCTCGGGAATAGCGGCGAGCTTGTCTGCGTCGTAAACTTTTCGCCCTGCGAGTACCCGTCATACCGACTTTTTGTTGGTGACCGATATGCCTACTACCGTGAGGATTTCAATTCGGACAGAGTCGAGTTTGGCGGCAAGGGCAGGGAAAACCGCGGACTTTCAGAGGTTCGCGATTCCTTTGTCTCTCTGCGCATCCCACCGCTGTCGCTGATAACTCTCTCCCCCGTCGAGCCCGACCCGTCGAGGGAGGTCACAGTTGAGATTTCTACGAAATATAATTGATTTTGCTATTGAAACGAGGGGGAAAATATGTTATAATTTAGGGTAGTAATTATTTGGGGGAACATCATCATGGCAGAAGGCAAATATAAAAAGCTATTGTCCAACACCGCCATATACGGCGTTGGCACCTTCGCATCCAAAATACTTGTCTTTTTGCTGACAAGACTTTACACCGAGTGCCTGACAACCGAGCAGTTCGGAACGGCGGATCTTATCACCAACACGGCGAACCTGCTCATTCCCTTTGCCGCCGCAGGCGTATGCGAGGCAATTTTCCGCTTTGCGTTAGACAGCAAAGAGGACAAACGCTCGGTGCTCTCCACCGGCTTTTTCCTCATTTGTATAACCAGCGCGGTCTTCGCGGCGGTTGCCGCCGTTTGCGGCGCGCTCGGCGTTTTCGTCGAGTATCTGTGGCTGGTGGCACTCTACGTGCTGATGTCCAATTTCCATTCGATGCTTGCACTTTATATCCGCGCCCTTGACCGCACAAAGCTATACGCCCTGCAGGGAATAATGAACACGGTGCTGACCATTTCCTTCAACCTGCTCTTCCTCGTCATCCTGCCCGAAGGCAACTTCTTTGACGGCGTTAACGGTTACGTGCTGTCGGTGGTCGTAGCCGACGCGGTAATGGGTCTGTTCCTTCTGCTCTACGCGCACCTCTACCGCGATATAAAGCCCCGAGCCTTTGACGGCGCTCTGGCCAAAAGAATGCTCAAGTACAGCATTCCGCTGGTTCCAACCACCGTTTTCTGGTGGGTGACCAACGTGTCGGACAGGTTTATGGTCACATATTTCTGCTCCGAGGCGGCCAACGGCATCTACACGGCGGCTTATAAGATCCCCACCTTGCTCATCCTCATCACGGGCGTGTTCTCTGAGGCGTGGCAGTTCTCGGCGGTCAAGGAAAGCGAATCCGACGATCGCGCCGAGTTTTACACCAACGTTTTCGGCGGCTTCCGCGCCGTTATCTTCATCTCGGGCGCGTTTATTATTGCTCTGTCGCGCATAATCGCGGGGATCCTCTACGCCGCGGATTTCTACACTGCGTGGAATTACATTCCCGTCCTCGTGGGCTCGAGCATTTTTTCCTCATTCGTCACCTTCCTGTCGAGCATCTACATGGTCAAAAAGAAGAGCGTGAAGTCATTTATCACCGCAATGGTGGGCGCGCTCGTCAATATAACTCTGAATTTCGCCCTGATCCCCGAAGGTCTTGAGCTTTTCGGGCATACCGTCCCCTGCGCGGGCTGGGGTGCACAGGGCGCGGCCGTGGCTACTATGATCAGCTACGCCACCGTTTTCGTCATCCGCGCCGTTGACACCAAAAGACTTATGTCCTTTAAGCTCGGCGTTTTCAATCTTGCACTCAACAGCGCAGTCATCGCGGCACAGATAGTGATGATGCTCTTCGTCGATAATCTGCCCGTTCTCATAGCAGGTCAGGCACTCTGCGTGCTCGCCGTCATCGCGGTCAACGCAAGAACGCTGATCTTCGCCCTGCGCTCGATCTTAAACGCTTTGCGCGGACGCAAAAAAGTGACCGAAAAGAACAATATAGCGACATAGTATTGACTTTTTTCGCTCATCTCTGCTATAATTGTGAAAAACGGAGGCGAAGATATGAACAATATAGAATTTTTCAAGACCGCAGGCTACGGAATGATGATGCATTTCGGTCTTTACTCAATGCTTGGCGGCGAGTACCGCGGGCGGCAGGGCGCAAAGTACGCCGAGTGGATAATGGCGCATTTCGCCATCCCCAAGGCCGAATACGAGCAGCTTGCCGCGGCCTTTAATCCTATATATTTCAACGCCGACGAGATCATACGCTTCGCCCGCGATTGCGGAATGAAGTATTTCGTCGTCACCACAAAGCACCACGACGGCTTTGCAATGTACCGCTCTCGGGTGGATAAATACAACGTGGTGGACGCCACACCCTTCGGGCGCGACGTGGTGGGCGAGCTTGCCGAGGCCTGCGCAAAATACGGTCTGAAGCTGGGCTTTTACTACTCCCAGGATCTCGATTGGCACGAAAAGCACGGCGGAGGATATCTGACTCCCGCAGTTCATTGTGCCGGTGTGAGCTGGGATAACAGCTGGGATTTCCCGAACCGAGAGGAGAAGGATTTTTCGATCTGCTTTGAAAATAAGATCCTGCCCCAGATCGAGGAGATCATGACGGGTTACGGCGATATCGCCCTCGCTTGGTTCGATATGCCAATGACTCTGACGGGTGAGCAAAGTCAGCGCATTTACGATACCGTCAAGCGCTGTCAGCCCAATTGCCTCATAAATTCCCGCCTCGGCAACGGTACATACGATTACGTTTCGCTTGGCGACAACGAGATCCCATCCACACGTGAGGAGTGGGAGAAAATGACAGCCGTTGACCCCGAAAAGATCGATTATAAGTCCATTGACGGCTTCAAGCCCAGCCGATACGGGCTTTATGAGTCGGCCTGCACGCTGAACCGCTCCTGGGGCTTCGCCTACCGCGACCACGAGTGGAAAAGCGCGGAAAAGCTGGCAGAGAACAGACGCCACCTGAACTCCCTCGGCATAAATTATCTCATAAACGTGGGGCCCGACCACCTCGGTCGCATCCCCGGCCCATCCCTCGATCTGCTCCGACGGGCAGCCGAGCTTTATAATACGTGATCCCCAAGCCCTGCCGCCTTTCGGCAGGGCTTTTTTGTGCAAAAAGCAATAAAAACAAATAAATTATATTGACAAATATGACGTTTTGTGATACAATACAAACTACATATATTCTGTAAAGAACGGAGTTGGTTTTTCTAATGGGCAGTGACAGTATACCGTTGTGGATAGTTTTTGCCATCTGCGTTATCGGGGGCGCGTATTTTGCCGCCACCGAAAGCTCGTTTTCGGCGGTCAATAAGATCAAGATGAAGACCTTAGCGGACGACGGCAAACGCCGCGCCAAGGGCGTTATGTATATCTTGAACAAATTCGACAAGGCACTGACCACCCTGCTGATCGGTAACAACGTAACGAAGATCGCAGGCGCGGCCGTTTTCACCATCCTTGCCACCGATATTTTCAAGGATGCACTTGGGTACAGCGACGAATTTCTGAATTCCTTTGCCTTTTCAATGATCTGCTCGGCAATGAGCACCGTTATAATCTTTATGTTCAGCGAGATGATCCCCAAGAGCTTCGCAAACGACAGAAGCGAAACGGTATCCCTCTTTTTCCAGGGCTCTTTGCGCCTGCTGATGAAGATATTGACACCCGTATCCGCGCTTTTCGGACTTCTTTCCAAGGCACTCGATAAAAAGGATTCGGAGCCCTCCATAACCGAGGAGGAGCTGACCGAGATCATCGATACCGCCGAGGAGGAGGGAATCGTGAACGAGGAGCAGGGCGATATGCTCAAGTCGGCCATCGAGTTCGCAAAGACCACGGCAGGGGATATTATGACCATGGCGAAGGACGTGGATTTTATCCGCATCAACTATTCGACAGATCAGATACTCGAAACCATTAAAAACACCAATTTTTCCCGCTTGCCCGTCAAGGCCGCAAGCTCGGAAAGAGTTATCGGCATCCTGCGCGTCCGCGCTTTCCTTGCCGAGCATAAAAAGAACCCCGCGCTGACCCTTCGCTCGGTCATAACCCGTCCTTACACGGTGCGCGAGTCCACGATGATCGACGACCTGCTCAACGATATGCGCCAGCATAAGAGGCAGATCGCCATAGTGCAGGACGAGCATAAGAACATGGTCGGTCTCGTTACCGTTGAGGATATCCTTGAGGAGCTGGTCGGCGAGATCTTCGATGAGGAAGATATAGTAGACCAGAACTTCCAGGCTCTCGGAGGAAACAAGTATAGAGTCAATACTCATATGCTTATGTCGGCGGCCTATGAAAAAATGGGCCTCGGCGATGCTCCTCGCGGAATCGCCTCAAAGCCGTTGCTTTCCTTCATCCTCGAGATCCTCGGCCGTCTGCCCGAGGAGGAAGAGACCTTTGTTTACGAAAACATTGAAATAACCGCAGAAACGGTTGAAAACGGTCGAGTGACCGAGGTGCTCATGCATATCCTCGACGAAGAGGAGCTTGATGCGCGCCGCGCCGCCGAGCAGAGCGAGGAGGTGGGCGTATGAAATTTGCAGAGCATTTCTCACAGATGTGGTGGGCGTACGTCGTTATTTTCGTAATGGTCTGCCTGTCCGCATACTTCTCGGCCTCGGAGATCGCCTTCAACGCGTCGAATAAAATGCGCCTGCGCCGCGCCGCCGAAAACGGCAGTAAAACGGCGAAGCTTGCGTATGATATCACCGAAAAATTCACAACCGCTCTGTCGGCAATACTTATAGGTAATAACCTTGCCAATATCGCGGTCTCCACCTGCACCACGCTGATAGTTATGAACCTGTTCAGCGCGGATATGGTGGGTATTGCATCCACCGTGGCAATCGTTCTCGTCACCGTTATCATCCTCATTTTCGGCGAGATAATGCCGAAGATGATAGCCAAGCACAACGCAGACACGGTGGCGCGTTGGGTGGCAATTCCCACAAGAGTGCTGACCATCATCCTCGCACCCTTCGTTTTTATCGTAATGGCGATCCTCTTCGTGCTTCGCAAGCTTTGGGGCAGTGACCGCAAGGACGACGATCCCACCGTCACCGAGGAGGAGCTGGCCTCCATAATCGACACCGTCGAGGAGGAGGGCGTTATAAACGAGGAGCAGAGCGAGCTGCTTCAGTCCACTCTTGAGTTCAGCGACATTACCGTTGAAAAAATAATGACGCCCCGTATAGATATGACGGCCATCGATATCGACGGTGACGAGGAGACCAACCTCGCCCTGCTGTCGGATACCGCACAGTTCTCGCGACTTCCCGTCTACCGCGACAGCATCGACAATATCATAGGCGTCCTCTCGCTGACCCGTTACTACAAGGCTACGCTGACCGAGGAAAATCCCGGGATCGCGGACATTATGCTCAAGCCCTGCAAGCTCCATAAAACAATGAAGCTGCCCGCCGCTCTCGCAAAGCTGCGCGATGCTAAGATGCACCTTGCCATTGTGATCGACGAGTTCGGCGGCACGCTTGGCGTCGTCACTATGGAGGATATTCTTGAGGAGCTGGTCGGAGATATCTGGGACGATACCGACGTTATCGTCACCGAGTGCGAGCCCATCGGCGAGAATACCTACGAGGTCACGGGCGAGATGAACATAGACGATTTCTTCGAGGAGGTCGACTTTGTAAAGCCCGAGGACTTCACCTGCGAATACTCCACAATGGCCGGCTGGGCCATACAGATGCTGGAGGCGGACCCCCACGTGGGCGACAGCTTCCGATACGAGAACATATTCGTCATCGTTGCGCAAATGGACGAGGAGAGAGTGGTCAAGCTGACCGTTCTCGTCGAGCCGCGCAAGGAGGAAGAGGACGAGCTCGATTAAAAATCCAAAGTGATCTCTTGATCTTTCGACCGGGAGATCACTTTTTTGAAAAAAATTTTCAAAAAAGCGTAACCTTTTCGGATTTTTTACGTCTTATAGGGTAGAGAACTATTTTTGGGAAAGGAAAAACTGCCATGAAAGGAAAACAGCGCTGTAAAATATTAAAAGAGATCCGTCGGCAGATTGCCGAGAACAACGACATCGAATACGTGGTATCCGAGTGTAAGCATCAGGGTGATTGCCTCGGCACCTGCCCGAAATGTGAGGCCGAGGTGCGCTATCTGGAGCGCGAGCTCGAGCGCCGCAGAAAGCTCGGTATGGCCGTCACCGTTGCAGGCCTTGCCGTGATGATGACCGCATCCTCCGCGGCCTGCGATACGGGAAATAACGAGCCGCCCGTAACCAGCGGCATTGAAACCAGTGCCATCGAAGAAACTACGACCGACCGCCTCATCGCCACGGGAGATATTGATATGAATATCAAGGGAGAGATCGCACCGCCCGACACCGACGAGGTTGAGCTCGGAGGCGCTCCCGTAGTCGACATTCCGGGCGAGGTGTATATTCCGGAGGATGAGCTTGGAGGAGAACCGCTTCCGCTGCCGGAGCAGACCACCTATCCCGATATCGAGATCGACGGTGACATAGTAGTGTGGGATCACTCCGATAATGAGTGAACGCGCGAAATTTATCGGCTTCAAGCGCCATTGCATAACCACGGACGGGGAAGGGGTCACCACCCTCGCCGCCTTCTGGGGCTGTCCCTTGCGCTGTCGGTATTGCCTCAATCCTCAATCGCTTGAGGAGTCGACAAAATGCACCGAGCTCACGCCGGAGGAGCTTTACGAGAAGGTTAAGCTCGACGATCTTTATTTCGTCGCCACCTGCGGCGGCGTGACCTTCGGCGGCGGTGAGCCTCTGCTTCAAACGGGATTTATCGAGTCCTTCCGAGTCCTTTGCGGCGACCGCTGGCGGCTGTATGCCGAGACCTCGCTGAACGTGCCGACCGAGTCGGTGAAGAAGGCCGCCGCACTCATTGACGGCTTCCTCGTCGACGTAAAGGATATGAACGGCGAGATATACAAAAGCTACACGGGGCGGGAAAATACCCGCGTTATCGAAAATCTGAAGCTCCTCCGTGACCTCGTCGGGGCAGAGAATATTCTGATCCGCCTACCGCTGATCCCCGGGTACAACACGGAGACCGACAGACAGCACAGCCGCGCCCTGCTTGAGGGTATGGGCTTTAAAAGATTCGATGAATTTACCTACCGCTTGCCGAAAAACAAATAATTTTGCAAAAAAATCAAAAATATTTTCAAAAACCTATTGCAAAATAAACCAAGTTGTGGTATAATACACGTTGTGCCGTGTGGGTTTCTCGCGCGCACCTATTTTCGGACAGTCCTCTGCATTACGCTCAAGCACGAATGTCCTTGTATTAAGGAGGGCCACTATGGATTACATTAAGGTTCTTACAAATGAGCAGCTCAAGGAGAACGTTCCTGTTGTGAACATCGGTGACACCGTTCGCATTCACAACCGCATCAAGGAAGGCTCCCGCGAAAGAATTCAGCTTTTCGAGGGCACCGTCATCGCCAGACACGGCGGCGGCATCTCCGAGACATTCACCGTCAGAAGAGTTTCTTACGGTTGCGGAGTCGAGAAGACATTCCCGATCCACTCCCCCAACGTGGTAAAGGTCGAGATCACTCGTTCCGGTAAGGTAAGACGCGCCAAGCTCTACTACCTCCGTGGCAGAGTCGGCAAGGCTTCCAAGGTTAAGGAGAAGATCTGAACCTGAAAATAGAGCTCGCCTATGGCGGGCTTTATTTTTTTGCCAAAAAGATGCAGAGCCGCCGCTGAATAAAGTCGCGTCGCGAAAGCCAATAATTTCTTTGACGGAACCCCGTCGAAGGAGTTGGCATATGTACTATAACAAGGTTGAGATCTGCGGCGTCAACACGTCGCAGCTTAAAACGCTGACCGATGAAGAAAAACGTGACCTGCTTAAAAAAACCAAGGAGGGCGACGAGGACGCGCGCCAGCGGCTTGTACACGGCAATCTGCGGCTGGTGCTCAGCGTGATTCAGCGCTTTTCAAACCGCCACGACGATATGGACGATCTGTTTCAGGTAGGCTGTATCGGGCTTATCAAGGCAATCGACAATTTCAATATAGACTTGGACGTAAAATTTTCCACCTACGCAGTTCCGATGATAATCGGCGAGATACGCCGCTATCTGCGGGATAATAACGCCATCCGCATCAGCCGCTCGGTGCGCGATACGGCCTACCGCGCCCTGCAGGCAAGGGAAGCCCTGCTTGCCGAGAAGCAATCCGAGCCCACGGTGGACGAGATCGCCGCACGCATCGGCGAAAAAAAGGAGAACGTAATGCGGGCAATGGAGGCGATCGTCGACCCCATCTCGCTCTACGAGCCGGTTTACAGCGAAAACGGCGACTCCATCTATCTTATGGATCAGCTCTCGGATTCCAATCCCTCGGACGAGGCGTGGCTTGAAAACATCGCCCTCAAGGAGGCAATGAAGAAGCTGTCGGAGCGCGAGCGCAAGATCATCAATATGAGATTTTACAAAAACAAGACCCAAATGGAGATAGCGCAGGAGATCGGCATCTCCCAGGCGCAGGTCTCAAGACTCGAAAAGGTGGCTCTCGAGCGCATCAGAAAGCAAATATGAAAACATAGCAGGACGGGAAGAAGCTTTCCGTCCTGCTATGCTTTATGCTTCGTTGGTTCCTCAAGGCTGAATTTTACCAATACTTATCCTTTGAATCCGTTAATCCGAGAAGATAATCCGTTGAGACATTCAAGTATTTTGCCAAAGAAATAATATGGCGGCAGGGAATTTCCTGGATATCGTTCTCGTATTTGCTTATTTGCTGCTGCGTGGTTAACAGCAACTCGGCTATTTCAAGCTGCGTCGCTTTTCCTTTTCTCGCTTCTTTTAATCTTTTCCCAATATTCACAATTTATAACGCTCCCTTTTGTTGTTTTTCTACAAAAATATTATACGCCTAAAAAAATGTATTGACAAACATCTGAAAAGGTGTATAATGTTATTAAACGCCCGATAGGGTGTAAAATATTAAAAAGAGGAGTTAAAAATATGATTTGTAATGCATGTTGCAAAAAAGTTCCGGAGGGTAGCACGGTTTGTCCGCATTGCAATGCTGATATAATTAACAATGCTCACAAGGCTATGGGAAGCGGTATGGCCAAATTGGTAGTTATCTGCAGAAAAAAGCTTCCCATTTGGATGATGGTGATCCAGCCGTTGATGTTTTTCAAAAGCTATAAGGTGCATATTTCTGTTGATGAAAAAAACTACAAGCTGGTAAGCAAGGATGAAAAGATCGAGATCCCGGTAGTCCCCGGGACACATTTTGTCAGAATTTCTTCGGTCAGCAAGAAAGGCGGCAAGGTAATGAAGGGAATAGGTATGGCCGCTTCCTTCAGCGGAGCCGTTCTTGGCAGCGGGTCGGCCTATGTTGCGGGTGCCGCGGTTGAGGATCTCGGCGATGCGGTTTCGGATTCCGGTGAAAGAGTCAATTTTGGCGAAGGTGAAATCATCACGTTAAAAGTAAAGCCCAATTTTATGGGACAGATAGTAGAGGATAAATGATGGATATAATAGAGCAATTGCACGAATGCTTGGAATACGCCGAAGATTTGGACTCGTTATTGCAAAAAAGAGAGGATTGTCAGAATCAGCTTGTAAGCTTGGATTACGGGTATCAAACTGCGGTAAGAAAAAGGAAAACATATCAAAAAGCAGCTATTATATCTTTGCTACTCGGTATATTTTTTTTAGCTGTTTCGGGTGGAAGCGGCGGCTTGATGTATACAGTGGTTTTGTGCGTTGCCGTATCAGCCGTGCTTTTTGTGCTGCTTTTTAAGCAAGGAAAGCTTGTCAAAATGATGCTTGAGAACCGGAATACTCAATATAAAGATATCGAAAGAAAAATTTCCGATGTCTCTGCGGCAATAGATGAGCTTATTGAAGAAATACATCAGCACAGGCTGACGGAAATAATACCTCCGGATTATTTTGCTCCCGCGGAGATCAATTATTGCATTGAAGTTGTCAGGAAAAAACTTGCTAACACAATACAGGAAGCATTGATACTGTTAAATGCGAAAATAGAACAAATGGAGATGCAGGCACGCCAGGATGAGATTGCATTCAGGCATGAACAGCAAATGGCGGAGCTGATTCGTGCAGTGGAGATAAACACAATA
This sequence comes from Clostridia bacterium, assembly GCA_017451545.1. Taxonomy (GTDB): domain Bacteria; phylum Bacillota; class Clostridia; order Oscillospirales; family CAG-272; genus RGIG3994. The sequence goes on along the minus strand of JAFTOB010000160.1, from coordinate 67,047 downwards.
GCGACCGTAATAAACGAAAGTAACAGGAACTATAAAAATTAAGAAAAAAGGGATATACTATAAAATCGACTTGCCGTACATTCGGGCAAGTCGATTTTTGCGTATATTCGCGGCCAAATATTTTTGACGGAAATTTTCAATAAGAGAGGCTTCTGCTTTTTCAAAAAAGTTTGTTGAATAAAATGTGTTAATTTTTTTGTTTTCCACTTTACATACCCAAAAAAATGTTGTATAATAAGACGATAAAGAAGAAAAGGAGATATATATGTATCCACATAATCTGTTGCCCGAAGGCTGGCCCATTGAAGTGCATCTTTACGGTGTACTTATCGCGGTCGGCATCCTTGCGGCCTTTGCAATCATAATTTTCTACGGCAGAAAGCTCTCCGTCAGCGAAAAAATGATCGATTTTATCTTTTTCAACGGCATCGCGTCCATTGCCGTCGGCTTTGGCTCTGCCGCCGTGTTCCAGTCGTTTTACGATTATATCGCGACAGGAAAGTTTGAGTTCAACGGAAAGATAACCTTCATCGGCGGCCTTATCGGCGGCGTTATCTGCTTCCTTCTGGTCTATCTTATTTTCAGAAAAAAGTGCGACGGCACGCTTTCGCAGGTCATATCCATGCTTCCTTGCGCGATTTTGGCGGGTCACGGCTTCGGCAGACTCGGATGCCTTTTCGCAGGCTGCTGCTACGGAGCTGAGACCGACAGTATTTTCGGAGTTGAGTTCTTCGTAAAGCACGGCCACGAGTACGTCAAGGAGGGAGTAACGCGCCACCCCACACAGCTCTACGAGGCGCTCTTCCTTTTCGCTATGTGCGCCGTATGCACCTGGCTCCTTTTCCGCTTTAAATTCAGACACAATATGAGCCTTTATCTCGTGACTTACGGAATTTTCAGATTCCTCATCGAGTATCTGCGCGCAGACGCCAGAGGTGAGCTTGTCGGCGGTATCTCGCCCTCCCAGTTCTGGTCGATCTTTATGGTGCTCGCGGGTGTGGCACTCTATTTCTGGCTTGAGTATTTCTGGCAGAAATATCCGTCGGCTTTCCCTGAAGCTAAAGAGGACAAAGCAAACAAATAAGACTAAAACAAGGCTCTCCGCCAAAGCGGAGAGCCTTTTGCTTTACAGTATTTTGTCGGTCAGCTTTTTCGCCGCGAAGGAGAAGATAAGCTCGACCGTGAGGCTGAGCAGTATGATGACCAAGGTCCACGCGAACTGACGGTCAACGTACAGCATACTTTTTGCATCGAAGAGACCTTGACCGATGCCCGTCATGCTTGGGATGGCAAAGAGAGCCTCGGCGGCAATTCCCGACTTCCAGGCAAGACCGATTGAGGTCTTCACCGAGGTGATAAAATCGGGCAGGGAGCAGGGGATCCACAGATATCTGAGCCGCTCAAGCCACGTGCAGCCGAAGACCTCCGAGACCTCGATAAGCTCGCGAGGGGTCTTCTTCAGAGCCGCATAAAGACTTTCGTAGACCACGGGAAAGACGATAAGTCCCGCGATAAAGGGCGGGAAGGCCTCCATATTCTTGCTGAAAATTATGAACGCAATGAAGATGAAGGACACAACGGGTGTAGCCTTGATAATGGCAACGGGGGGCTTGAGAATATCGTGAATAATGTTGAACCTAAATGCCAGCGCGGCCAGAACAATGGCCGACAGGGTGGCAACCGACAGACCGAAAATCACGCGGATCATCGAAAAAACAATGCTGACCCAGAAATCGGATTCGGGAGACGTGGCCATCTCGACCAGGCTCTCGATCACGGTGGGGATGGAGGGCAGGATCCATTCGTTGGCCACGAAATGAGCCGCTGCCGCCCATACGCCCACCCATAAAAGGAGGATAAGGAGATATTTAAGCAGCTTTTTTAAGACTGCCATATTACTTTACGTAATAGATCGCCGCGTCGGGAACAGCTCCGCCGATGGACGCGGGGTTGACCTTGAAGAGAATGTCGTAGAAGGCGGTGAGAGCGGTCTTCATAGCCGTGCCGTCAACGTAGGTGATGTTGCAGTTGGGGATTGCCTTGAGGGCGAGAGGAGCCTTCGGGATGATGCCCGCATCGGCGATAAGCTGTGCGGCCTCCTCCTTGGACTCGTTGACAAAGTTGACCGATGCCTTGTATTCCTCAAGGAACTTGGCAACCTCGGCGGGGTGCTTGTCGGCAAAATCCTTGCGGACGATGACACAGCCCTGAGCGAGAGAGCCCTTGGGGTTGACCTTGTCCCACTCTGCGGTTATGTCGAGAGCGGTGCGGATGGATGCGTTGTTGCTCTTGACAACGGTGACCTTGGGCTCGGGGAGCAGGGCGATGCCTGCAAGACCGGCGGTGACGGCCTGAGCCAGCGCATCGGGAGTGCCGTAGGTGTAGTCGAAGATAACGTCGGTTCCAACCTTCAGACCGTTGGCCTCAATGACCTGCTTGAGAATATACTCGGGGTTGGTGCCGGCACCGGGCAGGTACACGGTCTTGCCCTTGAGATCGGCAATGGTCTTGACGGTCTCGCCGTTCTCAAGGAGATAGAGCACGCCGAGAGTGTTGATGGCGAGAATGTAGATGCCGCCCTCGGTTCTCTTGTAGAGAGTGGAGGCGAGATTGGTGGGAACTGCGGCGATGTCGGTCTGCTCCGAGATGATCAGGGGAGCGACGGCGGTGGCGTCGGCAACTACCGAGAAATTGTAGTTGAGAGCGGCGTTGCCGTCCTTTTTATCGTCGATCAGCTTGGCCATACCCATTCCGGTGGTTCCGCTGAGAACCGATACGTTTATTTGCAGGTTGGCGTCGTATTTCGCACCGTCGCCGTTATCGTTATCATTGTTGTCGGCGGGCTCGCTGCAGGCGGCGAGGGAGGGGATAGCAAGTGCAAAGACGAGCAGGATACAAAGAAGTTTTTTCATGGTGTTTTTTCCTTTCTTGGATGTTTGATTTTTTTATTTATCGTTGTAATAAATAACCATTTCGGCCCGATTGAGAAGAGTGATCTCGTCTCGCTCGCGGCGGATGAAGCCGTCCTCGGTCAGACGGTCGAAGGCGCGGTAGAGTGAGGCGCGCCCGATGTCCAGCATATCGGCCACGGCGCTCATGCTTTCGTCGATCTTGAAGCTGTCCTCGGGGAAGGAGTCGAGGTAAAGCGCAAGTCGCCGCTCGGCGGTGCCGGAGGTGAAAAACTTGATCTTCCGGTTGAGAAAGCGGATGCGGTCGGAAAGAAAGCCGATATAGTTGTAAAGCACCGCTTTGTCATTCTCAAGAAGCAGCGAAAGGGAAGGGGCATCGATGAAGGCGACCGTGCAGGCACTTTTTGCGCTGATGCGGCTGACGAACTCGCTCTCATCCGAGAAAACGCTCGATACGCCGAAGATGTCTCCGGGGGAAAACCGCCGCAGAAGCACCTTGCGGTCACTGTCGGCCGAAAGCACGATGGCGCTTCCTTTTAATATTATACCGATCTTGCGCAGCAGAGTTTGCGGCTCGCAAATCGATTCGGACGGGGCGTAGTCGATTATCTCGCACCCTTCGCCGTTCAGAACCTGTGCCAAAAGCTCACGGTCACAGCCCGAAAAGATCCTCGATTCTGCGATCCGTTCAAATTCCGAGTTGGTCAAGCAATTTCACCACCCTTCAAAAGTGTATCATTTGAGACACTCACAGTATACAGCACAGAAAATGCTTTGTCAATAGGTTGCGCGAAAATTTTTTGAAAAAATTATAAGTGTAAATTTTATGTAAATTCTGCGCAAAAAATGAAAAAAATTGCCGGTAATGTAATATAATAAGCTGATATGAACTTTATTATCTGTAATATCACTACCAAGAAGGAGATTTTCTTATGACACTTGTTATTTTGGCAGCCGGAATGGGCTCGAGATACGGGGGAATGAAACAGATCGACCCCATTACCGACAACGGTGAGTTCATAATTGATTTTTCTATATTTGACGCGGTACGCGCAGGCTTTGATAAGGTCGTTTTCATCATCAAGGAGGAGAATCTGGAGGCTTTCCGCGAGACCGTCGGCTCCCGTATCGAGAAGCACGTCAAGGTCGAGTACGCTTTCCAGCGCCTTGAGGACCTTCCCGCAGGCTACACCGTGCCCGAAGGCAGAGTAAAGCCTTGGGGAACCGCACACGCCCTGCTTTCGGCAAAGAACGTGGTTACCGATAACTTCGCAGTCATCAACGCCGACGATTTCTACGGCTACGACGCATATAAAAAGCTGGCCGCACACCTCTCGGTCGCAAAGAGCGAGAACGGCGTCGCCCCCTGCTGTATGGTGGGCTATGAGCTGGCAAAGACCCTTACCGAGAACGGCTCGGTCTCCCGCGGACAGTGCTTCGTGGGCGAGAGCGGTCTTCTTGAGGGCATCATTGAGAGAACCAAGATCGTCAAGGGTGACGGAACGGGTATGTACCTTGAGGACGAGGTCTGGCATCCCATCCCCTACGACACCACCGTCTCCATGAACTGCTTCGGTTTCACTCCCGACGTTTTCCCGCTGATAGAGAAGGGCTTCGAAAAGTTCCTCGCAGGCGGCGGTAAGGATTCGCAGAAGGGCGAGTATTACCTCCCCGGAAGCGTCTTCGAGATGATCGAGGCAGGGCAGTGCACCGTCCGCGTTTACCGCTCGGATGCAGAGTGGTACGGAGTGACCTACCACGAGGATAAGCCCCGCGTTGTCGCCGCTATCAGAAAGCTTATAGAAAACGGAGAATATCCGAATAACCTTTGGAGGTGACCCGATGAGAACGATAGAATCTATCGCGAATCATTTCATCCCCAGAAAGCATATCAAAAGCATAAGCGAATGTAACATAGGACATATAAACGGCACGTATTTCGTTGACGTGGAGAGCGAGAGATACGTCCTTCAGCGCATCAACAAAAACGTGTTCAAAAAGCCCGAGCAGGTCATGGCGAATATCATTGCCGTAACCGATCATATAAGAAAAAAGCAGGCTCAGGGAGCCGACGGTTGTACCCTCGATTTCCTCAAGTCGGGAAAGAATTATTTCTTCTGCGACGAGGACGGAGAGTATTGGCGCTGCTACGCCTTCGTTGAGGGCGAGTGCCACCAGTTCTGCGAGTCGACGGACGTAATGCGCGAGGCAGGTCGCACCTTCGGTGCCTTCCAGCAGCTTCTTGCCGATTTCGATGCCTCGGTGCTTTACGAGACCATCCCCGATTTCCATAACACCGAAAAGAGATTCGAGACCTTCGAGCGCGCCGTGGCCGATGACCGTGTGGGTCGCGCCGTCGAAGTTGCCGAGGAGATCGAATTCGTCAGATCGAGAAAGAACATCTGCGGCATAATTACCGAAGGGATAAAGAGCGGCAAATTCCCGCTCCGCGTTACCCATAATGATACCAAGCTCAATAACGTTATCACCGACAAGGAGACGGGAAAGGGTATTTGCGTGCTCGACCTCGATACGGTAATGCCGGGCTCGCTCCTCTTCGATTTCGGTGATGCCATCCGCTTCGGAGCATCGTCGGCGGCCGAGGACGAGACCGATCTTACGAAGGTCTACTTCAAGACCGAGATGTTCGAGGCCTTCGCAGAGGGCTTTGCCGAGGGTATCGGTGCCGAGATCAGTGAGTATGAGCTTGAGGCCTTCCCAGATGCGGCAAAGATACTCACCTTTGAGACGGGAATGCGCTTCCTCACCGACTATCTGGACGGTGACAGGTATTTCCGCGTGGCGCACGCGAGACATAATCTGGACCGCGCCAGAAACCAGTTCTGTCTTGTCCGCGATATGGAGGCCAAGGCCGAAGAGATCAAAGAAATAGTTAAAAAGCTTAAATAAATCAGACTTGTGAATTTTTGTATCGCCGCATATGCGGCGGAATGGAGAGCAATATGAAGATTTTAGTTACCGGTGGTGCCGGATTTATCGGTTCCCACACCCTTGTCGAGCTTCTGGAGCAGGGAAATGAAGTCGTCGTAATGGACAACTTCATAAACAGTAAGGAAGAGTCCCTCAGAAGAGTGAAAAAGATCACGGGCAAGGATTTCCGCTTCTATCAGGCAGATATGCTTGATACCGCAGCCCTCGATAAGATCTTTGAGGAGAACGAGATTGAGGCAGTCGTCCACTTCGCGGGCCTTAAGGCCGTCGGCGAGTCCTGCGATCAGCCCATCAGATATTATACCAATAATATCACGGGTACTCTCAAGCTCATCGATTCCATGAGCCGTCACGGTGTCAAGAAGATCGTGTTCAGCTCGTCGGCCACCGTTTACGGTCAGCCCAAGGAGGTTCCGATCAGAGAGGATTTCCCCCTCAAGACCTCCAATCCTTACGGCGAGACCAAGCTGATGACCGAGAGGATTCTCTCTGATGTCGTCAAGGCCGATCCCGAGTGGAGCGTCGTGATCCTGCGCTACTTCAACCCCATCGGCGCACATTCGAGCGGACTTATCGGTGAGGACCCCAAGGGCATCCCGAACAATCTCTTCCCCTACATAACTCAGGTCGGCTCGGGCAAGCTGCAGAGACTCCGCGTTTTCGGAGACGATTACCCCACGCCCGACGGCACCGGCGTCCGCGACTACATCCACGTGGTCGACCTCGCTCAGGCTCACCTCAAGGCACTTGAGTATTCGGCAAAGTCGCAGGGTATTGAGTATTTTAACATCGGAACAGGCAAGGGCTATTCGGTCCTTGAAATGGTAAAGGCATACGAGGCTATTACGGGCAAGACCATCGCGTACGAGGTGGTCGACAGACGCCCCGGTGATATCGCCGAGTGCTACGCAGACCCCGCAAAGGCACAGAAGGTTCTTGGCTGGTCTGCAAAATACGGAATTGAAGAAATGTGCCGCGACGCAGATCGTTGGCAAACTATGAATCCGGAGGGATATAAAGATGAGCATTGAAAAGAAAGCATTTGGAATTCTGGCGGACGGCAGAAAGGTCTCCGCTTACACACTCCGCAACGAGGCGGGCGCAAAGGTCAAGATCATTGACTTCGGCGGCGCACTCGTTCAGATCAAGGTTCCCGACAGAGAGGGCAACAACGCAGACGTTATCTGCGGCTACGATCAGCTCGACAGCTACATCAACGGCGACGGCTATCAGGGCGCTCTCATCGGTCGCTTCGGCAACCGCATCGGCGGCAGTAAGTTCACTCTCGACGGCAAGACCTACAAGGTTTCGGTCAACGATAACGGTGTCAACAGCCTTCACGGCGGTATCTGCGGCTTCAATGCCAAGATCTGGAACGCCGAGATGGTGGACGGCGATGAGCCCCGCCTCATCCTCACTCTCACCTCTCCCGACGGCGAGGAGGGCTACCCCGGTAAGCTCGACGTTAAGGTAACCTACACCCTTACCGCAAATAACTCCGTAGTCATCGATTACTACGCAGTTTGCGACAAGCCCACCATCCTTAACCTCACCAACCACGCATACTTCAATCTTGGCGGCTACAACTCCGGCAAGATCTTCGATCATAAGCTCTGGCTCGATGCCGACAGCTATCTCCCCACCGATGAGAAGCTCATCCCCACGGGCGAGATCAGATCGGTCACCGGCACTCCCTTTGATTTCACCACCGAGAAGACCATCGGACAGGACTTTGACCTGACCAACACCGATCTCGGCCTTGCAGGCGGCTTCGATCACTGCTTCAACTTCAAGGGCGGCGAGACCGAGGAGCCCGTTCTCCGCGGTATCCTTACCGACGAGAAGAGCGGCAGACAGATGAAGATGTACACCAACCAGCCCTGCGTACAGTTCTACTCCGGTAACTTCCTCAACAACGAGAAGTACCCCTTCAAGAACAACTATCCTCAGGGCCTGCAGAACGCTCTCTGCCTCGAGACTCAGAAGATGCCCGATGCTATCAACCACGATAACTTCACAGATTGCGTCCTCCGTCCCGGTCAGGAGTATAAGTACACCACCATCTACGAGTTCGGCGTAATTTAAGTCATTTAGACACGTACGCGCGCATATATCTTTTATGAAGATTTCATGAAAGGATGCGCGTATGAAAAAAAGAATACTGAAAAGGGCAGGGGCATTGTTTTTCTGTCTGATCCTTGCGCTGTCGCCCGCCTTTACGGCAGGGGCGGTGTCGGTGGAAACGGATGCCCCCGCGCTTGACCTTAATTGCACCTCGGCAATACTTATGGAGGCCAACACCGGCACCGTTCTTTACGAAAAGAACGCCGATGCGCCCCTCCCACCCGCCTCGGTCACCAAGATCATGACCCTTTTGCTGGTTATGGAAGCGGTGGAGGCAGGGAACGTGAAGCTCGACGATACCGTTACCGCAAGCACCCACGCCTCGTCAATGGGCGGCTCGCAGATCTTTTTAAAGGAAGGCGAGCAGATGCCCCTTGAGGATATGCTCAAGAGCGTGATCATCGCCAGCGCAAACGATTGCGCCGTGGCACTTGCAGAGCATATAGCGGGCAGCGAGGAGGTCTTCGTGGCGCGGATGAACGAGAGGGCGCGACAGCTCGGAATGAAAAACACAAATTTCGAGAACACAAACGGCCTCGACGATACCGCTGAGAACCACGTGACCTCGGCGAGGGATATCGCCATAATGTCGAGGGAGCTGATAAAGCACGAAAAGGTGCTGGAATACAGCTCAAAATGGATGGATACCGTGAGAAACGGCGAGTTCGGACTGACGAACACAAACCGCCTCGTAAGATTTTATAAGGGCGCGACGGGTCTCAAGACCGGCTCCACGGCAAAGGCGGGCTTTTGCATCAGCGCAACCGCCGAGCGGGACGGACTTTCGCTCATCGCCGTTATTATGAACTCACCCACCAGAGATGAGCGCAATAACGCCGCAAAGGCTCTCCTTGATTGGGGCTTTGCGGGCTACGCGCTTTACAAAAACTCACCGTCCTTGCCCGAGACCCTCGGCGTTGCGGGCGGCAAGAGCAACGTATGTAAAATAACGGCCGAGGATTTTTGCTCCGTCATCGAAAAGGGCGGCGCGTCCGGGGTCAAAATATCGGTCGAGCTTCAAGACAGCCTGACCGCGCCCGTAAAGCAGGGCGATACCGTTGGCCGTATCAGCTACAGCCTGAACGGCAAAACAATAGGCGAAACGCAGATAAAGGCCGCTGAAAGCGTCGGAAAGATCGGATTTTTCGACGTGCTCGGCCGCGTCTTCGGCGTATTGTTTATGAGATAGATGTATAAAAAGTAAGGATTGATCCGAAAAATACGTTTCGGATCCTGAAAGGGGATTTTAAAGACTATGGCAGTCAAACTCAACGACAAGCATCTCTCCGATTTTATCGGAAGCAACGAGTATGCAAACATTCAGCCGCTCGTTAACGCGGCACACGAAATGCTGGTCAATAAGACCGGCGCAGGAAACGATTTTCTCGGTTGGAGAACCGCATCCTGCAACTATGACAAAGAGGAGTTCGCAAGAATAAAGGAAGCGGCAAAGAAGATTCAGAAGAGCTGTGACGTGTTCATCGTCACCGGTATCGGCGGCTCTTACCTCGGCGCACGCGCAGTTATCGAATTTCTCAAGTCTCCTCGCTACAACAACCTCAAGAAGGACACCCCCGACATTTACTTCTCGGGCTGCAACCTCAGCTCTTCGGATATGAAGGAGCTCCTTGAGATCTGCGAGGGTAAGGACGTTTGCATCAACGTTATTTCCAAGTCGGGAACCACCACCGAGACCGCAGTTGCCTTCCGTATCTTCCGCGATATGCTGGAGAGCAAGTACGGCAAGGATGGCGCGGCAAAGCATATCTTCGTTACCACCGATAAGGAGAAGGGAACTCTCCGCAGCTTCTCGGATAAGTCGGGCTACGAGACCTTCGTCGTTCCGGATGACATGGGCGGCAGATATTCCGTCCTCAGTGCCGTCGGTCTTCTTCCCATCGCCGTTGCAGGCATCGATATCGACGAGCTGATGGCAGGTGCCGAGGCCGCTCGCACCGAGCTTACCTCTGCCGATATCAGCAAGAACGACAGCTACAAGTACGCCGCAATCAGAAACATTCTTCTCCGTAAGGGCAAGAACGTTGAGATCCTCGTCGGCTACGAGCCCTACCTGCAGATGTTCAGCGAGTGGTGGAAGCAGCTCTTCGGCGAGAGCGAGGGTAAGGACAACCGCGGAATTTACCCCTCCTCGGTCATTTTCTCCACCGATCTCCACTCCCTCGGACAGTACATTCAGGAGGGTCAGCGCTTCCTGTTTGAGACTGTTATGTCCATCGGTCAGCCCGACAGCGAGATAGTTATACCCAACGATGAGAACAACATCGACGGTCTGAACTTCCTCTCGGGCAAGACTCTTTATGACGTCAACAGCACCGCGAGAACCGCAACCGTCCTCGCTCATAACGACGGCGGCGTCCCCAATATCGTCCTTGATATCAAGGATCGCTCCGCATATTCCGTCGGTTACATGATCTACTTCTTCTGGCTCTCCTGCGCCATTTCCGGTTATATGCTGGGCGTTAACCCCTTCGACCAGCCCGGCGTTGAGGCCTACAAGAAGAATATGTTTGCCCTCCTCGGAAAGCCCGGATTTGAGGACAGACGCGCAGAACTTGAGAAAAGACTGAAATAATTTTAAAATTTGCACAAAAATAGTATTGCATTTTTTGAAAACATAGTGTATAATAGTATTACTTCAGTTACAGGAGGAAAAAGATGTTAAAACTGATTATCGGTGTTAAAGGTACCGGCAAAACAAAAACTCTGATCGAAATGGTCAATAAGGCAACCGCTGAGTCTCATGGCGACGTTGTTTGCATTGAGCGCGGTGTAAAGCTCAGATTCGATATTAAGTATCAGGCTCGCTTGATAAATACAAACGATTACTTTATTTTCGACGCACAGTCTCTCTACGGCTTTGTTTCGGGAATTCTGGCCAGCAATCACGACGTGACCGATCTCTTCATCGACTCGGCACTCAAGATCTGCAACAACGACGTTCCTTCCTTCGAGAAGATGCTGCTTGAGCTCGACGAGCTTCTCCAGCACCACAACGTCAATATGATCATCACCTCTTCCATTCCCAGCGAAGAGGCATCGGATATCGTTAAGAAGTATATCTGAGAGAATATTTGACTCGCAGGACTGCCTACTTTGGCGCAGACCAAAAACGCACAAATCAAATAAAAAGAACCGCTTTTTCTATCAAAACCGATGGAATAAGCGGTTCTTTAGGTAGAAATCCTTGCGGATTTCATTTTTTATGTGCGTTTTTTAGACGCGCTCGGGCTCTCTGCAGTACCGAGTACAGCGACGAGAACCCGATCACGCCTTCTACATCCAAATTAGGCAGTCCTGATTTTATGTTTTTTGTGTCAAAAACAAACTTTTTTACACTTCTTTGTAAACAAGCGGTCAAAGCTGTTGCAAAAGCGGGCAAAATATAGTATAATTGCAGAAGAATTTGAAAGGATCAATTAAAATGGGTAAATTCAAGCAATGGCTGTACAGAACTTTTTCGGGATCGTACGGAATAGATAAGCTCTATTTCGTCCTTTTCGGCGTCGCTATGCTTTTCATAATTATAAATCTTTTTGTGAATTCGTTCGTTTTTATAATTCTGGAGATTCTGACCGTCGGATATATGCTGTTCCGCGCTTTTTCGCACAACCGCTTGGCGAGAAGAAAGGAAAACGATTTCGTTTTCGGCATTTTCAGAAGGATCAAGGGCTTTTTCAAGTTGCAAAAGAATAAATTCAAGGACAGAAAGACCCACGTTTACAGAAAATGTCCCGCCTGCCACGCCGTTCTGCGCCTTCCCAAGCGAGGAGGCACGCACGTGGCCTGTTGCCCCAGGTGTCAGAGAAAATTTGATGTCAAGGGTTGACTTTTCGGGGAATCTGTGATAAAATTAAGAAAATAACAAAACTGCCACCGGGTAGTGTGCAATGCACTCAAATCGCGTCGTTAGGTCTTAGAAGATGCGGGTTTGGGTGCATTTGTGATATAATATAAGGTTTTACGGTGAAGCTCATCCGATCACAAAAGGCGAAAAAGCCCTCGTCGGCTGAACACCGATGCCGCGTGGCGGACGGGCTTTTTCCGTTCGCAAGTCTTGTGGGTGAGAGAGCTTATCCGATCACAAAAGGCGAAAAACCCCTCGTCGGCTGAAGGTCGACAGTTATATCTTCAAAAGGAGAACGTATGAAATTTTTCAAGCAATTCAAGGAGCTGACAAAATTCGAGGTCGCGCTGTGGCTGGTCTCGGTCGTGGTTGTGGCGGCTTCATTTTTCATATTTCACAGTAATGATTATCTGACCCTCGTCTCGTCTCTTTTCGGCGTGACAGCCTTGATCTTTCTCGCGAAGGGAATGGTCATCGGGCAGATATTGGTCATAATCTTCTCGGTCTTTTACGGCACCGTATCCTTCTTTTTCGGATATTACGGCGAAATGATAACATATCTTTGTATGACCACGCCGACGGCGGTTATGGCGCTGATCTCCTGGATCCGCCACCCGTACAAGCAGAGCTCCCAAGTCGAGGTGGCAAAAAAGCTCAAGCTCGGCTCGGCGGCCATAATATTTTCAACCTGCATCGCCGTCACCGTGGCATTTTACTTTATTCTCGGCGCGCTGGGCACCACAAATCTTGAGGTAAGCACACTTTCTGTGGCTACGAGCTGGCTTGCATCAATGCTGATGGTCTTCAGAAGCCCCTATTACGCCATCGGCTACGCGGCAAACGACGTGGTGCTTATCATCCTTTGGGTCATGGCATCGCTGGCAGATATATCCTACGTTCCAATGGTTGCCTGCTTTATAATGTTTTTCTTCAACGATATTTACGGCTTTGTAAGCTGGCAAAGGATGAAGCACGACCAAAACAGCCTCCCGAACTGATCGGGAGGCTTTTCTATATGTTAACTTTTTCCATAAAGCCTACTTTATATATATAAACTGTTGACAAAAAGGCGATTTTTTGATATAATAATTCTAATTATAATGTCCGTATTGTGCCGTTTTGTCAAAGGGTGAAGAAAGGCACGGAAAACTTGATTTAAGCTGTTACCCAAATCCCAAAGAAAGGAACTGAATATGGGAGAAGGATTTAAAAAATTCAAACGAAAAATGTGCGTCGGAGCGTGGATCAGAGGATCGCTGCTCGGCGTAGCCGTCGGGTGCGTCATCGCGGCGGTGCTTACGACTCTTTCAAAATTTGAGATCTTGACAATTGATAAAATAATAATGCTGATCGCATCAGTTGCGCCCGCCGTGGCCGTTGCGGGAATCGTAGTCCTCGTGCTTATGCCGAGCGAAAAGCGGGCGGCGAAAAAGATCGACCGCGCCCTGAATTTCGGCGAAAGAGCACAGACGATGGTGGCTTATAAGCAGCATAACGGCCCTATGATCGCTCTTCAAAGAGTGGATGCTGACAACCGCCTGAGCGCGGCTACCACGAGAGGCGTCGGGCTGCGGGGAATCGTGGCGATCACTGTTGCCTTCGTGCTTGCGGCCGCAATGCTGGTCACGGCCTTCGTCATCCCCGGTAAGGCAGAGGCACTCGACGATTCAAACGAAGAGATCGAGATCCCGTGGGCAATTTCGGAATATCAAAGGGTCGCTCTTGAGGATCTGATCCGTGAGGTCAGGGAATCCGAAATGGAGCAGGAGGCCAAGGACAGCACGGTCGATACCCTTGAGGATCTGCTCTACGCGCTGACCAAGGTGGTGGAGACCGAGAGCGAAATGAAGGAGACGGTTATAGCCGCCATCGTGGACGTTGACCTGATCTCCGACAATGCCAATACTTACCTTGCCATCAGCCGCAAGATGCTGGAGAGCGAGGACGATTCGATGCAGAAGCTCGGAAAGATCATCGAGCTGCTCGATCCTTTGTCGGTGCGCGACAAAATGGACGTGCTTTACGTAAGTAATTTTATGGTGAGCGACGTGGCCGATCTTGCCACAGCCTTCGCCGCGGGAATCGAGCTGGCTCTTGAGGGCGCGATGACCGACAACGAGATATATCTCAACATCGCGCTGTATAACTTTGCCGACTCGCTGAGACTTGTGGGAAGCGACGGCGACTCGAGCAATGACGGACTGCAGACCGACAACGCATTTGCCACGGCCTGCGACGATCTGGTGGACGCGCTGTCCTACCAGAAGACCAACCTTGAAATGAGGGATAAGGTCATAGCAAAGCTCACCGAGCTCTTCGGCATCAAGGCCGATGAGCTGCCCGATCTCAACGCAAATCTGCCCTCCGACGGTAATGTGGGAGGCGACAAGAATGACGAGAACGTCAAGCCCGAGGACGATGAGGACGAGGTGGTCTCTGACGGCGGTATAGGAACCGGAAACATCATATACGGAAGCGACGAGTCCTATATTTACGATCCCGAGAAGAAGGAGACCGTCCTTTACGGCGAGTCCCTCGGAGCATACCACGGAAAATATCTGGAGGATGTCCTCAGCGGTCAGATCTCCGATGAATTTAAGGATCTGCTGGACGCGTATTTCGACGTGCTCTTCAGCGGAACAGAAGATAAAGAATAATAAAGGAAGGATATATTATGGAAAACATGGAAAGAGTAGCGGCATTCAGCCAGAAGATCGCCGCAATCAAGGAGCAGCTGGCACGCGACGTTGTCGGTCAGCAGGAAATAATCGATAACGTTATTATCGCGATCATCGCAGGCGGAAACGTTCTGCTTGAGGGTGTTCCCGGAGTAGGTAAGACCCGTCTGGTCCGTTCGCTGGCCAAGACCCTCCAGCTCCCCTTCTCGCGTATTCAGTTCACCCCCGACCTTATGCCTTCCGACGTTACGGGTACCAATATCGTCGAAAAGGACGATAACGGAAAGCTCAACACCAGCTTCCGCAAGGGCCCCATCTTCGCCAACCTCGTCCTTGCCGACGAGATCAACCGTGCAACCCCCAAGACCCAGTCCGCAATGCTTGAGGTCATGCAGGAGCACAAGGTTACCGTGGCAGGCGAGACATATAAGATCGACGAGCCCTTCTTCGTGCTCGCAACCGAGAACCCCGTGGAGCAGGACGGAACCTACCCGCTGCCCGAGGCTCAGATGGACCGCTTCGTCTTCAAGCTTCTTATGAAGTTCCCGAACAAGGCCGAGCTTGCAGATATCGTCAGAATGACCCAGATCACCATGGAGGAGACCGCCGAGGCTTCGGTCAACGGCGAGGAGATCATGGAAATGAGAGCCCTTGCGGCCACCGTCCCGGTAATTGGTGACGTACTGAACTACGCCATCAATCTCGTCTCCAACACTCACCCCGAGCTTGACGATACCTCTGTCACCGCAAAGAAGTACATAAAGTACGGCGCATCCCCCCGTGCGGCTCAGGCCCTCATCACCTGCGCCAAGGTTCGCGCCCTTGTAAACGGCAACTACAACGTCTCCTACGCCGACATCGACGCGCTGGCTTGCCCCGTTCTCAGACACAGAATCAAGGTAAACTACACCGCAGTTAACGAGAGATTGACCGCCGATGACGTTATCGGTATGCTCGTAAGAGAAAACAAAAAGCTCTCAAAGTAAGTTGATATGGCAAAATTTACGGTAAATGAGGAGCTTTTGCAGCAGATCGAAACTCTGCAGACCCTGCTCAAAAACAATATAGCCGGTATGTTCGGGGGCAACCGTAAGAGTAAGACCTACGGCTCGTCCTGCGAATTTGTGGATTACCGCGACTATATGCCGGGCGATGACGTGACGAAGATCGACTGGAACGCATACGCGCGCTTCGATAAGCTTTACGAAAAGCTTTATCTCGACGAGCGTCAGATGCACACGAGGATCTATATCGACGCCAGCCGCTCCATGGATTACGGCAGAGGACAGAAGGCAGAGCAAGCCTTGCGCTTGGCCGCTACGTTGGCGTATATCTCGATCTGTGAAATGGAAAAGGTTTCCATCTTTATCATCCGCGACAGTCAGGTCATCGACGTGCTGAACGGGATAGTGGGCAAAGAGGCGTATATCGGCTCCATCGGCAAGCTCAACGAGATCGAGTTTGACGGTGACAGCTTTATTTCGGACGCCATTCTTCAGTCCCGCGTGGGTCACGGCGACGGTATGTCGGTCATAATCTCCGACTTCCTCACCGACAACAACTACGAGGACGCCATAGACCACCTGGCCGATAAGCGCAGGGATATTCTTTGCATTCAGGTGCTGTCGAGGGAAGAGATGAACCCCCAGCTTCGCGGAAAGATGCACCTTTTCGATTCGGAAAATACGCGAAAGTCATACAGAAAAAAGATCGATCGCGAGATCGTGCGCGCCTATAAGGATGCGCTGCAGTACACCGTTGACAGGATCAAAAATTATTGTGAAGCCCGCGGCGCAGCTTATATGCTGACAAACGCGGAGGACTCCATGGCCGAGATCTTCTTCGGAAAACTGACCGATATGGAGGTATTGAAGTGACCTTCTTATACCCACTCGGATTGTTGGGACTTATCGGAATTCCGATCCTGATAATCATATACATAATAAAAAGCAAATATACGGAGCAGCTTGTGGCATCCACCTATCTGTGGACGCTCAGCGAAAAATTTCTCAAAAGAAAGAACCCCATCAGCCGAATGACGGGACTTATCAGCCTCATCCTTCAGCTTCTGGCAGTTCTCTTTATCTCGCTGGCCATAGCTCATCCCATCGTCACCATCCCCAACGCGGCCAATGAATATTGCTTCGTGCTTGACGGCACGGGCAGTATGAATATGGTCTCCGAGGAAGGGAAGACCCGATTTGAGATGGGCAAGGAGAAAATATCCGAGCTTGTCGGCGACGCCGTGGACGGAAGCAGATTCTCGCTCGTTTATTACGGCGACGGCACGAGAGTGGTCTTCGAGGGCGAGACCGACAAGGAAAAGGTGCTCGTTCTGCTGGATGAGATAGAGCCCTCCCATTGCGAGACCGATACGGCAGAGGCGATCAGCGAGGCGCAGAAGTATTTCAACGAAAGCCCATCGATCCTGACCTACCTTGTCACCGATACCGCATATGCCGCACACGGCAACGTTGAGGTCATCAACGTGGCGGGCAAGGAGAAGAACGCAGCCATCAACAGTATCATCCCCGTGCTTTCGGCGGGAAGGCTGAATGTCAGCGGCAATGCGATCTCCTACCTCGCGGATGCCACCTTTACGGTCAAGCTCTACGTGGATGACGCCGCCGAGGCGAACGCCGTCGAAACCGTCGAGGTAAAGGCAGGGGAGAGCACTCCCTTTGAGCTTGCTTGCCAGTGCAAGAGCTATAAGTCCATAAAGGTCGTATTGGAATCCGACGATTCTCTCGCTCTTGATAACGAGGTCATCGTGTACAACGTAAAGAGCGGCGACGATTCCTACAAGATCTTAGCGGTCAGCCCCAACCCCTTCTTTATAAGAAGCGCGCTGTCGGCCACGGGATACTCCAACATAGACGTAATGCTACCCGATGAATATACGGGTCAGAGCGGCTACGGACTTTATATTTTCGATTCCTACGATCCTTCGGAGCTGCCACGGGATGGCGCCGTATGGATCATCAATCCCTCTGCGAGCGTGGACAATTCGGGCTTCAGCGTGCAGGGAGACGTAACTCTTGAGGATCCGAGCACCGTCACCATGTCGAAGGACAGTTCCTCGGTGGTCAGAAAGCTGACTGCGGGAGTGGGCGGTAAGGATATATATATCACACGGTTCGTGAAGTGCGGTCTTTACCGAAAGTTCACCCCTCTGTTCACCTATCAGGGTAACCCCGTGGTCTTTACGGGCACCAATACCTACGGAAACAGAGAAGTGGTATTCGCATTCAGCCTGCAGGATTCAAACCTCCCCGTGCTGGTGGATTTCATTGCCCTTGTTAAGAACTTTATGGAATATTCTTTCCCCGAGGTCATTGAAAAGTCCTCCTACTACTGCGGAGACGAGCTGAGCGTGAACGTTATCGCAAACTGCGACAGCATCAGAGTTGACAGCCCCGGCGGCAAGATATCCTATCTTGATACTGCGGGCGCAATCAGCGATTACACGCTTACCGAGGTGGGAACCTACACCGTTACCGTTACGGTGTCGGATAACCCGAGAGTTTTCAAAATTTATTCAGAGCTTCCCGAGAGCGAGCGCCTGCCGCAGGCCTCTGCTGAAGATTTCAGCCTCACGGGAACGGCCGAGCCCGGCGGATTTGACGGTACGTATGACAGTCTGCTCATCGTATTTATCTGTTTGGCGGTGATTTTTGCGGCAGATTGGGCGGTGTATTGCTATGAAAAATATCAGCTTCGATAATCCCTATCTGTTTCTCGTCGCAATACCCCTCGTTTTAGCGGTTCTTATCCCTTTCCTTATCGCTATAAGAAAGGATAACAGAAACGGCCATGTCATCGCATCCTTTATACTCCATTTCGTCATAATCGTTGCCATCGTCTTCGCGCTGGCGGGAACCGTGGTCACCACGGTCATAACCGAGACCAACGTTTATATCGTGGCCGACGTGTCCTATTCCGCAAATCGGAATCTCGATACGGTTGATCAATATATAGATGCCCTGGTGAAGGAAAATCTTCCCATGAACTCAAAGGTGGGTCTCATCTGCTTCGGCGCGGATTATGAGCTCGTTACCGAAATGGGCGAGGAGCTTGAGAGTGTTAAGAACGCAAAGGTCGACAGCGGAGCCACTCATATCGCCCCCGCTCTCGATTACGCTGCGGGTCTTTTTAAGGACAACGTTATAAAGAGGATCGTTCTTATAACCGACGGAAAACAGACGAACAGCGAGGACACGAAGGAGCTTATAGCCTCCATCGAAAACCTCCGCGCACAGAATATTTATATTGATACCATTTATCTGGACAACAACCTCAAGGAAGACGATCTTGAGGTGCAGATAACAGGCGTGGACTTCACTAAATCCACCTACCTCAACCACGAAACCACGGCAAACGTGCTTCTTCAGAGCACCTACGACGCGCAGACTATCCTTTCGGTCTACCGAAATTCGGTCAACGTGTCCACTCAGGCGGTTCAGCTCTCGCGTGGCTACAACGTGGTCAACGTGGAGCTCGAAACGGGGGACGAGGGCGATTTTGATTACGAGATCAAGATCAGCTCGAAGGATGACGTGTCTCCCCACAACAACAGCTATAGCTTCACTCAAAGTGTTTCGGGCGATATCAGCGTTCTGTTGGTGACACCGCTGGCCTCGGATCTTGATGCGATACACAGAATCTACGGCGCAAACGCCAAGATCGATGCATTTATCAGCGATCCCAAGGTCAAGCTGCCCGAGGGAAAATACGATGAAGAAAGCCTGCTCGATAAGCTGCCCGTAACCGTCGAGGCGCTTTGCGAGTACGATGAGATCATTATCTCGAATCAGGACGTCCGCGAGCTTGATAACTACACCGCATTCATCGGTAACGTGGATAAGGTGGTCTCGCTCTTCGGCAAGAGCCTTGTAACGGTGGGAGATCTCAAGATCCAGAATAAGACCGACGAGGTGCTGAAGCAGCTTGAGGATATGCTTCCCGTAAAATTCGGCAACTCGGATCAGAAGGAGAAGCTTTACGCCATAGTGCTTGACAGCTCGCTCAGTATGGATCAGGCATCCAGACTTATAACTCTGAAAAAAGCGGCGGTGGAGTTCCTCGGCACGCTGAACGCAGACGATTACGTCTCGGTCATTTCCTTCTCCGGAGACGTCAAGGTGGTCTACAAGCCCGTAAGGGTAGGGGATTACAGACAGGAGATCGAGGATCGAATCAACGCCATTCGCCCAACTCAGGGAACCTTCCTCGGCTCGGCACTTTTCCAGGCCGCAGAGCTTATGAAGGATCAGCCCTTCGACAGCCGCGAGGTCTATCTGATCTCCGACGGTCGCGCCTTTGGCGAGGAGACCCCCAACGCCATCGACGTCGTCAAGGATATGAGCGCCGAGGGGATCAACACTTCGGCCATTTACCCTTGTCCCCCTGCGGATAATACCGACGAGGGACTGTCCATGATGAAATCCATAGCCAAGTACGGTAACGGAAAGTTCTATGAGATCAAGGAGGACGGCAACCTCACCGATATGAACACCATGGCAGGTCTGCGTGGCGGCGAGAGTGTTTATCTTGAGCTTTATAAGGGAAAGATCCTCAAGCTTTATATCTCCACGTTCAACGGGGATGCCGACGAGATCGAGCTTAGCATCACCTATATCGGTGACGAGCAGGTGGATTCGGCAGGCGATCCCACAAACCCCACGAAGAATTATCTGGCATACGGCGACAATAAAATAACCGTATCCAAAGAGGATATCGATAAGGGCGGAATAGAATATTGGTTCGTCTCGCCCGCCGTCGGAACATACGTGTTGAGCACCGATGACGAAAACGCATGGGTACAGTATGAAATGTCGGCAGATATGATGGATCAGCTCAAGGAAACTGTCATTGAAGAAAAGTCGCCCGTCAATATCAGCAAGGAGCATGACGACGTGCTTGAGGGCATCAAACGCCTTCCCGACCTTTACGGTTACGTTTATTCAAGCGCCAAGGCGAGCGCCACCACCGTTCTCACCACCGAGTACACCAGAACGGGCGAGGGCGTGGCCAAGCCCCCCATATACGTCTATTGGAGCTACGGAAACGGTAAGGTTTCGACCTTCACAAGCTCGATCTCGGGCGAATGGGCCCGCGATTGGGTGGACAGCACGGGTCAGGACTTCCTCGAGAACGTGCTTGAGGTCAACACTCCGTCGGAGAAGATCAACGATCCTTATTCTGTCAGCGTTGAGTATGACGGTGAGTCCTCCTTCATCGAGGTGATCCCCGCAGTTCTCAATCCTTACGCCACGATGCATATGGAGATCACTCTGCCGAACGGCGAAACTATTGCCGATCAGCTCCTCTTTAACTCCACGGGTTACTACTACGAATTTGCGACTCCCGATCTCGGTAAATATAAGATAACCTTCACTTATTCTTACGATGATCACGAATACGTGTCGGATACCTACTTCAACGTGTCCTACTCCCCCGAGTATGACAGCTTTGCAACCTTCAGCGCCTCTGATCTCAACCAGGCAATAAGAGGCAACGGTACCATCACCGAGAACGGCGTCCCCAAGATAGAGAACGACGAAAAGGAGATCTCGACCTATAAGGTGAACTACACGGTCCCGCTTCTGATCATCGCCGTAGCACTCTACGTCATCGATATTATCATAAGAAAACTCAAATGGGTCGATATAAAGAGCCTGTTTGTAAAAACCAAAACGTCATAAAGGAGGTAAAACGGCGTGAAAAACCGAAAGATGAAAAAAATATTTGTCTCCACCGTTTTGCTCCTTCTGGTCTGCGCAATGATCGGCTGCGGTGAGTATACAGAGGCGATAAAACAGCCGAACGGTACCACCGCTCCCGATGAGAGCACCACGGCAACCCCGCCGAGTGACAGCGTGCCCGACGAAAACGCCTACACCGTGTCGCTCCGATATAACGGCGACCCATATATTCCTAAGGATAAGGTCTTCGCCCATTGGACAGACGGATACAGCTTCTACAACGCCGAGTTCAACGAGCAGGGAATAGCTACCGTCGGCGATCTTGACGGAAACTATGACGTAACTCTCTCCTCGGTGCCCGACGGCCTGATCTATAACCCCAATATCTACGTGGCCACCGCCGACGAGAGGAACGTGGTCATTGATCTTTACGATATTACCGAGCCCACGAAGGGAACGGGCAAATCGCTTTACCGTTGCTTTGAGCTTGAGGACATCGGCGTCTTCCGCGCCGATATCAAAAAGGCTAATACGGTAGTGTATTATCAGTTCGTACCCTCGGAGGAGGGAACCTATGTGGTCGAATCCTGGGTGGATATCACCGCAGGCGAGATCAATCCCAAGGCCGATCTTTACAACGGAACCTTCGCAAGCAAGTTCTTCGACCGCACGCTGGATGACGGCGGCGCAAGCAAGGGCTACACGAAGAATTTCCGTTACGAGATCAACGTCGACGCCGATATGATCGGAAACGTTTATACCTTCGCCGTCCACGTCGAGACCAAAGCGACGGAGTTTTCTCCCGTCAATGTGGATTTTGCCATTTCGAGAAACGGCTCGTACGTCAGACCGCGAACCGAAAAGGCAATGGAGATCCCCACCGAGCTTTATGCTACAATAAACCGAGAGCTCGATAAGCTGCTTGCAATGAGCTGGGAGGATTACTCGGCCGCACTTTCCCGCTACGCGGCACCGAACGATCCCCCGCTTCGGACAACTTACGAGAATCTGAAAAATTACGAAAACGAGGATCCCACAAACCCCAACGAGAGACTTTTCAAGGTCATGGGCGAAGACGAATACTATCATATACGCCTGTATCTGAAAAATCTTTACAACGAAGAGGGAAGGCTGACCTACCCCGAGATCCGCGTGGGAGGAAAGAACATATTTGACGGCTCAATGTTCAAGCTGAACCCCGAGGACGGCTTCTATCATCTCTACGATGAGGAAAAATACGCGGAAACCGACGGCTACGGCCCCACGGTCTACGCCGCCATTACCACTCCCTGCAGATTCCTGCAGCTTTCTCTGACCCATATCGAGGATCCGGGCAATAAGAGCCTGACCATCCGCGTGGAGGAGAACGGGGAATACCTTGACCACAATTACAAGCATTTCCTAGAGGGCTACGACGATCTTGCTACCTGGAGCGGAAGCGTAGATATGCCTCCGTATTATTGTAGCTATAAATGCCCCTGCCACGGCGGCGGGAAATACGGTCTGGCCTGCCCACCCGATTGCGAGGGCTGTATCAGCGATTGTACGCCCTGCCGCAAGGAGCTTATCGGCGGTCCCGGCTATGCCGATTTCGCCAATCGGGACGGATATTTTCCTCTGACCGAGGAGCTTCGCGTCTTTTTGCAAAGACTCAGCGAGGCACAGCGCTATTTCAATGACGGCGCGGGCTGGGTCGAGGAGAACGACGTTATCGACGTCGACGCAATGCAGGACGATCAGTGGCTGTTCGCCTGCGCATATTACACTGAATGATCTTTTAGGTTCATAATCTTTCAAGGAGGAGACTTTTATGAAGAAAAGTTTCTATTTGCTGGTTGCGCTTCTTATCGTAGCCCTGCTTATGGTAGGCTGTGGCGGAGACGGATCGGCAGAAGGTGACTCCACAACGAAGGCACCCGATTCAACCACTACCACTCCGGGCGGTGACACCACCACAATACCCGGCGGGGACGAAACGACAACACCCATCGACCCCGATCACACCCATACTTTTGAGAATAATTGGACAACGGATGAAAATAATCACTGGCACGCCGCGAGCTGCGAGCACAAGGAGCAGACCTCCGACCTCGCACCCCATGCGGATAACGATGCCAACGGACTTTGCGATACCTGCGAGTACAGAATGACCTACAAGGTCACAGTCACCGCTCCCGAGGGCTTTACCGTTGAAGGTACTCTGACCGCAAAGCCCGGAGAGGACGTTACCTTTACCGTTACAGGTTCACCCGCATTTGCTCTCACCGCAAACGGGGCAGAGCAGGACGGCGAGCCCGAGGAGGATGGCATCGAGTTTGTCTGGAGCTTCACCGTGTCGAAAATTTCTGCCGATACCGAGGTTACCGTTGAGGCCACCCGTGTTGCTTATGCCGAGGTCATCCTCGAGGATGAGGAGGGCGAGATCGGCGGCGTGTACGCCACGTGGAAGTACTACTACGGCACGCTTACCCTCGATCTGCCTTCTGCCGGAAAGTACCTTGTTTTCTCGTCGGATCACGAGGACATCAACTTTGGTCCCAACGTAGAGGGCGGAAGCTTTGCTAAGGAATACGTATTTGAGGTTGACAAGGCCGGTGAGTATACCGTCAAGAGCCGTATCTTCCCCATGAGCGAGGATCTTATCAACGATGAGGATCCCACCGTCAGATATTTCTACTACGTAGTAAAGATCGAGGACACCGTTGAGCTTACCGAGACCGAGGGAAGCTATCTGTTCCCCTCGAACACCGTGGTAAACGTTAAGTTTACTCTGCCCACCAAGGGCCTTTACGAGTTCTACACCTCAGTCGAGTACATCACCATCGACGATGCACTTAAGAACTCCCACTACATCACCGCAACCGAGGACAATCAGGAGATCACTCTTCAGATCAAGCTGCTCGATATTACGGTCGGAGCCTTTGACTTCGATTGGAGCATCAAACCCCTTGAGGGAATAGTCGTAAATCTCGGCGACACGGCAATGACAGTGGATATGAACAAATATACCGCATACAGCTTCACCGCTCCTGCGGACAGCGATTATCTCTTTGAATTTGCAAACGAGAATTCCAACATCTGCACTTGGGAAGACACCTTTATGATGCCCCAGGGTCACAGCTATATGATCTCTCTTGAGGCAAACGAGACCTTCCTGTTCTTCGTCAGAACCAGCGCATCCGCTGAGACCGACCTGCAGGATACTCTCAAGGTCGTAAATATCGGCAAGGAGATATTTTACGACGAGACTCTCGGCGGCAACGCGGGATATGCAAGTACCACGGGTGCCACCAACTACTTTGTCAACAATTCCGAGAACGGCAGCTTCTACGAGATATCCGTCGGTAACGGCGTGCAGATCAGCGTGGACGGCGGCAAGACTTGGGCAACCGTTCAGGAGGTCTACGTTGAGGCAAACTCCCAGTGCGCCTTCCTCCTCAAGGCCGACAAGGACGGAAACGTTCGCGTCGATTATAAAGCCGTATCCTACGAGCTTACCTTCAAGCCCGGTGAGAACACCGTGACTCTCAAGCCCGGCAAGGAGTACACAGTGCACCTCAGCGGATTCGGAACCAGCGGTGCCGCAAGCATCTGCACTTACGCTATTACCTGGACTGTCGACGGTGTCACCGTCACCGATCCCGAGGGACAGGTGTACGTTTCCGGAACCACTGCGAATAACTATTCTGTAAACGGAAACGGCTTCACCGTTGTATACAACGGAACCGAGCCCGCAGAGATCACCTTTACCGCCGCTGATATGAAGGAGGACGACGGCTCGTACATTTACGCAGCAAGCTCCCCTGCAAACAGCGGAACGCTGGAATATAACCCCGCTGCAGGAACGGTCCTTTTCAAATTCAGCACGTATGCATTCGAATACACCTTCACCGTCAATAACGGTGTCGTGACTCTCAGCAACGCCAACGGCCCCATTGATCCCAACGGTCCCATGGCTCAGTACTTTGGAAAGCTTGAGCTTGGCGCAGACGGCAATCCCTCGCTCTTCTATTACAACGGCAACAAGTATACCCTCACGCTCCAGAGCGGCGGCGAGGATGAGGAGCCCGAGATCGAGACCGCGCTCAACGGTAAGTGGAACGTTCTGTCGGGTATGTTCGTTCTTGAGTTTAACAACGGTGCTCTCACCATAGTTGACAATAATAACGGAGCATACAGCGGAAGCTATACTTACACAGGAACTCTTATGGGCGGCATTACCGTTCTTAAGGCCGACGGAAGTGAAGCCAATATCATTATCAGCCTGGCTCTCGACGGCGTAACGCCCACCTTCCTCTGCTCGGGTATGCCCATGGCTCAGAATATGACCAGAGTCACCGAGGAAGAAGAGGACGAGGAGCTTGTAGAGATTGGCAACGGCTCTGTGAGCGGAACTATCACCGAGACGTACACTTGGGATGACTACATTGAGATCAGCGCAACCGTGACGGGCAAATATATTTTCACCGTGCCTGCAGGCCTCGGTGCTTGGGATGCGGTAAAATATGAAACCGAATTTTCTTCAATGCCTTACGTTGACTTCAACAACGATCCGAACGGAGGAACCTTTGCGGTCGAGCTTACTGCAGGGGAGATCTATAAGTTCCATATCAGCGCGGCAACAAAGGGAAGCTGGACGGTCACCTACGTCATTATGGGTGTATCCGATCAGCCCGACGATCCCGACGATCCCGAGATCCCCGAGGACATTTACCTCGAGGAAGGGGAGAATACTATTACCGTTTCCGATACCGTAAACGGTACAACCACCTACCTCAACGTTTACGAGAACGCAAATTACACCTTCACCGCAAACGGTGCATCCATTGCGATCTATGACACTTGGGGTATGCCTATGGTTCAGGGCTTCGGTGCTGTTACCGTTGACCTTGAAGCCGCATATATGGGCTCTTACACCGTGGTTATCGGTGCTGAGACCGCAGGCGACTACGTCGTCAACGTCTCTGCCGAAAGACCCGTTGTGCTTGAGGATGGTGAGAATACCGTTACCGTACCCGCAGAGGGTATTGATTGCGTATACACCCCCTACAATAACGGCAAGTATACCTTCACCGGTACAGGCCTGACCGTCGTTGTCACTGACGGCGAAGGCAACGTTGTCGAGCCCGCAGGCGGCGAGTACACTCTCGAGTCCTATCTTCAGTACAAGATAACCGTTACCGCAGAGACCGCAGGCGAGTACACCCTCACCGTGGGCGCTCCTGTGATCCTTGATAATTACGGAAGCATAGACGTTAAGGTCGACGGATCTACCGTTGTATTCCTTTTCACTTATGACAGGGGATACTACACCGTCAAGGGCGAGGGTCTGACCTTTGTTATCACCGACGCCGATGGAAATACCGTTGAGAACGGCGCTCTTCTTGACGGCTATACCACCTATACCGTAACCGTAAGTGCAGCAACCGCAGGTGATTACAGCATTACCGTTGAGTTTGCAGCTCCCGCAGGATCCTACGATAATCCCGATAAGATCGAAAGCTTCCCCGCAACCTTGAAGCCCAATCTCCCATCCGATTGGTCCGCTTACTACTATGAGTTCACCGCAACCGAGACCGGTCACGTGACCCTCACCGTTAACGGAACCGTTATTGTCACTCTTGCAGAGGTAGAGCTGTCCGAGGGCGAGACCACGGTAACCGCTCCCGTTGTTGCAGGAAAAACCTATATCGTATATTTCTACTCCGAGACTCCCGCCACCGTTGAGGCTACCTTGACCTTTGAGGCAGGCGCACTCACCGAGGCAGAGTGGGGAAGGATCCTTGATTCCTACAATATGCTTGATAACGGTATTACGATCGAAGTTTCCCGGGATATGCTCACGAATGTCTATTACGTGTGCTATATCGAGATGGACGAAGAGTGGAACGTTATTTGCAAGGCATACTACACCTATACAGTTACGGATAACAATAACGGTACGTTGATCCTCAACCTCACCGCTATGGAGCATGAGGAGGCAACCGGAAACGCCCCCGTCATCACCGCCGTCAAGTTTGAGGTTGGCGAGGACGGCTGGGTCGTTACCGTCGGTGGCGACGAGCCCGAGCTCCCCAATATCGACATCACCGGCACGTACGTTGCCACCGATTCCGGTGGAAATACGAAGAACGTTGTCGTCGACGATACTACTGTTACGATTTCTTTTATTCACCACCTGACCGGCGACCCCATGACCAACTCCTACGCATATACCTTTATCGACGGTGTTGCAACCATAGTTGACGATGAAGGCAACGCAATGTCCGGTATGGGCCTTACCGTCACCGACGGCAAGCTCGTCGGCCTTACCGATAACGGTACCGAATATACCGTTACCGAAGGAGACGGGGATCAGGAGGGGGAATAGGTGGGGGAGAGGATAACCCCGATAATCCTCTCCCCCCATCACAGACACCTTCCCTCATCGGCAAATATAACGGAACCAATAGCTATTTTAATACGAGCGTAGAGGTCATCATATACGAGAACAAGCTCACTGTCGAGGATTCTAACGGCAGAATAGGCAAATTTGAGTACGAGATAGTCGATGGGAAAGTTGTTTTTTATAGGGACGGTCAAAAGATCGAAGAAAAGGTGATATATATAAACGGAGTCGCGACTTATGTCTCCGATGCCGTTCTGGTTCTCGATGAAAACGGAAACGCAGACGTTTTCATTCACGCGGGAACCGAGTACGTGCTGACAAAGGTCTCGGATACCCCTCCCGAGGAGCTTCCCGAGCTTCCGAGCCTTGAGGGCGGCTACAATGATATTACCCTGACCGATGAAAATATCGCAGGCGGAAGTGTTGAATTCCAGTTCACCGTAACCGCCGCAGGCGAGTATACCTTCTTCAGCAATTACTTCAACGCAAGCGTTTACAACTCGGATGGCTCCCTTGAGGGACGCAACGTCATGGATCTTGCTAACGGTATTTATACCGTAAGGCTGGATATAAACGACGGAGTTGTCGCGGGTACTTACGATATCTGGATCGGGCTTTCGTCCGAAAAGCAGACCGTCTTCACCGCCACCGTCGGCGAGAATACTCTTGCCGTTGAAGTCAAGGACATCGAAAACGGAACCGTGAAATGCGCCTTCACCGCGACCGCCGCGGAAACCTATGTTTTCACCGCAGACGGCCTGACGGTTGCTGTCTATGACACCGACGGTAACGCCCTCGGCAGCGGCGAGCTCGACCTCCCTGCCGGTACTTACACCGTTATCCTCGGAAACGTTACCGAGGCAGGGAACTATACTCTGAATATTTCGGTAAAGGAAATGGACAGAACCCTGAAGGTCGGCTCTAATACAGTTAAGGTCCGCGAGATCGACGTTGTCGCACCCGGCGTTCTGACCTACACCTTTAAGGCCGACACCGCGGAGACCTACGTCTTTGCCTGCACGGGTCTGAACCTTTTCGTGTATGACGCCGCAGGCAAGAGCCTCGGCAGCGGCGAGCTCGACCTTCCCGCGGGAACTTACACCGTCAAGGTCAGCGGCATCACCGAGGCAGGGGAATATCCCTTCAGCATTTCGGTAAAGAAGATCGACAGAACCCTGAAGGTCGGCTCCAACAGCATCCTTGTCCGTAGCATTGACGTGACTCCCGGCACCCTGTCTTACACCTTCAAGGCAACCACCGCCGAGACCTATATCTTCTCCTGCACAGGACTTACGGTCGCTGTTTACGACGCATTGGGTAATAGCCTCGGAAACGGCGAGCTCGACCTTGAGGCGGGAACTTATACCGTTAAAGTCAGCGGTATCACCAAGGCCGGCAGCTATCCGCTGAGCATTTCGGTAAAGAAGATGAACAGAACGTTAAACGTTGGCATTAATACGATCACCGTCAGAAGCATTGACGTCACTGCGGGAACCATTTCATATATCTTCAAGGTCGATACTCCGGATACGTATGTCTTCAACGGTGCAAACTTTAACTTGGCTGTTTACGATGCCGCAGGCAAGAATCTCGGCAGCGGCGAGCTCGATCTGGCGGCGGGCACGTACACCGTCAAGCTCAGCGGCATCATCGCGCAGGGCAGCTATTCTCTCAAGATCTCTGTCAAAGCTATCGAGAGAGTCCTGACTGTCGGCGACAACAGCATCATCGTCAGAAGTATCGATATCACCCCCGGTTATATTAGCTACACGCTGACGGTTGACGTAGCAGGCGATTATAAGTTTGAGGGAGACACCCCCGCAACCGTCTACAGAGCGGACGGAAGCGAAGTTGGTACGGGCGAGGTCACACTCCACGAGAACGTGGCCTACACGGTAAAGCTTGATACCTCAAGCCTTTCCAATGCCGGAACCTATTCGCTTAAAGTGACCCTCACCGCCGTCGACTCCGACGACGCAATAGACGATATCTTTTAAAACACAAGCTCCCCGACAGCGTCGGGGAGCTTGCGTTGTTATTACGAACCCAATTTTGCGCTTCGCGCAAAGATGTGTTGCCGTGCAAGTGGCAAAAAAGCCCGCAACGGGAAGCATGGCCTTCGGCCAATATTTTCGCCCGGCCGTCGGTCAGCGAGCTACCGCCGTCCTTGGTCGAAAATGCGAACCCAATTTTGCGCTTCGCGCAAAGATGTGTTGCCGTGCAAGTATCAAAAAGCCCAAGCACCTTTCGGTGCTTGGGCTTTTTGGCACCCGCAACGGGAATCGAACCCATAACTACCCCTTAGGAGGGGGTTATTATATCCATTTAACTATGCAGGCGCGCCGTTAGATATTATATCACATCTCGTCCGTTTTTGCAAGGGCTTTTTCCTCGATTTTTTGCTTTATAAGGCAAGAAATCATAAATTCTTTAAGATTCGTCACGCCGTCGGGCACGGGGATATACGTCGGAAGCAGGTCGCCGAAGATCTTCAGCTCGAGCTCGGGGATTCCTCGGCAAAAAAGAACGGGGAAGATTCCGTCGGGCTCGTAGCATTGGTTCAGCAAGATGGCCACGTCATCAACCGTGTGGAAGCTGTAATTTCTTATCTTCGTTCTCGACGTCACGGGCTTCATCGCCTCGTTAATTCTTGAAAGAGAGATCCGTCCTTTATCCGCCGTGATCAAAGAAAAGCAAAGGGGCAGGGGACTGAGCTTGCCCGCGCTGGGAAAAATCCGCTCGCTTATAAGCCCCAGTCGTTTAAGCTCACGGGCGGCGTTGCCGGCCGTCATAACGGTAAAAGAGCAGAGCTCGGCAAGCTTTGCACGCGTCGTGTACTTGCGCTTTGAGATGACGGAATAAGCCGCAATAAGCGTTTCTGCCTTCATTTTTTGCCCTCCTGCCGCGTTTTTTATAATTATATTAAAAATCGCGAAAAAAGTCAATAAAATCCGAAATAAATTTCGAAAAAGTATTGACAAACGAACTAAAGTCGTGGTATAATATACTGCCGCATGATGTGTCGGCTTTTTAAGTGCGCTTTTTTAGGCGCCGCCCACTAAGCGAGTCTATGAGAAAGAGAGGTGCTTTTCGTGTTTGCTATTATCGAAACAGGCGGAAAGCAGTACAAGGTTAACGAGGGAGATATCATCTTCATCGAAAAGCTCGAAGCTGCAGAAGGCGACGTCGTTACATTTGACCGTGTAATGGCTATCTCCGCAGGCGACGCAGTTAAGTTTGGCGCTCCCGTTGTCGAGGGTGCTAAGGTTACTGCAAACGTACTCAAGAACGGCAAGGCTAAGAAGATCTACGTTATGAAGTACAAGCCCAAGAAGAACGAGAAGAAGAAGATCGGTCACAGACAGCCTTACACTAAGGTTCAGATCACAGCTATCGAGGGCTAATGACAAAAATCACATTTTTCAGAAGCGGCGGCAGCTTCTACGGATTTGAGGAAGAAGGCCATACCGGTTACGCCGATGAAGGGCAGGATATCCTGTGCGCGGCGCTTTCGGCAATGACCATGCTGATCGTTAACACGATCGAGATAGCATACGCCTCTGACGTGGATTACACCGTAAACGAAGGCGCAACCAACATAAAGGTCATGTCACGCGCGGCACTTGCCGAGTATGAGGACGATGACGCAAAGCGTTACGCGGTTTCCGGTCTGTTCTGCGGATATTATTATCAGCTGAACGATCTGCTTGAGGAGTATTACGATAATCTGTCGGTCGAAGTCATCGATCGCGATTATGCCGCAAACAAATAATAACGGAGGAAAAAACGATGTTGAGAATCGGTTTACAGTTCTTTGCACATAAAAAGGGTGTCGGTTCTACCAAGAACGGTCGTGACAGCGAATCCAAGCGTCTCGGCGTTAAGAAGGCAGACGGCGCACACGTTGTTGCCGGCAATATCATTGTCAGACAGCGCGGTTCCGCAATACTTGCCGGTCAGAACGTTGGCTGCGGCAAGGATTACACTCTCTTTGCTCTCACCGACGGCAAGGTAAAGTTTGAGTACAAGACAAAGGACAAGAAGCAGGTCAGCGTTTACGCCGACTAATTCATAAAAGCTCCGAGGCAAAATGCCTCGGAGCTTTTTTTACAGAAAAATTTTCTGCTTTTTTAAAGCTCTTGACAACAAAGCTGTGATTGGGGTATAATTGTTTCAATAAAATATTAGCGGAGGACAAAAATGCCAAACTTAAAGGTCAACTTTGAAAAAACTCTCGGTGCGGTCAAGCCAATGCACGCGGTAAATAACGGTCCGTCGGTTCAGCTCAAAGACGTTGAAAACGGGACCTTGCATCCCTTCAACAACAATTTGTATGAATTCAAAAACGCGGGTATTCCGTACGCGAGAACCCACGATTCGTCGTTCTATCACCGTTACGGTCAGGAGCATACGGTTGACGTTTATTATATTTTCCCGAATTTTGACGCCGATCCCACAGATCCCGAAAATTATGATTTTGCGCTCACCGATCAGTACGTTCAGGGCTGCTATCTCGCAAACACGGAGGTGTTTTACCGCCTCGGACACAGAATAGAGCACGAGATCAAAAAATACGGCATCCATCCACCGAAGGATTTTCATAAATGGGCGGTCATCTGCGAGCATATAATCCGCCATTACACCGAGGGCTGGGCTGACGGCTTCAATTTCAAAATGGATTATTGGGAAATATGGAACGAACCCGATCTTTATTACGGTATGGAAGATAAGGTCAGCGCTACGTGGAGCGGCACGCCCGAGCAGTTTTTCGAGTTTTATCACGTTGTGGCAACGCATCTGAAAAAATGCTTCCCCCATTTGAAGATAGGCGGTCCCGCACTGGCCGGCAATTATGAGTGGGCGGAGATGTTCCTGTCTCAGCTCAAAGCACCGCTTGACTTCTTCTCATGGCACGTTTATGCTCATAACGTTGAAAGAATAACTACCAGGGCGATAAAGACCCGCGAGCTTCTCGATAAATACGGCTTTAAAGACACGGAGAGCATTCTAAACGAATGGAACTACGTGCTCGGTTGGCACGGAGACGATATCGTTTACAGCCACGATCAGCGCGGAAAGATAAAGGGCGCAGCCTTCTCGCTTGCCACAATGTGCGCTTGTCAATATTCTTCCATTGATATGCTTATGTATTACGATGCCCGTCCAAACGAATTCTGGAACGGAATGTTTGACTGCACGGTGATCGGCAGAGTTCTCAAGGGATATTATCCTTTTACTATGTTCAACGAGCTTTATCG
The DNA here is from genome assembly GCA_017451545.1 of Clostridia bacterium. Taxonomy (GTDB): domain Bacteria; phylum Bacillota; class Clostridia; order Oscillospirales; family CAG-272; genus RGIG3994. The sequence continues at coordinate 34,169 of JAFTOB010000160.1, read as the reverse complement.
CCTCGGCGAAAGTGTTGAGGCTACGGCGGAGAATAACGGATTTATCTGCGCGGCAAGGAATGAGAATGAAGCGGCGGTTATACTGACTCATTTTAATGATGATGACAGCACAGAGCCTCAAACGTTTTCCGTTGATCTCTCGGGATTCGGCGGCGAGAACGGAACACAGGCAGAGTTCTATTTGCTCGATGATACTCATAATCTGGAGCTTGTCGGCAAAGCAACGTATTACGGCGATCGCTTTGTTCCAGAGCTGATACTGCCCAATTTTAGCTGTTATCTGATCAGGCTCAGAAGAAAATAAAATAAAAAAGACGCAAGGCAGAGATACTGTATTGCGTCTTTTTTGCCGTCTTACTTAATTTCGACGTTGACTCTCTTGTCGGCAGAGTTAGCTGCCGCCTTCATAACGGTTCTGATCGCTTTGGCGATCTTACCGTGGCGTCCGATGACCATACCCATATCGTCAGCAGCGACGCTGAGGACAAGGTTGACGTTTTTTCCGTCAACGGTCTCGGTGACTACCACCTCATCGGGCGAGTCAACGAGGGCTTTGGCGATGTTCGTTAACGTCTCTTTCAGATCGATCATTACGGTTCACCAAAAATTAGTCAATAATGCCGTTCTTCTTGAGCAGGGACTTGACGGTCTCGGTGGGCTGTGCGCCGTTGGCGATCCACTTCTTTGCCTTCTCAGCGTCGATGTTGACCTGTGCAGGCTCGGTCAGGGGATTGTAAGTACCGATCTCCTCGATGAATCTGCCGTTTCTGGGCGAGCGGCTGTCTGCAACGATAACGCGGTAGAAGGGAGCCTTCTTTGCGCCCATTCTTCTGAGTCTGATTTTAACTGCCATTTTTGTTTTCCTCCAAAAATATTTATATTTTTTTAATTTTGTCAAAGGGGAAGCTTCATTTTGCCGAACTTTCCGCGCTTTCCGCCGCCGGCAAACTGTTTCATAAGAGTTTTGATCTGGTCAAACTGCTTGAGCAGCTTGTTGACCTCCTCGACCGAGGTACCGCTTCCTGCCGCGATCCTCTTTTTGCGGGATGCGTTGAGAAGCTCGGGCTTGTTGCGCTCGGCGGGAGTCATGGAGAGGATGATCGCCTCGGTGCGCGCCAGCGCCTTTTCGTCGATCTTCGCTTCCTTGAGTGCGCCGGGCTTAACGCCGGGAACCATACCCATAAGCTGGTCGAGGTTGCCCATATCCTTGAGCTGCTTGAACTGGTCAAGGTAATCGTCAAGGGTGAAGGTGGACTGACGGAGCTTTTGCTCAAGCTCGGCCGCCTTTTTCTCGTCGTAGGCTTGCTCTGCCTTTTCGATAAGGGTGAGCACGGCGCCCATTCCGAGGATTCGGCTTGCCATACGGTCGGGGTGGAAGGGCTCGATCGCATCGAGCTTTTCGCCCATACCCACGAACTTGATGGGCTTGCCTGTGATATATTTGATCGACAGCGCGGCACCGCCACGGGTGTCACCGTCGAGCTTTGTAAGGATCACGCCGGTTATATCAAGGAGATCGTTGAAGGTCTGCGCCACGTTGACTGCGTCCTGACCGATCATGGAGTCGACGGTGAGCAGGATCTCCGAGGGCTCGACCTTGGCTTTAATGGCCTGAAGCTCGGCCATCAGCTCCTCGTCGATATGAAGACGTCCCGCGGTATCCACAAATACCATGTCGTATCCTTTGGATACGGCGTATTTGAGACCCTCCTCGGCGATCTTGACAGGGGAGACCTTGTCGCCCATCTGGAAGACGGGGATGTCGAGCTGTGCGCCCACGACCTCGAGCTGCTTGATAGCGGCAGGGCGGTAAACGTCGCAGGCCACGAGAAGGGGACGCTTGCCCTGCTTCTTGTACATTCCGGCGAGCTTGCCCGCGTGAGTGGTCTTACCCGCACCCTGAAGGCCGACCATCATAACGACTGTGGGGGGCTTGGGTGAGATGGTAAGCTTGCTCTGGGAGCCGCCCATAATATTGGTAAGCTCCTCGTTGACTATCTTTACTATCTGCTGAGCGGGAACGAGGGATTCCAGCACGTCACTGCCGACGGCGCGCTCCGAAACGGTTTTGACGAACTCGCGCACGACCTTGAAGTTAACGTCAGCCTCAAGGAGCGCCAGCTTGATCTCGCGCATACCTTCCTTAACGTCGGCCTCGGTCAGCTTGCCCTTGTTACGGAACTTTTTAAAGGCATTGCTGAGTTTTTCGGATAAGCTTTGGAAAGCCACAACTTTCCCTCCCTTCGGTTTTTTCAGGTGTTGTTCTCAAGCGCTTCTGCCAGCGCCAGCATCTCGCTTTTGACGGGGGAGTCGATCTCGCAGTCGGTGAGCAGAGCCTTAAGACGCTCGGCGCACTCACGCGCGATGACAGACTTCTGAGCCAGCCCCAGCTTTTGCTCAAGGGTGGTCAGCTCGTCCTCGGATTTTTTGATAAGCTCGCGAACGCCCTGACGGGAAATGCCGATCTCGTCGGCGATCTCGGAAAGGGAAAGATCCTCGTTATAATACATGGTCATAACGCTTCTTTTGCGCTCGCTCAGCACGTCGCCGTAGAAATCGAGCAGGAAGCTCATCTCAAGATTTTTTTCAAACATAAGCCTCACCGTCCGATGATTTTAGGCGATTTTTGCTGTAAAGCAAAATGCTTTACACATTATATCACGCGCCCGTTCGTTTGTCAACACTTTTTTGAAAAAAACTTTGAAAAATTTTCGAAAAATCATATAGAATTTTTTGGAAAATCGACGTTTTCCTATTGTTTACGCGCCCTTTTTGTGGTATAATTATATTATTAATAAAATGGAGATTATTATGGGCGAGTATAAGATATTGAACAGAATAGATCGCCCCGAGGATCTTAAAGGGCTCTCGAGAGCCGAGATCGCCGCGCTGACCGATGAGATACGCGATTTTTTGGTTGAAAACATCCGTGTAACGGGCGGGCACCTTTCTTCAAATCTCGGCGTTGTAGAGCTTACCGTTGCATTGCACAGAGTTCTCGACCTGCCACGCGACCACCTTATCTGGGACGTCGGGCATCAGAGCTACGTACATAAAATACTCACCGGAAGACGGGACAATTTTCACACCCTTCGCGCAGGAGGCGGCCTTGCGGGCTTTACGAGCCGAGACGAAAGCGAGTACGATTGCTTCGGCGCAGGGCACAGCTCCACCTCGCTTTCAGCGGCTATCGGATTTGCCGAGGCCGATCGGCTTTGCGGCTCGGATGCCGTGACCGTGGCTGTGGTGGGTGACGGAGCCTTCACGGGAGGAATGATCCACGAGGCACTGAATAATTGCGCGCAGAACCTGCGCCTTATTATAATTCTCAATGAGAATGAAATGTCGATCTCCAAAAACATCGGCCATTTCGCAAAAAACATAGCAAAGCTTCGCGCGGGCAAGAGCTATCTCAAAACCAAGCGCGCCACACGTAATTTTATAAAACGGATCCCCCTCATAGGCAAGGGACTTTTCAACTTTATCAAAAAGCGTAAAAAGTCGCTGAAAAACGCTATGTACGGCAGTAATTACTTTGAGGATATGGGACTTTACTATCTCGGTCCCGTCAACGGTCACGATACCGCAGCCCTCGAGCGCCTGCTTGAGGAAGCCAAGGCGGCAAAGCAGAGCACGCTCATCCACGTCAAGACCGTGAAGGGCAAGGGCTACGAGCCCGCCGAGAGCCACCCGGATTCCTACCACTCTATGTCAAAGTCAGCAAGCAAGCCTCAAAACAGAAGCTTTTCGCAGATATTCGGTGAAAAGCTGACGGCGATGGCCGAATCGGACGGTCGCATATGTGCTATCACGGCGGCCATGGCGCAGGGTACGGGGCTCGATATCTTCGCCGCCGCACATAAGGATAGGTTTTTCGACGTGGGAATCGCCGAGGAGCACGCACTCACCTTCGCGGCAGGTCTCGCCGCCGAGGGAATGAGACCCGTGGTTGCCGTATATTCCACCTTCCTCCAGAGAGCATATGACAACATAATTCACGATATAGCACTGCAAAAGCTCCCCGTTATTATGTGTATCGACCGAGCAGGCATAAATGCCGATGACGGCCCCACACACCACGGCATCTTCGACGTGGCCTTCCTCTCTCAGATCCCCGGGCTGACCATCTACACACCAACCACGGCGGCCGCGCTTGAAGCGGCTATGGAGGAGGCAATGACCCTCAGCGGCCCATCTGCCATCCGCTATCCCAAGGGCTGCCCGAGCGAGGAGATCGGAGAGGTATTTTATCCCGACGGAAAGGTCGGCAGCCTGAGCTTCAAAACCGATTTTGGCCCCGAGGACAAGCCTGAGGTGCTCGTCATAACCGACGGCGTTATCGTCAGGGAGGCGCTCCGCGCAAAGAAGATGCTCGAGGGACGGACAAGCCTCGGAATCGTACTCATCGAAAAGCTGTCTCCCTACCGCGAGCTCGCAGAAGGGCTTGCCGAAGCCGTCAAGTCCGCAAAACAGATACTCTTCCTCGAGGAAGAGATCAAAACGGGCGGTATGGGAATGCTCCTGTCCGAGGCTCTGCGTGAGCTCGGCTCCCTTGAGGGCAAGCAGTATTCGATAATGGCCCTTGAAAACGCATTTATAAGAAGCGAAAAAGACAAAACGGTATACGAGTCGGCAGGTCTGTCCGCCGATGACATTTTAAAAAGAATAACTCTCACAGGAGATAACAGATGACAAACAGAAAAAGGACAATGAAATACGGCTTGATAATGATCTCCGCGGTGCTTCTCGCCGTCACGGTGTTCTCATTTGCCGCCTCGGCCGCAGATGACATATACTCGCAGAACGTGGCCGCCGCCAACAGCGCGACCTCGTACCTCGGCAATCTTGCTGACTCTTACGATGCGATAGAATCAAATGCCACCAAGAAGCAGGCCGTGAGAAACAGTATTATCGGATACCGAACCAAAATAGACCTGCTCCAGCTTGACAGCGTTCTGCAGATAGACACCATCGAGCTTCTGCGCCTGAAGGGCAGAGCGGCGGGCGAGGTTACGTGGATATACCACACCTTCAAGGATAACTTCACAGGCGATGCCGCCACGGCCATTGATAACGCGTATAACGATATCTGTGTGGCTATCGAAAATGCCAATGTCCACGACGAGCTCACTCTCGGAGTCGAGAACGGAATGTGCGACCGTATGTACACCGCCATATATAAGGAGATGATCCTTGCGCTTGGGCGTGAGGGCGACTCCGATGCAGTAAACGGCATCATTGAAAAGGCACTTGAAGAGGGCGGAAGCCTTGCGGCCTGTCGCGCCGTTACGTCTGAGGAGAACGTTCAGAGCTCGGATATTGAATACCGCAACCTTTACAACTCGCTGATCAATAAAATAAACATCCAGCGTATGCAGGATAAGGTGATGGCTGGGCTCGGGGACGTTTACGGAATACTCTATCCCGACGAAACCAACCGTCCCGAGAACGTTCAGAGTATTTATGACTCGGCAATAGCGAGCATAGACGATGACTCCACCGATTCTGCCGTCAAGGCCAATAACCTGCTGAAGACCGCGGTCTGCGCACTTCTTGACACCCTTGCCGACGGCGGAGATTACGTGGGAAGCTATATTTCGGATCAGAAGACCGCCGTTTCTGCCGCTGTGGCAGAGGCCAACAACAGCGGAAAGGAGGTCGAGCCCGTACCGATTTTTGCGGACCACGACATAGAGCTTGCAAGGGCCCGTGCCAAGGATATTATCGCAAAGGATATAGCGAGCCGTCCCTACGGCGGCGATGAGACTATGATCGCCCTCGAGCGGGAATATAACGCCGACAGCGGTATTATCGACGGCTGTAACACTCAGGATGAGCTTGACTTCGAGATCGCCCGCGCCGCTCTGCGCGCCGATCTTTACAAGAAATATCTCGATACCGTCAGTGCCATCGACGGCTACGTCGGTGACAGCACGCTCAAGGACGATGCGCTTGACGAGTACGAGTTGGCCGACTACAACGTCAAAAAGATAGACAGGGCAACCGACGGCGCGGCCGATAGCTGCACCGAGGCATATGATAAGGGCTGTGAAAAGCTTTACGAGCTTGAGGTCGAGGCTGAGGTAGAGGATTATCTTACCGACCACGCCGAGATCCTCGAAAAGACCCCCTCAGGAGTTACCGAGGACGACCGCGAGGCTATTCTTGCGGCGGTGCAGGGAATCACGGGCCTCAGCGACGAGGCAAAGACCGCTCTCAACGAGGAGCGCGTGCCCGACGATCTGGCCGAAAAATACAAGAAGATAACCGCGGATAAGATCGGCGGTATCGTAGGCAATACAACGCCCCTTCGCGAGAAATATCTCGGTGAGCTCACCGCGCAGGTGAATGCCCTTGATGCCGAAGATGACTGCAATAAGCTTGCAGACGTTGTGACCGATGCCGATAGGATCGAAGACAAGGCCGAGGAGGTCGACCGTGTTCTCGACAGATACGACGAGATCACAGCCGAGGATGGCTACGAGTCCTTTGCCGATGCCGATAAGACAAAGCTTGAAGGCATTGCCGACAGCGCGTCCGACGGTATAGTCAAGGCCTCCGACGAAACCAATATTACCAAGGCGGCAGACGATGCCACGGTTGAGCTCAACCGCGCCCGCGCCTGCGCCGAGGTCGATGCCAAGGCCTCCGAGCGCGACGATCTGAGCGAAAGCGCAAGGGCCGAGGCCGACAAGACCGTCGCCGATGCAAAGGAAAAGATCGCAGGCCTCACCGATGCGGATGAGATAGATAAGGCGGCCGACGATGCGGTCTTCGCACTTGCAAAAATATTTGACGTCAACGATGCTACCGAAAAGGTGGATAACCTGAAGGCAAAGGTAGAGTCTTTGGGCTTTCTCGATGCCACGGCCAAGGACGGACTGAAGTCCGATGCCGACGGCCTGCTTGAGGACGCGAAAAAAGCGGTCGCCGATGCCGAGACCTACGACGAGCTCGAGAAGGCAATTTCAGACTTTGAAGCGGCCGTAACCGAGCTTGAGACAAACTCGGACAAGCAGGATTCCGATGCCGAGAAGGCGCAGAAGGATGCCGCCGTGTCCGAGCTTGAGACTGAAAAGAACGAGCTCAAGGAAAAGATCGACGGTCTTGCCTACCTGACGAAGGAAGAAAAGGCCGACCTCAAGAACAGCGCCGACCGTGCCTTTGAAGACGCAAAGAGCGCAGTTGATGCCGCAGACAGTACCGATACCGTAAATAAATCCAAGGATGCCGCCCTTACTGCTCTTGACACCGTAAGCAAGGAGGCAGACGACAGAAACGCCATCGCCAAGCACTCCCAAGCCGCCGAGGCCGAGGCCGAGCTTCGTAACAAATACGATGACGTAGAGGACGAGATAAGCAATCTCGATTACCTCACGTCGGCAGAAAAGGAGCTCCTGAAAAAGGAGGCTACCGATGCTATCGAGGACTTTATCGGCGAGCTTGCAAAGGCTGAAAGCATGGAGGATATAAGAGCCGCCAAGGCAGATGCCTACGGCGCGCTTGACGCTGTGCTCACAAAAGGAAAAGCCGACAACCTGGCCGCCGCAAAGGAATCTGCGACAGGAAAGCTGAAGGCCGAGAAGAATAAGACCGATAAGCTGGTGGATGACTTCGCCTTCCTCAAGGCTGAAGATCAGATACAGCTGAAGGCCGATAACCAAGCAATGCTTGACGCGGCCCTTGCCGAGATCGATGCGGCAGAAAGCATCGATGCCGTTTCGGACGCGCACGGTGACGGCGCGAAAAAGCTGAGCGATCACCGCGAGAACGCTCAGAACGCCGAAGACAATGCCTGCGTCAACACACTTATGCCCGCCATCATCGCGCTTTCCGCGCTGGCCGTGGCAGAGGGAGCCGCTCTGCTCGTTCTGAGCAAGGTGGGCCGCAAGGCCAAGGCTCACGCCTACTCCTTCGTGCCCGTCACGGCGCTTGCGGCCGTCGCTCCGCCCGTTATTTCTCCCATCGCGGCGTGCATACTTCTCATCGTGCTTGCACTGGCGGATCTCTTTATGGCCGTGTTGATAGTAAGGCTTATCCTCAAGATCGAGCGCAACAGAAAGCGCGCAAGACTTGAAGAGGTCGAGCCTGAGCCTGCAGTCGAGGAAGTCCACGACGATCTTGAGGTCTTCGATCCCGAGATAATCACCGAGCCCGAACCAGAATCTGTTCCCGAACCCGTCGAGGAGCCCGCTCCCGCACCCGTTCTCGTAGCGGTAAAGCAGCCCGATCAGCTTGAGGGCAGAGCACCGCGCGCAAGGCTTGAGCCTGCCACAAAGGTAACTGAATGGGTATCGCCCATCGTCCTGCCCGAGGTCAAGGAATCGGTCACCGTCGAGGAGGCCGAGGAGCTGATGACCGACGAGGAGGCCGCACTTTGCGAGCAGACCGACGTTGAGACCGGCGAGATCTACACCGGAAAGAAGCGCGCCGAGATCAATATCGATACCATCGGCCGTCATTTTGAGGCAGGAGAGATCGTAACGCTCAACACCCTCAAGGAAAAGAAGCTCATTGCCAAGAGCGCGGGATTCGTCAAGATCCTCGCTCGCGGAAGCCTTGACAAGCCCCTCACCGTTGTAGCCCAGAGCTTCAGCGCGGCGGCGGTCAAGATGATAGTCCTCACGGGCGGACAGACCATAGTGGTTGAAGGTTCACCCGAAAGAGGTCGTAAATAAATAAAAAGCGGACCGCCCGATGGGCGGTCTGTAATTTTTTATTAAGCACCAAAATATCCTTTGGTCGCAATAGCAACGAGGAAGGCAAGCAATCCCGCCACCGTGGGCGAGCTGACCCAAGCGATGGCAATGTTTCGCAGAACGCCGAAGTTGACCTTCTTAACTCCGCTGACGAGTCCGGCACCGATAACGGCGCCCACCACCGATTGGGAGGTGGAAACGGGAAGCCCCCACCACTTGTTCATAAGCAGAACGGTCAGCGCGCTGGCCAGAATTACCACGAAGCCGTCGACCTGACTGATCTCGGCAATGGAGCTGCCGACCGTCATCATAACACGCTTTGAAAAGGTGAGAACGCCGATAACGATGGCCACGCCGCCGATAATGGCGGTCAGTCTTGCGTTTGACAAAAGATTCGCACCGCCTGCATCGTAGTAAAATGCGGTAACGCTGGCCGAGCTGTTCTGTCCGATACTGAAGGCCGAGAAGGCGCCCGCGGCTATGTAGCCGACCTTGACGATGATATCGTAGCTTCGCATTGAGGTCAGATGACGCTCAATGAATTTCTTGATCAGAAATACTAAAACAAAGGATATGACCGCCGCCACAAGTGGGTTTATGAGCCATGTGGAGGCAAATTCGGCGATCTCGCCCAGGTTGGTCTGAAGGATCTCGGCATCCGAGTAATCGGCGTAGCAGATACCCCAGCCGATAATGGCACCTATGACCGATTGGTTGGCCGAAACGGGGAACTTGAGATAGCTCATAATGAAAACGGTCAGACCCGCGCAGGCGAAAATAATAAATGCCTTGAGGGCGGATTTGAGCCTCAGAGCCTCAAGCTCACCTGCGGCCTTGGCCGCTTCAACCGTCTCCTCGGTGGCAAGCACGCCGTTGTTTGTGGCGATGCTTGTAAGCTTCGCGATGCTCTCGTGGCCGAAAAGCACGGCGCCGAGCAGAATCATCACGGCAATTATAATGATCGCCGTTCTGTACTTGACCACTCGCGTGGCCACCGCGGTGCCGAATGCGTTAGCCGCATCGTTGGTTCCGAGGGACCAGCCCATAAACAGGCCGGCCGAAAGCAATAAATATATCCAAGGCATTTGTCAGGCCTTTCTCGCGATCAGAATGATCTGGATCTTGTCCGCGATGTCCTCAATAATGTCCGAGATGTCACAGATGCGCTCGATAAGCCCGAAGGTCTGCATTTTCGCCGCCAGCTCTGCATCCGAGCCGAAGACCGTGTCTCCCAGCTTGAGCTCGATCTTGTCGATCACCGATTCCAGAGAGCGGATCTTGTCGAGGACGGTAGTATCCTTCTGCAGCTCGTTCATCCTAGAGAAGAGCATATCGATGGCCTCCTGAAGCAGAGCGAACTGCTCGGCGGTCACATCGTAGATCTTGTCTATATCCTCAGCAAACTCGCGGGGGAAGGTGAAGCGGTAGAGAACGATCATAGTTGCCACGGATTCGCACTTGTTGGCGATCTTATCGCAGCTTGTGGCAATGGAAATAATATTTTCACGGGTCGAGGGCAGGTATGCGCCGCCGTTGAGCGAGTCGATCATAGCGCGAAGGGAAGCGTCTGCGGCGTCCTCTCCGTCATTTACGCCCTTCAGCAGAGCCTTCAGAGTCTCGATGCTTGTTTCGGGAACTGTCGCGGCCTTCAAAAAGCTTTTGAACGCCACAAGAGTGTTTTCGACGTCCTTGATCTGATCCATGATCAGGGCACGGGTCCTGTTTTTCTTGAACATTGAAATTCCTCCTTGAATATTATATTTTCATTATAGCATAAAACTCCGCGCTTGTCAAATTTTCGACAAATATAAATTATCCCCACGGAAAATCCGTGGGGATAATGTCTTAATAATTGTTTCTGTAACGTTTTCGCGCGGCGAGGAAGATCAAGGCTCCGCCCACCACGACCACGATAATTCCGCAGATAATATAGATAGCGCCGCTGACCGTAACGTCGGACTTCAGCTCCTCCCAAAGCTGGTTGAGAAGCAGGAGCTTGTCGCCCGTAAGATTCTTGTAAGAGGAGGTCTCGATGCCGTCCGTGCCGTACATCAGGTCATATCCGCCTTCCTTTATCTCGTTCATATACTCAATATATCCCTCGTCGTTGCAAACCAGCACATTGGGTGAGGCATAATAAGTATATTCGGCGTTAGCAATAGCGGGCGCACCGTATTCCTCGTCCACGCCAAGCATAAAGTTGATGTAGATCTCGGCCAGCTCCTTATTTTGGCTGGACGCGGGAACGCACATAGCGTCAACGTATATGTTGGTGCCCTCCTTGGGGTAGAAGAACTCAAGGCTGTCGTTATTCTCATACATAGCAAGAAAGTCTCCGGCATAGTAGGCGGCAATGGCGGCCGAGCCGTTTTCCATCTTATTGTATATTTCGTCCATAACGTAGCCCTGAAGGATGGGCTTTTGCTGCTTGAGAAGGTCAAGTGCCTCGCGCCATTCGGCCTCGTCATCGGAGTTTACGTCGTTGCCGAGGTAATACTGTGCGGTTCCGAAGGCGTCGCGGGAATTGTTGAACTGCAGAATGTTGCCCTTGTACTTTTCGTTCCACATAAGCTCCCAAGAGCCGATATCCTCCTCGTCAACCATTTCGGTGTTGTAGATAATACCGATCATTCCGTACATATAGGGAACAGAATAATCGTTGTAGCCGTCGTGATCGAGGTCGGGATCGTAGTCGGAGTTCTGAAACTCGGGAACGATGTACTTGGCGTTCGGTATGTTGTCATAGTTCAGCGGGGCGAGGAGCTTTTCGTCGATCAGTCTATCGATCATATAGTCGGAGGGGACGATAACGTCATAATTTGCCGCGCCCGAAGAGATTTTGGCATACATACTCTCGTTGCTTGAGTAGGTGGAATAGTTGACAACCACGCGCTTGCCGTAGGTGTCGTAGTACCACTGCTCGAACATTTCGTTTACGTCTACCGTACCCTCGGAGCCGTCGGAGATGTACTCACCCCAGTTGTAAACGTAAAGGGTGGTAACACCGCCGTCCTCTTCGCCCTCGGCACAGGAGGAAAGGCAGGGAAGGACGAGCAGGGAAACGAGCAAAATAGCCAGAGAGAGGCTCAAAAAACGTGTTTTCTTCATCTTTTTGCCGCTCCCTTCTTCTTGGGACTGCCCGCAAAATTGACAATGAGCAGAACCGCGAGAATTATTGCGACGATGAGCGCGCAGAGCGCGTACATACTGAATTTTACGTTGTGAGCCGTTTGGTTGTAAACGTAAAGGGGAAGGGTCTGAAAATCGGGGGAGCTGACAAAGTGGCTGATGACGAAATCGTCAAGCGACATTGTGAAGCCCAGCATAAGACCCGAAACGATGCCGGGAACGATCTGCGGAAGCTCGACCTTGAAGAAGGCCTGAGAGGGCGTGCAGCCCAGATCAAGCGCTGCCTCGGAGAGAGAACGGTCAAGCTGATTGAAGCGGGGCATTACCGAAAGCAGAACGTAGGGCAGGTTGAAGGTAACGTGCGCCACGAGCATGGTCCAGAAGCCGAGGAAGGACTGCGTGTGCAAAAAGCCCGCCACGGCAACAAAGAGAAGCATCATGGAAACGCCGGTTACGATATCGGGGTTCATCATGGGGATATTGGTCACAGAATTGACCGCACCCTTGATGTACTTTTTGCGCATATGATGCAGGCCGAGGGCACCGAAGGTGCCGATAACTGTGGCGATCAATGATGACGATACCGCAAGAATGAGCGAGTTTTTAAGGGCGTTGAAGGCCTCCTCGTCATTGAAAAGCTCCTTATACCACACACCCGAAAAGCCGGTGAATTCGTTCAGGCTTCCCGCCTCGTTGAAGGAGAAGACGATCAGCAGAACGATGGGAGCATAGAGGAGGGCAAAAATGATAAATATGTAGGACTTTGAGAGGATCTTCATACGATGATACCTCCGTCATTGTCCGAGAACCTGTTCATAATTCCCACCGAAACGATGATGAGGATCATCATAATGAGGGATATGGCGGCGCCCACGTTGTAGGTGCTGGGGTTCTGGAAGAGTCGCTCGATGGTATCACCCACAAGATCGATCTTGCCCGCGCCCAGCTTCTGCGAAATGTAGAAGGTGCTGATGGAGGGCACAAAGACCATCGTGATGCCAGAAATGATGCCCGAAACGGTGAGAGGGAAGACCACCTTGGTCATAGTCTGGAAGCTGTTGCAGCCGAGATCGGCAGACGCTTCGATATAACGGCGGTCGAGCTTTGTCATAGTGGTGAAGATGGGCAGGACCATATAGGGCAAAAAGTCGTAGACCATACCGAGGATAACGCCGAAATTTGTGCCGACGATGTGGAGCTTGCCAAGTCCCAGCGATTCAAGCAGGGAGTTGAGCAGACCGCCGTTGTCGAGCAGAGCCATCAGCGCATAGGTTCTTATCAGCAGATTGCACCACATAGGGAGCATGAGCAGGACCAGAAGGACCTTCTGAGTCTTTGGCTTGGCCTTTGACATAAAGTAGGCCAGCGGGTAGCCGATGAGCAGGCAGATCACCGTTGCGATAAGCGCAAAGGCGATAGAGAGGATAAATACGTTTGAATACTGCGCGAGAGATGCGAAATTAGACCAGGAAAAAACGCCCTTTTCATCGGTAAACGCGAAATAAATGACAAAGAGCATGGGAGCGACGATGAACATAACAGCCCATACGATATGGGGCGCGGCGGCCATGCGCTGAAAAACAGACCTGCCCTTCATTCCGCCGTGACCTCCTCTTCCTCCACGTCGGAGAGGTGCTCGGCCTCTTCGCTGTATGTGGAGTAATCGCCGTATCTTCCCGAATACTCGGATTTTTTCATAACGTGAATGGCGTCGGGCTCAATGTGAAGACCGACGGTTGCGCCGTCCTCGACGGCGTCGGAGGTCTCGATCATCCATTTGAAGCCGTAAACGTCAGTAATGATCTCGTAATAGTCGCCCTTGAAGGTGATGGAGGTGACCTTTCCGGTCAGCATAGCGCGCTCCAAGGGAACGATATCGACGTCCTCGGGACGGATAACAACGTCAACGGGCTCGCGGGGATCAAATCCCGCATCGAGGCAGTTGAAGGTGTGGCCGGAGAAGCGGACGGTGTAGTCCTTCTCCATAACTCCGTCAATAATATTACTTTCACCGATGAAGTCGGCCACGAAAGCGTTTTCGGGCTCGTTATAAATGTCAACGGGAGTGCCGATCTGCTGGATCTTACCGTCAGCCATGACCACCACAACGTCGGACATGGTGAGCGCCTCCTCCTGATCGTGGGTAACGTAAATAAAGGTGATACCCGTGCGTTTCTGGATGGACTTCAGCTCGCGCTGCATATCCTTACGGAGCTTAAGGTCAAGAGCACCGAGGGGCTCGTCCAGAAGAAGGACCTTCGGCTTATTGATGAGAGCGCGCGCAATGGCAACACGCTGCTGCTGACCGCCCGAAAGGGTGGAGATGTTGCGCCTCTCAAAGCCCCGGAGGTTGACGAGAGTAAGCATTTCGGTGACTCTTTCCACGATCTCCTCTTTTGAGGGCTTGGGGCAATCGGGCTTTTTCACGCGAAGGCCGAAGGCGATATTCTCAAAAACGTTGAGATGGGGGAAGAGGGCATAGCGCTGGAACACGGTGTTAACGTGGCGCTTGTGGGGCGGGATATCGTTGATCCTTTCGCCGCCAAAGAAAACGTCTCCGGAATCGGGGCTTTCAAAACCGCCGATAATACGGAGAGTTGTAGTTTTGCCGCATCCCGAGGGACCGAGCAGGGTGACAAATTCGCTGTCGTGGATGTCGAGATCGATGGAGCGGAGCACCGCCTCACCGTCAAACGACTTAGTAACACTCTTCAGTTCGATGAGCTTCTTCTTTTCCATTCCGCATAAATACTCCTTGAGTAAAAAAATATTTGGGGAATGGCAAGGAGCATCCTTGCTTTTTCGGCAGAAAATATCTGCCTACAATTCCAACGCATATTGTAACAGATATTGAGCAAAATTGCAATAGATTTTACAAAAAAATGCGAAAATTCTCGATAAATCACAAATATTCTTGCTTATTTTGAATAAATCGCCGAAAAACTCCGAAAATCTCGGCTTTTCTCCCAAAATCTTCCGTTTTCTCAAGCCAAGAAAAGTCGGGCAAAAAGCGAGACGGAGAAGATAAAGAGCGAAAGGGAAGCCCCCGCGCGGAGCATAAGATAAACCGAAAAGCACCAAAGCGAAAAACAACATATAAATGAAAGAAAAGTGATTATGGGCTCGGCAAGGCTCGGCGAGATGGCGCGGCAGAGCAGGCAATGGAGTATTCGCCCGCCGTCGAAGGAGCGTATGGGCAGAAGATTCAGCGCACCGAGGGAAATCGAAGCGGCGGCGAAAAACAGAAGATACTCGCGCAAAGCTCCGACGTGGGGAAGAACGACTAACGCCGCCGCCCCCGTCAGGGCGTTGGTAGCAGGCCCCGCCGCGCAGAGAAGAGCCTCGTCACGGTAGGAGCAAAGCCGCCCCGAGGTGGTCAGCCTCGCGCCCAAAAGATCCAGCGAGAAAAGCTCAAGCCTTATTTTGAGAAGCCGCGCCGCAAAAATATGGCCCAGCTCATGGATCGCGGCGGCCGAGAGGGCAAGGAGGGTGTAGACCTGTTGCCCCGACAGAAACAGACAGGCCGCAAAAAGCGGCAACAGCAGGGCAAATTTGATTTTTACTTTCATAGTTTAATCTTATGCTCCGCTTGCACGGCTGAGAATTGTGCAGTATATACAAAACTGTAAATCAAAATTGTGTATGTATACAAAATCTTCGAATTGCTCTTGACGGTCAAGTGACTGTGTGATATAATATGTGTGACAAGATAGAAAGGAGAGGTGATTATATGAACCTTCAGATTCGGGAAGAATACATACCGGGAACAATACTTAAAAGAGCCGATATGGGAAACGCAACGGGTCTGGAATTCCTGTCCAAAATATTTTATATTTCGGACGGAGTAATGCTCTCGCAGATCCGAGAGATCTCGGGAATCGACGGCTCGACCCTGCAAAACTGGACAAAACGCGGCTGGGTCGAAAACTCAAAGCTCAAAAAGTACAATATCGATCAGGTGGCGCACATACTTATCATTAATATGCTGCGCGGATGTATGCACTTGGAGAAGATCGCGTTTCTGATCCGCTACATCAACGGAAGCGTGGACGACCGATCGGACGATATCATCCGCGATTCGGTGCTATACGATTACATCTGCCGCATACTTGACACGGTAATGAGCGACGAAAAGAGCTACGAGGTCTCGAGCCTGCGCGATTGCATCAAGACCGTAACGGCCGATTATGAGGAAAAGATCGGCGGCGCGAGACGGCGGCTCACAAACGCCCTCGAGATCATCATCGTCGCCTACTACTCCGCCATAATCAAACGCTACTCGGACGAAAAGCTCGAGCTTATCATCAACAGTTAAAGGAGAGAAGCTATGTTTTTAATTGAATTTTGGAACAGCCTGATCCTCGGTCAGCAGATCTTCCTCTGCATCGCCGTGCCGGCCACTGTCCTGCTCGTTGTCCTTATCGTGACAATGCTTTTCGGTATGGGCGACAGCGACGCCGATGCGGATCTCGACGGTGACGGTGATTTTGATGCCGATGACGTGGACGGCGACCTGCCCGATGCGGGTCTGTCCTTCTTCACTCTGCGCGGCATCGTTGCAATGCTGTCCATAATGGGCTGGAGCGGACTTGTCTTTCTCGACCCGTCCCTCAATATCCACTGGGCAGTGGGCGCCGCCATTTCGCTGGCGCTGGGCGTTCTCGCCCTCTTCCTCGTCGCGCTTGCAATGCGCGGCATCTCCCGCCTGCAGTCAAGCGGAAATCTTGACGTGGGCAACGCCATCGGCAAGGTGGCGCAGGTGTATCTGACCATTCCCGCGGAAGGCAAGTCGGCAGGCAAGGTCAGCATCACGGTTCAGGAGCAGCTCACGGAGCTCTCGGCCATCACCACCTCCGCCGAGCCCATCCCAACGGGCGCATACGTCCGCGTGGTCGCGGTCTCGGAGAACGGTGCTCTGGTGGTCGAACCCCTCGGTAAGTAACCCAAAAATAACCATATAAGAAAGGAAAACAACTATGACAAACCTCACACGTTTACTCAACGCCGATGCGAGCGGCCTCGGCGTGGGACTCATCGTCCTCATCTGCGTTGCCGTTCTGATCGTCTTCATGCTCTTCGTGACCATCGTGTCGCGCTACAAGAAATGCCCCTCCGATAAGATCATGGTCATCTACGGTAAGGTCGGCAACAACAAGGACGGCACCTCCCGCCCCGCAAAGTGCATCCACGGCGGCGCGGCACTGGTCTGGCCCATCGTCCAGTCCTACGAGTATCTGGATCTGACACCTATGTCCATCAGCGTTGACCTGAAGAACGCCCTGTCGAGACAGAACATCCGTATTGACGTACCCTCCAGCTTCACCGTCGGTATCTCCACCGAGAGCGGCGTAATGCAGAACGCGGCAGAGCGTCTGCTCGGCCTGCGTATGACCGAGATCCAGGATCTTGCAAAGGATATCATCTTCGGTCAGCTCCGTCTCGTCATCGCCACAATGGAGATCGAGGAGATCAACACCGACCGTGATAAGTTCCTCGATGCCGTTTCGAGCAACGTGGAGACCGAGCTGAAGAAGATCGGTCTGCGCCTCATCAACGTTAACGTAACCGATATCAACGACGAGTCGGGCTACATAGCCGCTCTCGGTAAGGAAGCCGCCGCACGCGCCATCAACGATGCCCGCGTTTCGGTTGCCGAGGCAGACAGAAACGGTGCCATCGGTCAGGCCGCCGCAGAGATGGATCAGCGTATCCGAGTTTCCAAGTCCAACTCCGATGCTATCGAGGGTGAGAACCAGGCGAAGATACAGATCGCCGCATCCGAGGCTTACAGACGTGAGCAGGAGGCGGAATCCTTAAAGCGCGCAACCGCCGCCGAGAACATTCAGGCCGCAAAGGCACTTGAAGAATCCTACGCCGCACAGCAGAAGGCCGAGGAGGCCCGCGCAAGCCTTGAGCGCGCAAAGTACGAGGCGGATATCATCGTCAAGGCCGAGATCCAGAAGCGCGAGCTTGAGATTCAGGCCGAGGCAAAGGCCGAGGAGATCCGCCGTCAGGCGCGAGGCGAGGCCGACGCAACTCTTATGAAGATGCGCGCAGAGGCTGACGGTATGCGCGAGGTGCTGTTGAAGCAGGCAGAGGGCTTTGCCGAGATCATCAAGGCATCGGGCGGCGCATCCGACGATGCTGTTAAGCTTATGATCGCCGACAAGCTCGAGGAGCTCGAGAGAATTCAGGTCGATGCCATCAAGAATCTGAAGATCGACAAGATCACAGTCTGGGACAACGGCAACGGCGAGAACGGAAAAAGCACCACCGCCAACTTCCTGTCGGGTATTATGAAGTCCATCCCCCCGATGAATGAGGTCTTTGATATGGCAGGTATGAAGCTGCCCGAGTACCTCGGCACGGAGAAGGGAAATAACCCCGAGAACAACTGACACACGTATACCCCGGGCAACGGCTCGCCGTTGCCCGGGAAGAAAGGACACAGCTATGACTCCTGCACTTTTCAGAAAGCTCGTTAAATGGTTCGGCATCGTGGCACTTGCCCACGTTGCGGGAATGTTCCTCTTCGATATGATGCTTGCGGGCTATATCATGTCGCTGGTCAAATACGAATTTTACACCGAGGCCTATCTGACCTGGTCGGTCTTCGGAATCATCCTTTACGCCGTAATCTTCTTTATTGAAAGCAAGATCGAGTTCTCCTTCAACGATTTCCGCCGCGATCTGCGAATGGCAATGAAGGACGAGAGCTTCACGGTCATCGGATATTACAAAGAAAACTTTCTCAAGCAAAATCTCTGGGAGACAGGCATCTTCGCCGCCTTCCAGCTCCCTATAGTGTTTATGTGCGCCGTGTGGCCCCTGGCGGCAATGTCGGCAACCTTCTATTTCACCGACCTCGGCTGGATCCTCCTTACGGGTATGAATATGCCCCTTCTCGGCTGGATCGTCGGAACCGTCCTTGCGGGCGCCGTCCGCATAGGCGAGACCCTGCTTTGCCTCTTGCTCGCAAAGCGCAACGTCGAAAAGGATTGATATGGAAAAGATAAGGATCCCCGCAGATATCCGCGAATATAAAAACAAAAAGGCGGCGAGACGGCTCATCCCCTTCGCCGTCCTCCTCGTTGCCGTGGCGCTTTTTATCTTCCTGTGGGGAGATATGCTCTTCGGCGGCTTCGGAGCGGGCAATCAGGCCACCATATACGTCCTTCTCTTCCTGATCCCCTTCGCTGCCACGGGCCTGCCCGTTGCGCTGATGGGAAGGACATGGATCGGCACGGTGGTCAATGTGGACAGAGAGCTGAGCACGGCCTTTCGCAGCAAATCGCCGGGCAAAACCGGAGATATGTATACGAAAGAAAGCGTAGTTCTCTATATTCGCCTCGATTCGGGCAAGGTCATAAACCGTACCGTCCACGAGTGCGACGCAAACCGATCGCAAAAGTTTGAGCAGTACCGCGAGGGCGACCGCGTCCTCCACCTTGCGGGCACAAAATACCTGCAGGTGCTACCCACCGCCGCAAGCCAGGAGATCATCTGCGTCATCTGCGGCACCGAAAACCCCATAGCTAACAAAAAGTGCGACCTTTGCGGTCACACGCTCCGATTGACTAACGAAAGGAAATAACTATGTCGGCACATCACATGGGAAGTAATTGGGACAGAATGCATTCCTCCTTTATCGAGGTGGGGCGCGGGCAGGGAATGTATGAGTTCAACGGCAAGCGCAAGCTGACCGCCAAGGAAAAGCGCGAGCGCATAATGAACGAATACCACGCCCGCGAAAAATACCGCAGCTACGGCTCGCGCAGAGTGTCCTTTTTCTCGGTTATTTACCGCACCGTGGCGGTGGCAATACTCGGATATTTCTTTGCCGCGCTCTATCTGTCCTTCCTCGTTATTTCTTTTGTCGCCTTCGCCTTTTACGGCGGGCCGCTGATCAGCTTCGTCGTTCTGTCCGCCGCCTTCATCGTCATAGTCTCGATTCTTTCAAAGCCTTATTTCAGACGGCGAAAATTCGTAAAGCGGCTGAAGAAAATGGCAAAGGAACGCAAAATAAAGGTCTACCGCAACCGTAGCCTCTACCGTAACGTGCGCCGCCCGTCGGGCGTTTGCGACTTCACCGTGGAGGCAGGGAACACCGTCTATGACGTGATGTTTTTCCCCACGCCGCGCCGCCTCGCGGTCATAAGATTTACAGAGCCCGATATGGCGCAGGTCATTACGGGCGTGCTGAAAAATCGATTCAAGCTTATGTTCGGCAGCCACGAAAAAGTGAAATTCGTGAGCTACGCCTTCGAGGGCGGACGTTACAGCTCGAAAAAGCACGTGAAGGTTCTGCTGATGAACCCCGCGCCATATTCAATGCAGGCCTTCGATGAAAAGGAAGGCAAAATGCTTGAAAGCGGAAGCGGCGCCGAGTTCTTCGGCTACGCCGCATACAGCGGCACGGGATTTGTCGACCTTTTGGAAAGGGAGCTTGAAAAACCCAATACATAATAAAGTTGGATGAACAATGGGAAATTACAGATTTACCGATACCGACAAACTGAAAAAAACGTTGGATCACAAAGCTGTTGCGGATTTTCTGAAAAAAGATTTGAAGATTCAGACGGCAATCGTTGCGATACTTACAGTCATTATGCTTCCTGCCGCCATCGCCGGGTGGGAAACGCGCAAGCTTGCCATTTGCGTGGCCGCGGCTCTGCTGCTTGCCTTTGCGGGTTACTTGGTATACTGCTACGTAAAGATTGCCAAGCGGAAGTACGTTGTGGAAGTCGATACACTTTGCGATATCAGACGGGATGTGATTCTCCGAGGCCGCCGCGGAAAAATTCAGGTGGTTGACCTTCTGTGCTTTCAAAAGAATGGAGAATATATGCTTCACAGCAAGAAACTTCTGGATTATACCGAAATAGGCGACACGTTTTACATACTCAGGTTTGATAAAAAGTTTAATTTTTCAAGGCGAGCACAGTTGCCGCTGAATGTGTACAGCACAAAAATGTACGAATGGCGGATTGACAACAAATAACGGGTGAAGAAAATGAAAAGCAGAAAGAAAATACTCGACCTCATAAAGACCCTCGCCGCAGTCGCGCTGGCCGTAATAATAGGGCTCATATTCTTCGCCCCGCACGGAGGCAAGCCGATCAGAAACGTCCCCCTGCTTATCGCGCTCATCGCCGTCGCCCTGACCGTCGCGGTATTTTTGCTCGTCAAGCGAGTAATCTTCATGTCACGAATCAAAAGGGAACTGAACGGGGTCTTTTGCGAGCACGTAAAGGTGGCATATCTTCCGAACCTGCTCCGCATAAAGGGCAGGTACGACGCGGTCTTTTACCGCAAAAAGGTTCGCCATAATCTGGTGATCCTGCGGGGCGTCAAGACCTATATGCGCTACTATTTTGAGAACGAAAACACGGTGGAACGCTACGTGTCCAAGGTCACCTCGGTTCGCAGCGGCAAGGATAGCGCCCACGTCTCCCTCGGCACGCGCACGTGGAGGCAGAAAAGAAGCCTGTTTATGCCGTGGAAGGCTCCCGACGCACGCGACGTCAATATAATTCTGCTGTCGAAAATGCCGATGGAGATCCGTAATAAGGACACCCGCGAGGGCGGCCTCGGTAACGGCGACAGAGTCCTTGAAAACGTCATCATCTACGATAACGAGGGCTTTTTGAAATATCTGAAGGAAGGGGAAGAGCTGTGAAAAAAGAGCTTTTGACCGTCGATAATATGAGAAATGATCTTGTCTCGGTTTTTGAGTACAAGTCAGACACAAGCAGTGAAAAACGCTTGGTGTATATTGTCCCGTTCCTTTTGGCGGCAATACTTGTGGGCATTCTTATGAAAAACCCGTGGCCCGCTATCGCTATACTCACCGTGCCCGTGTATCATACGGTAAGGTTTATTTCGGAAAAGCGGGAGGAAAAAGCCCAAAAAATCAAGATGACCGATATGCTGAAAAACGGCGAGCTCGCGGTGTCCGAGGAGGTTTTAAGCCATATAGCGGAGGAGGAAATATACGAGCCGCATTTAGGCAGAAGAAGAGTGAGAACCACGCGCACGGTAACGGTGTTTTACTTTGAATCCGGCGCAAGCTGGCGTATGCCCGAAGGATATCATTACGGCTGGAGCAAGACCTACGGAATGAGCTCGACGGGGCTTGAAAACACCTCCGTGGCAGGGAATACCTTCTATTACGTTACGGCGAAGCAGAGCTACGGCACCGCATATATCTACAATACCAAGTTTTTTGAGCTCAAAGGATTTAACGTAAGCTGAGAGGGAATAAAAAGTAAAAAGCAAGTAATACTTGACAATATGCAAGAGATAATTGCTTGATTTTATCTGCAATCAGTGGTATAATATACCAAACGGAGGTGTTAGTATGACAATAAGAGAGATCAAAAAGCAGGCCTGGGCATCCCTGAAAGGGAAGCGTAAGACCTTCGGCCTTATAACCCTGGCTAATATAGGTATCACGATTTCTGCCGCCATCGTCGGTATTTTCTTGCTTGAAATTCCGGGATTTGTGGTTGGCTCGCCCCTCGTTTTGGGTATGACCATGTGCAGCCTGCGAGTGGTGCGAGGTCAGAATATGAGAGTCAGAAATCTTTACGATGGTTTTAGCAATATGCTGAATGCCATATTGCTGAATTTTCTGAACAGCCTTTTTGTGATACTGTGGAGCTTGCTTCTCATAATACCGGGTATATATAAAAGCTATTCGTATGCTATGAGTATGTACGTGCTGGCCGATAATCCTAAAATGTCTCAATCCGAGGCAAGGGATGAATCCATAGGACTTATGGACGGGTATAAGCTCAAATACTTTTTGCTTCAGCTCAGCTTTATAGGATGGATACTTTTGAGCGTGCTTAGCTGCGGAATTTTGCTTTTCTGGGTGGTTCCGTATATAGAGACGGCGACAGCAGTATTTTATGAGGACATAAAAAAGCCGAGAGTGCGATATCACAACCCGGAGCACGCAAGCGAATCCACCCTTGCGAAATAGAGGGCATATACAGATAAGAGCAGGGAATTATGACATACGTATTGGGCATTTTGCCAAAGAAAGGGCAGGATTTGACCGATATTATGGGCGGTTTCCCGAATCGAAAATTTTTTTGAAAAAATTTCAAAAAAGGGCTTGACATTTAAGTCGGGTTGGTGTATAATATCACCGTTGCAAACAAATGCAGCGGCTCACGCGGGAGTGGCGGAACTGGCAGACGCGCA
Source organism: Clostridia bacterium (assembly GCA_017451545.1). GTDB lineage: Bacteria > Bacillota > Clostridia > Oscillospirales > CAG-272 > RGIG3994. The sequence continues at coordinate 11,130 of JAFTOB010000160.1, read as the reverse complement.
CGTTTGAGGGGCGTGTGGATTTCACCGTACGGGTTCAAGTCCCGTTTCCCGCACCAAAGCAAAGCAGTCGCAAAAGCGGCTGCTTTGTTTTTGAAAATAAGCAATGGCCCTGATCAAGCATTGCTTTATATAGAGACGTGAGAGATCGCGTTTCAGATGCGGGTGATGGCGACAACGTTCCGATGCGAAGCATCGGAAGTTGAAATTCCGCCATACTCGCTTCACTTCGTTCGCGGGTATGGCGGAATTGGCAGACGCGCTAGATTCAGGTTCTAGTCGGGGCAACTCGGTGAAGGTTCAAGTCCTTTTACCCGCACCAACAAAAAGGAGCTTTTGCTCCTTTTTGTTTTTTTAGGTTTTTCCACCACTTTGAACTCAAAAAGTGCCAAATAAAAAAACTTTTCCCCACCTTATTGACACGCCTTTTTCGGTATGTTATACTGACCTTACAGACTAAAAATTCGGAGGTTTAAATGAAGAAATATATTGCAATTTTGCTTTGCTTAATTATGATGCTTTCGCTGATCTCCTGCACCGTGCAAAATGACGGTAATGAATTGCCTCATACGAATAGCGATACGGAAAACAACGAAAGTGATGTCTTAAAGTCGACAAATTGCTATCCCGTAACGGAAGAGCAGGCTTGGAGTTTGGCAAACACATATTGGGACTGTCAGGATGGTAGCAAAGATTACGGTGCAGGAACAATCTGGAACGCAAAGATCGTGTTGACCGATATGCCGTGTTCCGACGTGGAGTATTATACAGCGGATTTTTTGATTGAATGGAGATCAAACGGTGGTAGAGATGGGGATGATGGCACGACGCCTTACGACGTTCAAACGATGGATCGGATATTGATCAATGCTTTTACGGGGGAGATCACAACGCCTGCGTGCGAAGCGGGGAATAAATGTATTTCAGTAGAGGAAGCGATAGAAATTGTCGAAAATCATTGCAAAGATGCGGATCTTGATAATGGAAAAAATGCCTATCGTGGTGAACTCGATGTCAGTGAGCCTGCTCCCGATCATATTTATGTTATAGTTATTCAAAAAATTGTTGATAACTATTATGCTTATGACACGGAATATTGGATAGATAAATATACAGGAGAAATAGTCACTCCATATTATATGTACGGTAAAGGTTAAACTTTTCACCGAGGATACGTTACCATCAGGTTCTAGTCGGGGCAACTCGGTGAAGGTTCAAGTCCTTTTACCCGCACCAAAAATCGACAGGTTTCGACCTGTCGATTTTTTATCCATTGCGAAAGCAATGGCATATCATCGCCGCAAGGCGTATATCATCACGCGAAGCGTGTATCTCATCAGCCGCAGGCTGTATCTGCTTTCGCAATGATGATATGCAATTCCTTCGGAATTGATGATATGCAAGACTCCGTCTTGATGATATACACGGCTTCGCCGTGATTGATAATAAAAAAACAAAGCCAAACCATTCTTGCCGCAGCGCGAGCCGCTGCAGTTCAAATGTCCTTTTACCCGCACCAAAAATCGACAGGTTTCGACCTGTCGATTTTTTATCCATTGCGAAAGCAATGGCATATCATCGCCGCAAGGCGTATATCATCACGCGAAGCGTGTATCTTATCAGCCGCAGGCTGTATCTGCTTTCGCAATAAGGAAACAAGCGTCCCCGCAGGGGCGCTTGTTTCCTTTATAGTACTCAAAAATTCTATAGAGAAAAGCAAAAACTTTTAATAAACAATTTTTGGTATCAGAGCTTTTCGGCATTTTTGCGGTACAGTCGGTAGAAATTGCTGTAATTTTCGTATCCCACCTGCATTGCCGCCGCGGTGTGGGGTACGCCCTCGTCAATCAGCTTGCTCGCCAGAGCGAGCTTTTTTTGCAGTATATACTGCTTTGGTGAAATATTCATTTTCGACTCAAACAGATGGCAAAAGGAGGACTTTGATCTCGCAGTATACCTGGCAAGATCGTCAAGCAGGATCTTTTCGTGCAGGTGCATATCGATATACTCAAAGGTCTTTCGCAAAAACTCGTCGGTCTCGGCTTTCGTGCGATCCTGCGGCATCATGAAGGCATCGTAAAATATCTCTGTCATCAGACTTTGAAGCAACGGAGCGAAAAACGCCGCATCTTCCTTTTGACATATCTCTTTGATCTTTTCTATGCGGGAGGTATGGACGGCCGTGTTTCTTTCCTGCTTTGCAAAATCCTCGCGCAAAACGCAGGGGATCGCATCGGCAGAGAACAGCGCCGTAATTCTTTTATAGCTTCCCTCACCGTTTGCTCTGACCGAATGATAGAGAAGCGGAGGAATAATGATGATCTGATTTTTCTGCAGGCGATAATTTTGCCCTTCAAGCGTCACGGTAATATCGCCCTCGGCCACCGCGATCATCTCGTATTTCGCGTGGCAATGGCGCTCCCACAAAACCGAATGCGCGGTCTCGCTTTCAATATATTCGATTTCAAAATCCTTTGTATTAAATTCATAAGTCACAAAATCACCGCCTTCGGGTATATTATACCATATTTTTGCAAGAAAAGCAATGTTAAATGCAAAAATAATAATATACATATCTTTTATTTAATGATATAATCAAAGCATATGATACGGAAAGGGATATTATCGGATGATCGAAAGCTCAATTTACATAGGAAAACGGAAGATAGACAACCGCGCGGTCCTGCAGCCGATGGAGGGCTGCGACTGCAATACGGACGGCAGCCCGAGCGAGTTGACCGTCGAAAAATACTTAAAGGCGGCAAGAAGCGGCGCGGGAACGGTTTGGTTTGAGGCCAACGCGGTCTGTCCCGAGGGAAGAACGAATCCTCGGCACATGATGCTGACGGCGGACAACCTTCCGCATTTCAAGGCGCTTTTGAGCCAAATGCGAAGGATCGCAAAGGAAGAATGCGGAATATCTCCGACCTTTATTTTACAGCTCACACATTCGGGGCGGCAGAGCATTCTGCCGATGATCGCCTACCGCAATCCCCTGTACGAAGAAAGACGGCCCTTAACAGATGAAAATATCGTAAGCGACGAGTATCTCGACACGCTTCCCAAAAAATACGTGTCGTCCGCGCGTCTTGCGGTGGAGGCGGGCTTTGACGGAGTTGACGTAAAATCCTGCCACGGCTATCTTTTTCAGGAGCTTTTGTCGGCGTTTGATCGCGGCGGAAGGTACGGCGGTAGCTTTGAAAATCGGACGCGGCTGTATCTTGACTGTGTTTGCGCGGTGAAAAATGCGATTCCCGATAATATTCTTTTGACAACCCGCCTCAGCGTTTCGGATATGGTCCGAAAGCCCTACGGCTTCGGAACGAACGAACGGAATGAGCTTGATCTCACCGAGCCCGATATGCTTATTGAAAAGCTCGTAGCCGCGGGCTTGCAAATGCTGAACGTGACCGTCGGCAACCCCTATTACAATCCCCACGTCAACCGCCCGTACAGAAAGGGTGGCTATCTGCCTCCCGAAACGGCGGAGGAGGGGCTTCTGCGCTTTGAATACATAGAAAAGCATATCAAAGAAAAATTCCCGACGCTCACGGTGGTCGGCTCGGGGCTTTCATATTATCGGGACGAGCTGATCGAGCAATCGGAGCGTCAGCTTTGCGAGGGTGTATGTGATCTGGTCGGTTACGGCAGAATGTGGCTGGCATATCCCGAGTTTTACAGAGATCACCTGCGCGGCGCGTTTGACCCGAAAAAATGCTGTCTCGCCTGCTCCAGGTGCACCGAGCTGATGCGCGCGGGACGGGTCTCGGGCTGCGCGGTATTCAACGAATATTACAGAGAGCTTTATAAGGAGATACAAAAATGAAAATTGCGATAGTAACCGGAATTGCGGGCGGCATCGGAAAGGCGAGCGCGCTTATGCTTGCCGAAAAGGGATATGCCGTCGTGGGAATGGGGCGGAGCGAGCATCCCGACCTCTCGGATTTTGACGGACTCGATATTACTTACGTTTCGGGGGATATTTCCTCGGCCGAGGACAGGGAAAAGCTGTTCTGCGCCGCCGTCGAAAAGGGAGATGTCGCGGTTCTCGTCAACGTGGCGGGTGTTGCTCCGCGTGTGCGTAACGACATTTTAGAGATGACCGAGGAGAGCTACGACTACGTTATGGGAATCAACACCAAGGGAACTCTCTTTTTGACACAGGCGGTGGCAAACAGGATGGTCAAGCAAGGGAATGGCGGTTCAATCGTCAATATTTCCTCCTGCTCGGCGTACACCAGCTCGACGAGCCGTGGAGAGTATTGCATCTCAAAGGCGGGGGTTTCTATGATCACCAAGCTCTTTGCCGACAGACTTGCCGCCGAGGGGATCACGGTAAACGAGATCTGCCCCGGTATCATCGCCACAGGAATGACCTCAGCGGTGAAAGAAAAGTACGATGATCTTATCGCAGGTGGGCTTGTGCCTCTCGGCAGATGGGGAACGCCCGAGGACGTGGCAAAAGCCGTTGTCGCCCTTTGCGACGGCACGCTCGGCTATATGACGGGCGAGTCCTTGATACTCGACGGCGGAATGCACATCAGGAAGCTATGAAAAAGCAGTACCATACCTTGATAATCGGCACGGGGTGCGCGGGCTTTAATGCCGCCGACCGCCTCTATGACCTCGGAGTCCGTGATATTGCCATTGTCACCGAGGGGCGTTTTATGGGTACGTCGCGGAACACGGGCAGCGACAAGCAGACCTATTATAAGCTGTCGCTCTGCGGAGGCGACGGAGACAGTGTGCGCGAGATGGCGGAAACGCTTTATTCGGGCGGCGGAGTTATGGGTGAGCACGCGCTGTGCGAGGCGGCCTATTCCACCCGTTGCTTTATGCGCCTCGTTGAGCTTGGAGTTCCGTTCCCGACCAACGAATTTGGCGAATACGCGGGGTATAAGACCGACCACGATCCACGCACCCGCGCCACCTCCTGCGGTCCTTTGACCTCAAAATATATGACCGAGGCGCTTGAACGCTCGGTAATCGCCAAGGGCATTGAGATCATTGATTTTGAGCGGGTTATAAAAATAATAACCGAGGACAACTCGGTCACTGGTGTGGCCTGCGCGAACACGGTAACGGGTGAGAGCTCGGTCATCGCTTGCCAAAACATCGTGCTTTGCACGGGCGGCCCTGCCTGCGTCTACAAAAACACGGTCTACCCCGAAAGTCAGCACGGGGCGACGGGGCTTGCCATCGATGCGGGAGCTACACTTTCAAATATGGAGGAGTGGCAGTACGGAATTGCCAGCACAAAATTCCGTTGGAATCTGTCGGGCACCTATCAGCAGGTGCTTCCGCGCTATATTTCGGTTGACAGGGACGGAAACGAAAAGGAATTTCTGTACGACAGTCTGGGCGCGGATTCGCTGGGTCTCATTTTTCTCAAGGGCTATCAGTGGCCCTTTGACACGAGAAAAACAGAAGGCTCATCCGCGGTCGATATTCTCGTTGCCGAGCAGATCAAACGGGGCAATAAAGTATATCTCGACTTTAACAAAAATCCGAGGGGGCTTGAAAACGGTTTCGACGTTCTCCTTCTCCCCGACGAAGCATACGAATATCTTAAAAATTCGGGGGCGCTCTTCGGCACGCCAATCGAGCGACTTGCGAAAATGAACAGGGGAGCTGTCGAGCTTTACGCCGACCACGGGATCAACCTGTACGAAGAGCCCCTGGAGATCGCCGTTTGCGCACAGCACTGCAACGGCGGCGTTGCGGTGGACGGAAATTGGCAAAGTGACGTTGACGGGCTCTACGTTGCCGGCGAGGCGGCAGGCACCTTCGGCGTTTACCGCCCCGGCGGCAGTGCCCTCAATTCCACCCAGGTGGGCAGTCTGCGCGCGGCCGAGCATATTGCAAAAAGGCAGGATCGCTCGTCATCCAAGCCTATCTATACGCCACCTGCCGTAAGATACGGTAAGTCAAATATTGCAAGGATGAGAAACGAGCTTCAGACCGAGATGAGCCGAGTTGCCGACTTTGACAGAAGCACCGAGGGTATGAGAGCTTTGCTTGGAAAGGCAGACCGTCTGTACGATGAGTTCTTTGAGACCGTTCTGATCGAGGACAAATCTCAGACAGCAGAGCTTTTCCGGCTTTACGATATGATATTGACCCAACGCTCGACTCTGTCGGCAATGCTTTGCTCGGCCGAGGAGATCGGCACACACGGCTCGGCCTTCGTTGACAGAAAGCCCGTAAGCTGCGTGGCAAAGCGAGAGACACGAACCCTCACAAAAGGAGCAGCCTCTCATATCGAAAAGGTATCAAAAATGCCCGAGCCCGAGCTATGGTTTGAAAAGCTGCTGGCAAGAAAGAAGCAGGAGATGGACAATGAAAGAAAGCAAATATAATCCGGGCTTGGTGTCGGTATCATTTCGACAGCTCGACCCAAGAACGATAATAGAAGCGGCACGGGCGGCGGGGCTTTCCTGCATTGAGTGGGGAAGTGATATCCACGCGCCCTGCCGCGGCGCGGAAAGACTCCGTGAGATCGCCGCACTGCAAGCGGAATACGGCATAGCCTGCTCGTCGTACGGCACGTATTTCCGCTTGGGCGAAACGCCCGCAGAAGAACTGGAGGACTATATCCAAGCCGCAAAGCTGCTCGGCACGGATATTCTCCGCCTCTGGTGCGGAAGAAAAAGCGGCAAGGATATGACCGACGCAGAGAAAAACGGTTTTTTCGAGGTCTGCCGAAGGGCGGCTGATATCGCAGAAAATAACGGCGTGACACTTTGTATGGAGTGCCACAGAGGAACCTTTACCGAGGATCCCGACGATGCGGTGCACCTTATGGAGACGGTAAATTCTCCGAATTTCCGTATGTATTGGCAGCCTTTTCAGTGGCAGAGCGCCGAGCAGAATGTTGAAAACGCAAAAAAGATCGCACCCTTTGCCGAGTGCGTTCACGTGTTCAATTGGAAGGGCGACCGAAAGCTCCCGCTTGCCGATGCCGCCTGCGAGTGGCGGGAATATATAAAGGCATTTTTTGCCCCTCGCACGCTTTTGCTTGAATTTATGCCGAACGGAACGCTCGAGGAGCTTGCGGGCGAGGCCGCCGCGCTGAAAAACATTATTGGAGAAAACATATGAGAGCAATATTTCTTTGTGAAAAGGACGATAAGATATTCAAGGTTTACGGTGAAAAAACGGTTTGCGAGCTGCAGACCTTTACGAATATCGAAAAGAAAGTATATACCAAGGCCGAAGTTCTATCCGAGCCGCCCCTGTTCTCGGAGGTGGAATTTATTTTCTCGACTTGGGGAATGCCGAGCTTTACCGAAGAAGAAATAAAAGCGTGCTTTCCGTCGCTTAAATGCGTCTTTTACGGTGCGGGAACGGTTCAAAAATTTGCCCGTCCTTTTCTGAATTGCGGAGTGAGGGTATTTTCCGCGTGGGCGGCAAACGCCGTGCCCGTTGCCGAGATGACCGTGGCGCAGATAATACTTGCCAATAAGGGCTATTTTCTCACCTCGCGCCTCTTTTCAAAGGGCGAATATACGGCCGCGCGTGACAAATTCGGGGAGATACGCGGAAATTACGGCGAGACCGTCGGCATCATCGGCGCGGGAATGATAGGTAAACTCGTCATTCAAATGCTGAAGCAATACAATTTGAAGGTCATCGTATTCGATCCCTTTTTGCCCGATGATGTGGCCGCCGAGCTTGGCGTCGAAAAATGCGAGCTCGATGAGCTGTTTGAGCGCGCCTTCGCCGTGTCAAATCATCTGGCGAACAACGCGCAAACGCAGGGAATGCTGAATTACGGTCATTTCAGCCGTATGAGGGAAAACGCCGTGTTTATCAACACGGGGCGCGGCGCGCAGGTGGTTGAGGACGATCTGGTTCGCGTTCTGCGTGAGCGCCCCGACCTGACGGCTCTCCTCGACGTCACCTATCCCGAGCCTCCCGAGGAGGATCACCCGTTCTATACTCTGCCAAACTGCCTGCTGACACCCCATATCGCAGGAAGCGCGGGTGACGAGGTGGCGCGTATGGGAGAATATATGCTTGACGAATGTCGGGCGTATCTGAGCGGAGAACCCTGCCACTATGAAGTAACAGAAAAAATGCTTGAAACCATGGCATAAGGAGAACATCATGAAAGAACGATATATCGAATTAATGGAAAAAGCGCTTTCCGCTTATACTGATGAACATATTTTGCGCTATTTGAATGACGTAAAGACCAACGGTCTCACCGAGCACGGCTTCCCCCGTCTGACGTCAAATATCGGAATTCTTATCGCCCACGGCAGACGAAAGGATCTTCTGCCGATCTTCGTAGAGATGATGGACGTGTGCTGTAAAATGTTTCTTCGTCCATACGTCCACGCAGCAAACGAATTTTCGGTGCGCGAGGTTCTGAGCTGTATCGCGGAGCTTGAGGCGGCAGGGGTGGTCGATGCCGAAGTTATTGCGGCTTGGAAGCGCGATCTTGCCGCCATCGAACCCGAAAAATGCTATAATTCTTATGAAAAAGCGCTCTCAAACCGAGCACGAAACTGGGCTTTCTTCCTTTCGCTCAGCGAGCTTTTCCGTCAGAATGCAGGACTTTGTGAGTCATCAGAGCTTATTGATTCACTGCTTGAGCAGCAAATGCAATGGTTTGACGAAAACGGGATGTATCGGGACAATAAGAATGCGGTGAACCACCAGCCGGTAATGTATGACATCGTTACCCGAGGGCTGTGCTGCTTGCTTTTGCACTTCGGGTATGATGGCAAATACCGCGATCAGATCGACGGATATCTGAAAAAAGCCGCATTAATGACCCTGAAGATGCAATCGCCAAACGGAGAGATCCCCTTCGGCGGACGGAGCAACCAGTTTTTGAATAACGAAGCGTGGTTGATGATGCTTTTTGAGTACGAGGCAAGAAGATATGCAAAGGAAGGAAATACAGAGCTTGTAAAGGCTTTCAAAGCTGCTATCACCCGGGCCTTGAATGTCATAGAATATTGGATCGGCAAGCAGCCGATACACCATGTCAAAAACAGATTCCCGATAGAAACGAAATACGGCTGTGAGGGTTATGGGTACTTTGATAAATATATGATAACGGTCGCTTCCTTTCTGTACGCGGCATATCTTTTGCACGATGATTCGATCCCGACGGAGGTATCGCTCGATCACGAGCCGGCGGCTTTCCATACCACCGAATATTTCCACAAGCTCTTTTTAAAGAGCGGTGGCTACGCGATAGAATTTGACCTGGATGCCGATCCCTCTTACGATGCAAACGGCCTCGGCAGAGTTCACAGAGAGGGTGCGCCGTCGACGGTCTGCCTGTCCTGCCCCTGTCCCGCCGAGCCGGATTATACGGTAGATACCGAAAAGCCCTTTGCTTTTTCTTTGTGCTCTGCTGTCCGAGAGAAAGACGGCTGGCTGCTCGGTGCCGACGGGGACACAAAATACGAGGTGTCGGAGTACGGCGCGGATAATGAGAGCGCGTCGGCCACCCTGCTGTGTAAATTTTCCGATAACCGAACCATCCGCGAGCATTACACGGTAAACGAGAGCGGCGTGTCGATCACCGTCGAGGGCGACGGCGAGATAGGATATGCGCTTCCCGCCTTTTGCTTTGACGGAGAGGTGTCCCCCAAAATTACGGTTGGGGAGCATTCGCTGACCGTATCCTACGAGGGCTTTATATGCAGATATACTACGAACGGAAAAATTGTTGATCTTAACAAAATCGCCGCCAACCGAAACGGACATTACCGCGTATTTATCGCAACTTCACAAAATACTCTTGACGTAAAAATTGAAATCACAAAGGCATGATTGTCGAAAAATCCAAGGGACACCTACCTGCTTATGGTTGGTGTCCCTTGAGCTTATCTTGTTTTTTGCGCGGGTAATTGATCTGCCGAACCTTCCGCAAAAATTTATGACATAAAAATGAATTAAGATTCAAAAAAACCACAAAAAATTGCACCAAAACATATATAGATGTTGATTTTTGGAAAAACATATGATATAATTTACAATATAGATATACATTTGCATACATAATAAAAACATTTGGATTCGGGAGGAATGCATATGCCTGCCATTGATAAAGAATTATTGCTCGAAAGTGTCCGTGTCTTCGTTGATTCAGAGTTTGCAGGCAACGAAAACGAGAGCGTGGGCTACAAGGTAGCATCGGCCCTGGCCGTCAATTCCTACGCGCGCGCAGACAGCGCACTGCTTCACCGAATATTGCTTTACGCGCAGGGAGACACATGGAGTGCCATTTGCGGTCTGTTTGATGCGGATTCAAAGGAGCTTCAGCTTCTTATGAGCAAGCGTGACGCCCTGCAAAACAGGGCAGGGACGGCATTCATTTCTACCGTTGATCCCGATGACGTTATAGATATGGTGGGCGACGCTCTCGATGCCGCTCTCTCGGATATGACCTTTTACGAAACGCTGGTGGTGTTCATCCTCGAATCGGGATACGCAAAGGTATCTGATTTTTACAATCTGATGGGCATTGACCACAGATATTGGCACAGATACAAGAAGGGCTTTATTCCGACGAAAAAACGCCTTCTTGAGATGGTATTTTATTTGCATCTCGACGAAGAGGATGCAGAGTACCTTTTGAACGTGGCGGGATACACTCTCCAGTGCAATAATATGACCGATGTGATCGTCCGCTTCTTCTTGAAGAACGGCTACGCAAAGGAAATGGAGCCCGATCAGCTTCTTATGCTGGTGGATGAGGTGCTTTTGAACTTCGATCAGCCGCCCATACATTCCGAGGAATAAGCGCGCCAAATAAATTTTGAAAGGAAAGCTATCAAAGCTTACGCAAAAATTATGTCACAGTTAAAGCAGGTAAAACAGCAGCTGTCTTTTATATTCGGCAAAAAGCCCATAGTTTATTTCGTGTCCGAGGACGTTGATTTTATCGATATGCTTTTTGAGTACGATCCGAATTTTTGCCCGATAGATCTGGTATGCGGCGAAAAGGTTCCCGTTGACAAAACGAAATACATAAAAGAAAATTACAATTCTTCCTCAAGCGCACATTGGTGCTCGCTTATAAACGAGCACGGCGACATATCGAATCCGCCGCCCTTCAAGGGGAATCCCAAGTATTGCTATATCAAAAATTTCAACTACATATTCGAG
>JAFTOB010000159.1 GCA_017451545.1 Clostridia bacterium | reverse complement strand
ACTTGTGGTAGGTACGGGAAACCGTAGTGAAGCCTACGTTGGATATTTCACAAAATGGGGAGATGGTGCTCACGATTTCAATCCGATCTCTGACCTGACCGTAACCGAGATCTATGAATTTCTCCGCTACCTGAATGCTCCCAAACAAATCATAGAAAAGGCTCCGTCAGCGGCACTTTTTGACGGTCAGACCGACGAGGGCGAAATGGGTGTGACTTACGCCGAGCTTGATGCGTTTCTTTGCGGCAAAGAAATTCCAAGTGAAAAAAGAAAAATCATAGATAAGCTTCATCATCAAAGCGAGCATAAGAGAAAGGAAATTGCTGTTTACGGCAAATAAGATTAATATGATGTTAACGAGGGTAAAATATTAAATAAGCAAATTTACCCTCGTTAACTTGACATTATCTGAAAAATGTGCTATAAGCTCATCGACAAGAACCAATCAAAGCCTACCCATAAGATGTGACGATTTTTTATGTTCATTACCTTATTGACATACGCGGAAAATGTGGTATAATATAGTTGCAAGCGCAACCGTTGCGTTTGCAACTATTTTCTTTTGGGAGATAAAAATGCCTAAATTTATGAAAAATATCAACACGGTCAGCCGGTGTATCACGCTTTTCCGCGCTGACAGGGTGCAGGACTGCGAGCTGTCGCCCTATCATCACGGCTACATTTTCGCCCTCTGCCGCGATCCCGGTGTGCCGCAGGATCGCTTGGCACAAGAGCTTTGCATCAACAAAAGCAATGTGACCCGTCACCTTGCCGCCCTTGAGGAGAGCGGCTACGTGGAGCGCCGTCGGTGCGAGGAGGATCGCCGCGTCACTCTCGTTTTCCCGACCGAGAAGGCATACGCCATCCTGCCCCGCCTTCGGGAGGTCACTCGCGAGTGGAACGAATATCTGACCGAGGGGCTTGACGAGGCCGAGCTTGAGCGATTTGCCGAGCTGCTTTCTAAAATGGCCGACCGCGCCCGCGAGTACGTCAAGACGAGAGAGGAGGCATCCGAGTGAAGCTGATCTTAAAATATCTGAAGCCTTTTTACCGCAGGATGTCGCTGGGGCTGGGCATCAAGGTGCTCGGCACGGTGGTGGAGCTTGTGCTCCCGCTCATTCTCAGCTACATACTCGGCACGGTTATTCTCAGCGGCGACGTTTGGCGCATCGTGCTTTTCGGCGGCCTTATGGTGCTTTGCGCCGCCGCGGCCTGCGTGCTGAACATTATAGCCAACCGAATGGCCGCCCGCGTGGCGCGCAATTTCTCCGAGAAAATACGCCACGATCTTTTTGATCGCACAATGCGCCTTTCGGCCCGTCAGACCGACAAATTCACCATACCGTCCCTTGAGTCCCGTCTGACCACCGACACCTACAACACCCACCATTTTGTGGGAATGATGCAGAGAATGGGCGTGCGCGCGCCGATCCTGCTCATCGGCGGCCTCGGCATCACTCTCTTTATGGATCCCATGCTTGCGCTGGTTATGATCGCCGCGCTGCCCTTCATTTTCGTCACCGTCTTCTTCGTTTCCCGTCGCGGCGTGCCGCTCTACACTCGCGTTCAAGGCTCGGTGGACGGAATGATCCGTGTGGTGCGCGAGGATTCCCAGGGTATACGCGTTATCAAGGCACTGTCCCGAGCCGAGCACGAGCACGCCCGTTACGATGCCGTCAACCGCGCGCTGGTCGCCGACGAGAAGCGTGCGGGACTGACCATGGGCGTGGTCAACCCCATTATGACCTTCCTTATGAACCTCGGCAGCACTCTCGTGGTCCTGCTTGGCGCGAATCTGGTTATGGGCAATCGATCCGCGCCCGAGACCATCATCGCCTTTATGCAGTATTTCACCCAGATCTCTATGGCTATGATGACCCTGACGAGAATTTTCGTTATGTACACCAAGAGCTCGGCCTCGGCGCGGCGCATCGAGGAGGTGCTGGCCACCGAGGAGGATCTCGCCACCGAGAGCGAGGAAAAATATCCCGTCCGCGCGGACGAGCCCTACATAGTTTTTGATCACGTCAGCTTTTCCTACAAGGGCAAGCGCAATAATCTGACCGATATCAGCTTTACTCTGGAGCGGGGCGGCTCTCTCGGTATCATCGGCGCCACGGGTAGCGGAAAGACCACCCTCATCAGCCTGCTTATGCGCTTTTACGACGTGGACAGCGGCTCGATCCGCATCGGCGGGCGGGATATCCGCACCATTCCCGGAGACGAGCTGCACACAATGTTCGGCGTGGCGCTGCAAAACGATTTTCTCTACGCCGACACGGTGGCCGAGAACATCCGATTCGGCCGCGATATAGACGACGCGGCTATGCATAAGGCCGCCGCCATAGCTCAAGCCGCCGACTTTATCGATGGCTTCCCCGATGGGTATGAGCATATGCTTTCGGCCAAGGGAACCAACGTTTCGGGCGGTCAGAAGCAACGTCTGCTCATCGCCCGTGCCGTGGCCGCCGAGCCCGATATTCTGATCCTTGACGACAGCTCGTCGGCTCTCGACTACAAGACCGACGCAAATCTGCGCCGCGCTCTTGCCGAACATATGGGCAACACCACAACGGTCACGGTGGCGCAGAGAGTCAGCTCGGTCATGGGCTGTGACCTTATAATCGTGCTGGAGGACGGTGAGATCGTCGATATGGGCGACCACGAAAAGCTCCTGCGCGACTGTGAGATATACCGTGAGATCAGCGACTCGCAGATGGGAGGTGCCATAGTTGAATAGAGGCGGATTTATGCGCGACCCGCGCGCACAGAACAACCCCAACAAGAGCGCGGCCCCCGAAAAGCTCGACCGCCGCTCAACGGGCAAGATCCTCCGCAGGCTGGGAGGATATATGCTTCGCCATTGGTATCTGATTATTATCGCCGTGGCCTTCACGTTACTTTCAAATCAGCTTGCCCTGATGGGCCCGCAGTTCTCGGGTGACGCCATCGATGCCATCGCCGCCGAGGGCGGCGTGGATATGGACGCCGTGCTGTACAACGTCAAGTGGATGGTCATCTGCTACGCCGCGGCCGCCGTTTTGTCCTACGTGCTGGCGGCGACTATGATATTCCTCAGCCAGCGCATAGTTTATTCAATGCGCAAGGAGCTTTTCGAAAAGCTGACCACCCTGCCCGTGGGATATTTCGACACCCACGCCACGGGTGACATCATCAGCCGAATCTCCTACGACATCGACACCCTGAATTCGTCGCTTTCCCACGACCTTGTGCAGGTCATGGCCAGCATCTACACGGTGCTGGGCTCTCTGATATTTATGTGGCAGATCTCGAAGCCCATGATTTTGGTCTTCGTTGTCACCGTCCCTGCGTCCATCCTCTTTACTCGCTTTAGAGCAAAGAAGGTGCGCCCCCTCTTCCGCGCCCGCTCTCACAAGCTGGGCGAGCTCAACGGCTATGCAGAGGAGATGCTGTCGGGAACCCGAACCATCCGCGCCTACAACCGCGAGGATGAGATAGTTTCCCGCTTTGACGGGCGCAATTTTGAGGCGGTGGAGGCCTATTACAAGGCCGAATATTACGGCGCGACCCTCGGCCCTACCGTTAACTTTATCAACAACCTGTCCATTTCCCTTATCACCATTCTCGGCGGCATCCTTTTGATGTTTTCCACAAACGGAACGGTGGTTGCAGGCTCGCTTTTCTTCATTACCATAGGCGGAGTTTCCAAATTCGTGCAGTATTCCCGTAAGTTTGCGGGACCCATCAACGAGTTCGCCAATATTCTGCACGAGTTCCAGTCGGCCTGCTCGGCTGCCGACCGCATCTTCAAGGTGCTGGACGAGGAGCCCGAAAAGCCCGATGCCGAGGGCGCGAAGGCAGTCACCGACGTGCGCGGCGACGTGAGCCTCGAGCACGTCAAGTTCGGTTACGTGCCCGAAAAGACCATTATCCACGACCTGACCCTCCGCGCTCGCCCGGGTCAGACGGTGGCAATAGTAGGCCCTACGGGTGCGGGCAAGACCACGGTCATCAATCTGCTTATGCGCTTTTACGATGCCGAGGGCGGTGCCATTATGATCGACGGTGACGATATTTATAACATCGCCCGTGATTTGCTCCGCGCCTCGTATACTATGGTATTGCAGGATACCTGGCTCTTTTACGGTACCATCTACGAAAATATCGCATACGGGTGCGACGGTGCTACCCGCGAACAGGTGGTCGAGGCGGCCAAGGCGGCGAGGATACACAGCTTTATCGAGAGTCTGCCCGAGGGCTACGACACCCTGCTTTCGGACGACGGCGTGAATATCTCAAAGGGTCAAAAGCAGCTCATCACCATCGCCCGCGCAATGCTGCCGAAGACCTCAATGCTCATTCTCGACGAGGCCACCTCAAACGTGGACTCGCGCACCGAGGTAAACATACAGAAGGCAATGAACCGACTGATGGAGGGGCGCACCTGCTTCGTCATAGCACACCGCCTGTCCACCGTCAGAAACGCCGACCTTATCGTGGTGGTCAAGGACGGCCGCATAACAGAGCAGGGAAACCACGAGGAGCTTATGCGCCTCGGCGGCTTTTACAGCACCCTTTACAACTCGCAGTTTGACTGATCGTCTTTATTTTACACAAATTTATGTTTGCTTTGTGTATTGAAAAGCGCGTTGCTTTTTGGTAAAATCAATCTGAATAAAACTTTTTGGAGATTAAAATGTACAACGTCAAGCTTGAAAATTATATTCCCGTCCCACAGCCCGCAACCCCCGACCGCGTTGTGGCCGTTCACTATTACGCTGCTTGGAAAAAGGGCTCGGCAGGACTTCACGATGCCTTCAACGATCTGCACACCTACCCCGACCGCACCCCTCTTTGCGGCTACTACGACGAGGAAAACCCCGAGTACGCCGATTGGGAGATCAAATGGGCTTTGGAGCACGGCATCAACTGCTTCATCCATTGCTGGTACAGAAAGCCCGAAAATCAAGGTAAACCCGTGACGGTCAACGATCTGCGCTGCGGTCACGGCCTCCACGAGGCACTCTTCAATGCCCGATACAACCAAATGATCAAGTTCGCCATTATGTTCGAGAACAGCCCCCGCTGGGGAACCACCGACTCCCGCGACCTTGTGGAAAATCTGATGCCCTTTTGGTGCGAGAATTACTTCAAGCGCGGAAATTATCTTATAATCGACAATAAGCCGGTGCTTTTCCTCTATTATTCGCCACGCTTTGAGGAGGTCTGGCCCAACCCGGCCGATCAGGCGGCCGCCTTCGATGCCTGCCGCGAGTACGCAAAGGGCGAGGGCTTTGACGGTATGATCTTCGCTATCTGCGATTACAAAAAGAGCGGCGCGGAGTATGACGCGCTGATGGCGCGCGGCTATGACTTCCGCTTCTCCTACACCAACAGCTATAAGCCCGCCGAGAGCTACCCGAGTGAGGAGGACGTGATCGAGGGACAAAAGGAGACCGTCCGTAAAAAGTTTGCCGAGGATGCCCTGCGCTTCGTGCCCACGGTGTCCTGCTTCTGGGATCCCACGCCGCGAACCACCAAGCATTGGATCGATATGGGCTACACTTTCCATCTGTCAAAGATCTGGCACCTGTCCCCCGAGGGCTTCAGACAGGTTCTCCGGGACGTGAAGGCTCAATCCGACGCCCTGCCCGACGGCGCGTGGGGCAAGAAGATCCTTATGCTCGACAACTGGAACGAGTGGGACGAGGGACATTTCATCGCCCCCAGCCACAAGTTTGGCTACAAGTACCTGCAGGCGGTGCGGGAGGAGCTCACCGAGCGCGAGAATCTGCCCGATTACCGCACGCCGCAGGATATGGGACTTTCGTGCAACCTGAACAAGAGCTGGCCCGAGCCCGATTTTGCCGAGCTCTGCGAGGAAATGCTTAAAAACAAATGACCTGTAAAACGGAGCCGAGCTTTCGGCTCCGTTATTTTTGCGGCAAGAGAGCGAAAAATCGGAGTTTGAAGTTTAAGCTTAACCCATTTTTGAAAGTTTTGATAAAACTTTTTCAAAAGTTTTTTGCGATCCAACGGCAACCCGTTGGTCGCCCGCGCACGGGCGACACACCCCTGCCACGCGGCCCTTGCTTCAGTGAAAAAGAAGCGAAATTTTGGGTATGAAATACCTAAAATTTGGCTTGTTTTTCAGGCCGCGCTAACGAACGGTTTAACCGAATATTGCTGCGGTAGGACATTAAAAACCACAGCGGCTTTGCCTTGCCCATCCTATTTGCTTTTTTTGCTGAAAAAAGAAGCCAAAAATTAGGTATTGCGCTTCGCTCCATACCCAATTTTTCGCTTCTTTTTTCCGAGACGCAAAAAGGAGGATTTCGAGCTCTGCGGAGCTCGACCGGCGTTTCGGCGCCGGCTCCCGACAAACTTTT